>CAYPSU010000253.1:0-1508 GCA_964413475.1 uncultured Polaromonas sp. | reverse complement strand
TGTCGAGTTCATTGAAATAGGCCACTCGCATTGCCAGGTAGGTGTTGGCAAACAGCTTGATGGCCTCGGCCTCCGTGCTGTCGGTGAACAAGGTGGGCACGTTTTTCTTGACCGCGCCTTGGGCCAGCAGCCTGGTAAAGGTATTGGCCCGTTCGGAACGCTCGCCAACGACGATGCGGCTGGGGTGCAGGTTGTCGTACAGCGCCTTGCCTTCGCGCAGGAACTCTGGCGAGAAAATCAGCTGGGCCGTACCCATGGCTAGACGGGTTTTTTCGGTGTAGCCCACCGGCACGGTGGACTTGATGACCATCACTGCGCTCGGGTTGACGGCCATCACGTCAACGATCACCGCCTCAATAGAGCGGGTGTTGAAGTAATTGGTCTGTGGGTCGTAGTCGGTCGGGGTGGCGATGATCACAAAATCTGCGCCCCTGTAGGCCTCGTGCTTGTCCGTGGTGGCACGCAGATTCAAGGGCTTGTTGCGCAGATAGTCTTCGATCTCGGTGTCTTCTATGGGTGACTTTTTATGATTGATCAGCGCTACCTTTTCGGCCACGATATCCAGAGCAACAACTTCATTGTGCTGTGCGAGCAGGACAGCATTTGACAGGCCCACGTAGCCGGTACCGGCAATCGCGATTTTCATGTCTTGACTCTCTTGGGGCTTGGGTGTCTCTGATCGCCAGCTTCGGACTTCAGAGCCTTGATCTCTGCCTTGAGCGCTTCATATTCCTGCATCTTACGTCCCAGAAATCGGGTCATCAGGTCAGCCTTCTCTCTCAGCCCCTGAGGCGTGAGCACATAGATGTAGCCAAACTTGTTTTTAGATTGGCTGAAGTTCTGGACCTTGATCCAGCCTTTGGCGATCAGAGCCTTCAAGCAGTAGTTTAGTCCGCTGGTGCTCAGACCCAGACTTTGGGCAATCTCTCGCTGGGTCAGGTCCGGGTTGTCCTGCAGGATGCGCAGAATCCGGAAATAGGTATCTTCTTGCAGTTGAGAACGGCGACTGGTCATGAAACGGCTAGCCTTCAAGCCCGGTGAGGCTGGGCTCGCATCCACTCGGGCAGGCTACCGCACTACCGCAGCAGTATTTGTAGGCAAGCGGCAGGCGTTTGTGCGAATTCGAATAATTTTACAGGCCAACTCATCGGGGTCAGATACTGACCAATTACCGACGAACCATTTGCGTCGGCGCCTCGCTCACTTAAAGAAGAAAAATTAGGCGATCAGCTGCATCGCCTCAGGCCGTCGGCCCGGCCGATGGCCTGAGGCGTCGTAGATGCGCTCGTCTTTGATAAGACCCCTGAGCGTGAGCGATGTCGTGATCGGTGAGCTGTCCGTCTGAAACTGGTTTGACTTTCAGAAGAACAGCACTGGCATTAGATCGGTCGCGTCTGGTGCAAGCCCAACCCAGATGAGTCTGTGCAAACTGGTTCAAGTTCTTGACGCTATGGCCGTGCCACCGCCCGTGCTGCGACGGCGTATTCGATGCGGCTGCACTCGAGCAG
>CAYPSU010000252.1:0-1563 GCA_964413475.1 uncultured Polaromonas sp. | reverse complement strand
AGCTCACGGCCTCGGGCCGGCGTCGCTTTGTGGAGGCCTCGCGCCATATCTATGCCGCGCAGTCCGCACCGTGGGACCAGCGCTGGCGCCTGATCACTGTGACCGGCGAGCTGGAGTCCGATCATCGCGAGCGCTTGCGTCGGGCCCTGTTTTGGCACGGATTTGGCCAGCTCGGTGCGGATTGCTTCGTACACCCCAGCGCCGATTTGTCAGCGGTGTTCGACTCTTTGGAGAGCGAGTCATTGACACCCGTGCTCAGTCGGCTGTTGCCCTTGGTGGCGGCCAATCCAAGGCTGCCGGCCTCGGGCAATGATGCCGATCTGGTTCGGCGGGCCTGGAATCTCAATGATCTGGACGTTGCCTATCGGATGTTTGTGGAGACGTACACACCCGTTCTGGCGCAGTGGCAGCCGATGCAGGTCTTGCCCGATGAGACCGTGGCTTTTTTGACGCGCAGTCTGCTGATCCATGATTACCGGCGCTTGTTGCTGCGCGATCCGGAGCTGCCGGGCGTGCTGTTGCCGACCCGATGGGCCGGCCACGAAGCACGCCGTCTGTGCCGCGCGCTTTACGGCCTGCTGCTGCCGGCCTCAGAGCGCCACCTGGACCAGCACCTGAGCCTGGCCGATGGCCAGATCCCGGCAGCCAGCGCCCTGCTGGGCGAGCGCTTCGATTTGTCGGATTCCTTATTAGCCAGCACCTGATTCCCAGATCGACACCGGACACCGCCCTATGAACGCCCGATGCAGAAGAATAAATTGATAAGACCTTGCAGCCCGTCGGGTATATTCCCCAGATGAGCGCCGCGCTCTTGACAAGCGGAGGCGGCTGACCCAAGGCTGTGCTGACCTGCCCTTGACCGCCTCGACCTGAAAAGGCCACCCAAGACCCTTTGCCCCCACTCACAAGCCATGAACCCTCTCACACCCCTGGCCAAGGGCTGCAGCATCATTGGCGGCCTGATCATCACGGCCCTGATGCTGATGACCTGCTACAGCGTCGTCGGACGCAATTTCTTCTCGAGCCCCTTGATTGGAGACTTCGAACTGACTGGCATCGCTTGCGGTATTGCCATGGCCTTTTTTATGCCGCTTTGTCAGCTCGAGCGGGGCAACATCATCGTGGACTTTTTCACGGCTAACCGCAGCGCTGGCTTCAACCATCGACTAGACCGCTTCGGTGACCTGCTGATGGCCGTCATCTTTTTCTTGCTCTCGTGGCGCAGCGGCGTGGCCGCCGTCAGCGCCAAAGACAACCAGGGTGCTTCGATGTTGCTTGGCTTTCCCGACTGGATCGTCTTGGCCAGCATGAGCGTGCCCTTTGCGCTGGCTGCCGTGGTCGCACTGACGCAAGCTTTTGGACGGTTCAAGCCCAGCCTGCGGGAGGCCTCATGACACCCATCAGCCTGGCTTTGATGATTTTTGGACTGATGCTGCTGCTCATGGTCGTGCGCGTCCCGATCGCGGGGGCCATGTTCATCGCCGGCACGATGGGATTCATCTTGCAGTCGGGCCTGTCGCCCTTCATCAACTTCATCAACAACCTGGCTTTGGCCCGATTGGC
>CAYPSU010000251.1:0-1564 GCA_964413475.1 uncultured Polaromonas sp. | reverse complement strand
GCTTGCAGGGTCAGGCCGGGGTGTGGGCGCTGGCCGCCGACACCGACGGCATCGACGGCGTGGAGGACAACGCTGGGGTCCGGGTTGCGCCCGACACGCTGAAGCGTGCAGCTGAGCTGGGCCTGCAACTCGACGATCATCTGCTGCGCAATGACGCCTGGGGGTACTTCAACGCCCTTGGGGATCTGGTGGTGACCGGGCCGACCCATACCAATGTGAATGATTTCCGGGCCATTTTGGTGCTTTGAACCGGTGTTGACCTCGATCAATGCGAAAGTCCATGGCCTGGGGCACAGTCCATCGGATGTTGCAGATCCCTGTCCTGATTGATCATGCGACCACCCTGACCCTCAGGCGCGGTGCGGTGGTGCTGCGTCGTGGGCAAGCACCCGGGCAGGTGCTGCACCTTGATCGTGGCCGTGTGGTGCTGGGGCTGCTGGACCAGGGGGGGCTGCACCATCAGCTCGGTGTCATCGAAGGGCCTTTCTGGCTGGAGCCTGCCAGTGCCTTGCTGGGTCTGGGACCTCTGGTGGATGCCGTGGCCGATACAGAGGTCCGGCTGCAAACCGTGGCGCCCGGCCCCTTTCAGGCCCAGCTCGATGATGTGCCGGAACCTGCACGCTCGATGCTGATCGATCTGGCCCGAGCCCAGCGACGCCAGACCGAAATGGCCATCAGCCGTCTGGCCAAGGATGCGGATGTGCGCTGCGCCGAGTGGCTCATCCGGCATGCCCAGATCGACCCAGCCCACCAGGGCATGCGGGTCAACCTGCTGGAACGCAAACGCAGCATCGCGGCCCAACTGGGGATTGCCCCCGAGACTTTCTCGCGCATCCTGCGCCAGCTGCGTGATCGTGGACTCATCAGTGGCCGTGGTCGGGTGCTGCAGCTGATCAACCCGGAGGCCTTGCAAGCCTTGGCGGCCCGATAAGCCACAATGATGTGCATGACTGCGTCTGCTCCCTACCTGGGTGAAACCGAAGCCCCCACCCGAGCCGAAGTTCAGGCTTTGCAGGGTTGGACTCTGATGGAGTTCGGCACCGTATGGTGCGGCCATTGCCGCTGCGCTCAGGCAGCAATCGCCGAGGTGCTGGCCGAGCACCCTGGATGGCATCACCTCAAGGTGGAAGACGGGCCTGGCCGGTGGCTGGGCCGATCGTTTCGCGTCAAGCTCTGGCCGACGCTGGTGCTGCTCCACAATGGACAGGAGGTGGCGCGTGTGGTCCGGCCCACCCGGGCTGACGACCTTCGCCAGGCGGTGCAGCAGTCGAACGCCTGAACCTTGCCGGGTGAACCCCGGATTTGCCAAACGGCCAAAGACTGTATGAAAATACAGGTATGTCGACCCCTTCCGATCCTGGACTCTTTTCCATGCCCCTGAGCGCTCTCAAGGGGCGCGGCAGCGCCTCCCGGCTGGCCCACCGTTTTATGCAGGACGCCCGCGACCCCTTTGATGACGGTTGGCCGCAGGCGTCCGAAGAGCCGGCGCCACCTGTGACCACCTGGGAGTGGGAGGACTGCCAATCGGCCATCACCCGCAACACCTCGCCCGACATCGGTTTTG
>CAYPSU010000250.1:0-1603 GCA_964413475.1 uncultured Polaromonas sp. | reverse complement strand
GAGCTCGTGTCGGCGCGCGAAAAGGGTGAATCGGTGCTGGTCAGTCCCGAGCGTATCCAGTACATGGACGTTTCACCGGCGCAAATCGTTTCGGTGGCTGCTTCGCTGGTGCCCTTCCTCGAGCACGACGATGCCAACCGCGCCCTGATGGGAGCGAACATGTCGCGTCAGGCGGTGCCCGTGCTGCGTCCGGAAAAGCCCCTGGTGGGCACCGGCATTGAGCGCGTGGCCGCTGTGGACTCCGGCACGGTGGTGACGGCCGCCCGCGGCGGTGTGGTGGACTACGTCGACGCCACCCGCATCGTGGTGCGTGTTAATGACGCCGAAGCCGTGGCCGGTGAGGTTGGTGTGGACATCTACAACCTGATCAAGTACCAGCGGTCCAACCAGAACACCAACATTCACCAGCGGCCGATTGTCAAGCGGGGTGACAAGCTCTCCAAGGGTGACGTGATCGCCGATGGTGCCTCGACCGACCTGGGCGAGATCGCGATCGGCCAGAACATGCTGATCGCCTTCATGCCCTGGAACGGCTACAACTTCGAAGACTCGATCCTGATTTCCGAGCGCGTGGTCGCCGATGACCGCTACACCTCGATCCATATCGAGGAACTGGTGGTGATGGCCCGCGACACCAAGCTCGGTGCCGAAGAAATCACCCGCGACATCCCCAACCTGTCTGAGCAGCAACTGGGCCGTCTGGACGAGTCCGGCATCATCTACGTCGGCGCCGAAGTGCAGCCGGGCGATGTGCTGGTGGGCAAGGTTACACCCAAGGGAGAGACGACCCTCACCCCGGAAGAGAAGCTGCTGCGCGCCATCTTTGGTGAGAAGGCCTCCGACGTGAAGGACACCTCGCTGCGCGTCGACCAGGGCTCTCAAGGCACCGTGATCGATGTGCAGGTCTTCACCCGTGAAGGCATTGTGCGTGACAAGCGCGCCCAGCAGATCATTGACGACGAACTCAAGCGTTTCCGCCTGGATCTCAACGACCAGCTGCGTATCGTGGAGGCCGCTGCATTTGACCTAATCGAGAAGCTTCTGGTCGGACGTGTGGCTAACGGCGGCCCGCAAAAGCTGGCCAAGGGCCGGAAGATCGACAAAGCATATCTCGACTCTGTCGAGAAGTTTCACTGGTTTGACATTCGGCCGGCCGACGAGGATGTGGCCTCCCAGCTCGAGTCGATCAAGAATTCGCTTGAACAGACCCGTCACAGCTTCGATCTGGCCTTCGAGGAAAAGCGCAAAAAACTCACCCAGGGTGACGAACTGCCCGCGGGCGTGCTCAAGATGGTCAAGGTCTATCTGGCGGTCAAGCGCCGACTGCAGCCTGGCGACAAAATGGCCGGCCGCCACGGCAACAAGGGTGTGGTCTCCAAAATCGTACCGGTCGAGGACATGCCTTACATGGCCGATGGCACGCCGGCCGACATCGTGCTCAACCCCCTGGGCGTGCCTTCGCGCATGAACGTGGGTCAGGTACTTGAAGTCCATCTGGGCTGGGCCGCCAAAGGCATCGGTCAGCGAATTGGCAACATGCTGCAGGCTGAAGCCCGTGTGGCCGAGGTCCGCAAGTTCCTCGAAGAGCTCTACAACGGCATGG
>CAYPSU010000249.1:0-1737 GCA_964413475.1 uncultured Polaromonas sp. | reverse complement strand
TGTCACGGTGGTGGACGTGTCAAACAACCGCGTGACCCAGGTCAAAACCCAAGCCGCTGATGGCTACGATGCATTGCAAGTGACCTTTGGCGCTCGCAAGGCCTCGCGCGTGAGCAAGCCGCAGGCCGGCCATCTGGCCAAAGCGGGTGTGCAGTCCGGCGAAATCCTCAAAGAATTCCGAGTCTCTGCCGATCTGGCGGGCAAGTATGCCGCAGGGGCGGTGCTGCCGGCTGCCGAAGTGTTTGCTGTAGGCCAGCAGGTTGATGTGCAGGGCACCTCGATCGGCAAGGGTTATGCCGGCACCATCAAGCGTCACAACATGGCCTCGCAGCGCGCGTCTCACGGCAATAGCCGTTCACACAACGTGCCTGGCTCGATTGGCATGGCGCAGGATCCAGGTCGCGTTTTCCCCGGTAAGCGGATGACGGGCCACATGGGTGATGTGACGGTGACTATCCAGAATCTGGATATCGTGCGTATCGACGAAGCGCGTCAACTGCTCATGATCAAGGGTGCCATTCCCGGCGCCAAAGGCGGCTTTGTGGCTGTCCGCCCAGCTGTCAAGGCCCCGGTTGCGAAAGGAGCGAACTGATGCAGGTCGATCTCCTCAATGAACAAGGGCTGGCTGCCGCCAAGGTCGATGTGCCCGACACCGTGTTTGGCCGTGAGTACAACGAATCTCTGGTGCACCAGGTGGTGGTGGCCTTCCAGGCCAACGCCAGGCAGGGCACCCGCGCTCAAAAAGATCGCGAGCAGGTCAAGCATTCGACCAAAAAGCCTTTCCGGCAAAAGGGAACCGGTCGCGCGCGTGCCGGTATGACCTCCTCCCCGCTGTGGCGTGGAGGCGGGCGCATTTTCCCGAACATGCCCGACGAGAATTTCACGCAGAAAATCAACAAGAAGATGTATCGCGCCGGCATGGCCTCCATCTTCTCGCAGCTGGCCCGCGAAGGCCGTCTGGCGGTGGTTGACTCTCTCAAGGTCGATTCACCCAAAACCAAGGCCCTGGCTGACAAGTTCAAGGCCATGAATCTCAAGTCGGTTCTGGTCATTGCCGACCAGGTCGATGAGAACCTCTACCTGGCTTCGCGCAACTTGCAGGACATCCTGGTGGTCGAGCCGCGCTACGCCGACCCGCTGTCGCTGGTCTTCTACAAGAAGGTGCTGGTGACCAAGGCTGCCATGGACCAACTCAAGGAGATGTTCGCATGAGCGCCGTCAAGTTTGATGAAGGCCGCCTGATGCAGGTGCTGGTGGCCCCGATCGTGTCGGAAAAGGCCACCATGGTGGCCGAGAAGACCAACTCGGTGTTGTTCAAGGTTCTGCAGGATGCCACCAAACCGGAAATCAAGGCTGCGGTTGAACTCATGTTCAAGGTCGAGGTCAAGGCGGTGTCCGTCCTCAACCAGAAGGGCAAAACCAAGCGCTATGGCCGTTCTGTGGGCCGCCGCGACAACGTGCGCAAAGCCTATGTGACGCTGAAGGCCGGCCAGGAGCTCAACTTCTCCGGGGAGGGCGCATAAATCATGGCTGTCATCAAGATTAAACCGACCACGCCCGGCCAACGCGGCATGGTCAAGATTTCTCGGGATCATCTGCACAAGGGTGAGGGCTATGCGCCTCTGCTCGAACCGCAATTCCAGAAATCGGGCCGTAACAACAATGGGCACATCACCATCCGTCACAAGGGCGGCGGTCACAAGCACCACTACCGTGTGGTGGACTTCCGTCGCAACA
>CAYPSU010000248.1:0-1751 GCA_964413475.1 uncultured Polaromonas sp. | reverse complement strand
ACAGCTATGTCGAGATCAACAACTTCTACACCGTCACCATCTACGAAAAAGGCGCAGAGGTCGTTCGCATGATGCAGACCCTGGTCGGCCGCGAGGGCTTTGCCCGGGGCATGAAGCTCTACTTTGAACGACATGACGGGCAGGCGGTCACCTGCGATGACTTCGCCCAGGCCATTGCCGACGCCAATCCCGCATCCGAGCTGGCCCGCCGGCTACCCGAATTCAAACGCTGGTACAGCCAAGCCGGCACCCCCCAGATTCAGGCCAGCGGCCACTACGACCCCGCCGCCCAAACCTACACCCTGACCCTTGCGCAAAGTTGCCCAGCCACACCGGGTCAGAGCGACAAGCAAGCGTTTGTCATCCCGGTCACCCTTGGCCTGGTCGGCCCCGACGGGCACGATCTGCCGCTCGATTTGGGCGACGGCCAAAAGCCCGGCTCACGCACCCTGGTGCTGGCCCAAGCCCAGCAGCAACATGTCTTCCAGGGCATCACCCAAGAGCCGGTGCCCTCGTTGCTGCGCGGTTTCAGCGCTCCGGTGAGCGTCTCCTTCGAGCACAGCGATGCGCAACTGCTGCACCTGCTGGCCCACGACAGCGACCCTTTCAACCGCTGGGAATCGGGACAACGCCTGGGCGTGCGCCTGGCCCTGCGGGCCCTGGCCCATGGGAACAGCGACGAACTGCTCAGCCAGGCCTACCTCGGGGCCATGGGCGAAGTCTTGCTCCACCCACAACTCGATGCCGCCTTCAAGGAATTGGTGCTCACCCTTCCCTCCGAAACCTATCTGGCCGAGCAGGTGGACATCGTCGATCCCCAGCGCATTCATGCGGTACGCCAATCCATGCGACTGCAGCTCGCCCTGGCCCTGCGCCCAAACTGGGAGCAAGCTTGGCACAGCCACCAGGACAGCGGCAGCTACCGGCCCGACGCGCACTCAAGCGGCAAGCGGGCCCTGGCGGGCATGGCCCTGCTTCACCTGTGTCTGGCCGATGTCGCCGAGCGCGAAGAAGCGTGGCCGGCGCTGGCTCTGCAACGCTTTGAGACGGCCAGCAACATGACCGACCGATTCAATGCCTTGAGCGCACTGGTGGTCAGCGGTCACGCACTGGCCGCCAAGGCCCTCGATCGCTTCCACGCCCAGTTCAAGCAAGAAGCGCTGGTCATCGACAAATGGTTCAGCCTGCAGGCTGGGGCCCCCGATCACAACGGCCATGTGCTGCCCATCGTGCGCCAGCTCATCCGGCACCCCGACTTCAACCTGCGCAACCCAAACCGGGCGCGCAGTGTCATCAGCACTTTCTGCCAGGGCAATCCCGGTGCCTTCCACCGCGCCGATGCAGCGGGTTATGTGTTCTGGGGCGAACGGGTGCTGGAGCTCGACGCCTTCAATCCCCAGGTGGCCGCCCGTTTGGCGCGGGCCCTGGACCGCTGGAAAAAGCTGGCCGAACCCTACCGCAGTTCGGCGCGTGAGGCCTTGACCCGGGTTGCTGCCAAGCCCGACCTGAGCAAAGACGTCCGCGAAGTGATCACGCGCGCACTGGCCGACTGATTCTGTCAGCCCGCCGCAGCCAGCCTGCCCCACAAGCCCACCCGAGGAATGCACATGAACAAGGTTTCCCTCACCCGCTACCTGGTTGAGCAGCAGCGCGACCACGGCCGCATACCGGCCCAGTTGCGCCTGCTGCTCGAAGTGGTGGCGCGGGCCTGCAAAAGCATCAGCCAGGCGGTCAACAAAGGCGCCTTGGGC
>CAYPSU010000247.1:0-1792 GCA_964413475.1 uncultured Polaromonas sp. | reverse complement strand
GAGCGCATGCCCAGCATCATGTTCACCGTGAAGGCGAAGATGTGATAGAGCGGCAGCGCACACACGTAGGTGGGCTGCTCGCCTGCCGCAATGGCGGCCATCGCCGGCGCATTCCAGGCCTCGGACTGCAGCAAATTGGCGATGATGTTGCGGTGCAGGAGCACCGCGCCCTTGCTCACGCCGGTGGTGCCGCCGGTGTACTGCAGCACCGCCACATCGTCGGGCCCCAGATCGGGGGTCTGCAGGGGCGCGCGGGCCCCCAGGGCGATGGCGTCATTGAATCGCTCGGCCTGCGGCAAATCGAAGGCCGGCACCATCTTCTTGATGTTGCGCACCACATAGTTGACCAAGGCGCCTTTCAGAAAACCCAGTCGATCGCCCATGGCCGCCAGCACCACATGCTGAACCGGCGTGTTGCCGATGCAGGCCTGCAGGGTGGCCGCAAAGTTCTCGAGGATGACGATGGCCTTGGCGCCCGAGTCCTTGAGCTGGTGCTCAAGCTCGCGCGCGGTGTAGAGCGGATTGACATTGACCACCACATAGCCGGCGCGCAGGATGGCGGCCACCGCGACCGGGTACTGCGGCACATTGGGCATCATGATGGCCACCCGGTCGCCCTTGGCCAAACCCAGGCCTTGCAGATAGGCCGCAAAGGCCCGGGAAACGCTGTCGATGTAGCCGAAGCGAAATTCCTTGCCCAGGAAGCTGTAGGCCACCTTATCGCCGTGCTTTTGGAAGCCTTCTTCCAACAGCGCTACCAGCGATCGGTATTGGGAGGCATCGATGTCGGTCGGGACGCCGGCTGGATAGGCCTGCAGCCAGGGACGGTCGGCAGCTTGGGTGCTCATGAGGGGGTCTCCTTTGTATTTATGGATCAGACCGCCCTCGTTCGACCCGGTCTGTCCACCCGGTCTGCCCACCGGGGGCGGCACAGCCCGCCATTATTCGATGGCTTTGCCGATATCTTCAATCACTTTTTTCGCATCGCCAAAAACCATCATGGTTTTATCCAAATAAAACAATTCATTGTCCAAACCGGCATAGCCGGCGGCCATGGAGCGCTTGTTCACAATGACGGTCTTGGCCTTGTAGGCTTCAAGGATGGGCATGCCGTAGATCGGACTGCCTTTGACATGCGCCGCCGGGTTGACCACATCGTTGGCGCCCAGAATGATGGCGACATCCGCTTGGCTGAATTCGGCATTGATGTCCTCCATCTCAAAGACCTGGTCATAGGGCACTTCGGCCTCAGCCAGCAGCACATTCATATGGCCGGGCATGCGGCCAGCCACGGGATGGATGGCGTACTTGACGGTTACGCCCTTGTCGGTGAGCTTTTGTGCCAGCTCCTTGACCGCATGCTGTGCGCGCGCCACCGCCAGTCCGTAGCCCGGCACGATGATCACAGACTCGGCATTGCTCATGATGAAGGCCGCATCGTCGGCCGAGCCGCTCTTGGCCGTGCGCTGCACGCCGCCACCTTGCGCGGCGCTGCCGCTGTCTCCGCCGAAGCCGCCCAGAATCACATTGAAGAAAGAGCGGTTCATCGCCTTGCACATGATGTAACTCAGGATGGCGCCCGATGAGCCCACCAGCGAGCCTGCAACGATCAGCATGCTGTTGTTCAGGCTAAAGCCGATGCCGGCAGCAGCCCAGCCCGAGTAACTGTTGAGCATGGACACCACCACCGGCATGTCGGCCCCACCAATCGGGATGATGATCAGCACGCCCAGCACGAAGGACAGGGCCAGCATGACCAGGAAGGCGTCCCAGTTGCCGGTGAACATGAAGA
>CAYPSU010000246.1:0-1825 GCA_964413475.1 uncultured Polaromonas sp. | reverse complement strand
ATGATGCTCCAAAATCCAAGCTCCAACAAGAGTACAGGCACGGCGCCCACAAAGCGGTAGGATTTCGAATTTCCATGCACCTCCTTCTGCCTTTGGCCTTCACGCTCTCGCCCCTGCTGGCTTGGACGAGCAGTTGGTATGGTCTTTCAGTCTTCTTGGCCGCTGTGGTGCTGCCGATCGCCGAAGCCTGGGTAGGGCCTGGGGCCGCACGGGCGGCCGAGCCGGCCTGGGGGCGCCACTTACCCCGGCTCGTGATGGCCTTGGTGCTTGCAGTAAGTTTGGGGCTGGCCAGCCAAGCCCACGCGCTGGCCTGGCCCGATCTGGTCTGGCTGGCTCTGTCCTGCGGCTATGTGCTCGGCGGCATCGGGATTGTGCTGGCGCATGAATTGGGGCACCGCAGGGCGCTGGTCGATCGGGTGCTCGCCCGCTTGCTCTTGCTGTCTGTGGCCTACGGCCATTACGCCATCGAACACAACAAAGGGCATCACCGGGGTGCCGCCACGCATACAGACCCGGCCACCGCCCGAGTCCATGAGGGCTTGTGGGTTTTTCTGCCGCGCTACTTTTGGGGCGTCTTCAGGGACGCGGTGCGCCTGTCGAGCAAGCAACCAGGCCGCCTCAATGAAGCGCTCGCTCTGCTCGCAGCCACCGCCTCGCTGTTTGCCTTGATGTATGGGACAGGCGGCAGCAAAACCTTGGCTTTTTGCTGCATCCAGGCCGCCTTTGCGTTGCTCCTGGTGGGCTCGGTGGACTATGTCGAACATTGGGGCCTGGTGCGCGACCACATCCACGGCAAGCCCGAACGCATGGGAGCAGCGCATACCTGGGACTGCGCCAATCGCATTTCTGACCTGATGCTCTTCAAACTGCCGCGCCACGCGGCGCACCATCTAGAGCCCTCTTTGGACTGTGATCAGCTATACAGAACGCCAGCCTCGCCTCAGATGCCCCTGGGCTATGCCGGCATGTCCTTGCTGGCCATGGTCCCACCGCTGTACAAACGGGTCATGCGACCGCGGCTGCCCGGCAAGATGGCATCCTGACTGAGAGGCAGAACGCCGTGAGCCAAGCGCACCAAGGTGCCCGTCAAAAAGTAGCCTGCAGCATCAAGGCACTGACAGCGCCACGCACCAGGCGGCCGGCCAGACTGTCGCGTTCGGCCTGCAAGTTAAATCCTGCCAGACGGGCCTGGGGGCTTTGCGGTCCGTGGGCCAGCGACAGCCGAACCCGATAAAGCGACCGCAGAGGCTTGAGCATGGACGGATCGTCGGTGGTCAACAAGAAGCCGCCAAAGCGCGCAGCGAGCATTTCGGCAGGTAATTGGTCCACCGGAACCGTGTCAATTTCCTCAATGCGAGCTTCGATGGTCTCCATGTGCGCGCCGTGCAGGTAAGCGCGTGCGACAGCGCCCACGCGAATGCGCTTGGCGCCATCCTCGTCCACGAAGGCCTCCGCCATCCACTGCCGGGTATCGATCACACGGGCCAGCACCTCTTGCCGGGCCACCACCAGCCCTGGGGCCAGGTCGGGGGCCACGTCGACCAGACGACCTGCGAAAGGGGCGGTCAATTGCAGTTGCCGCGTTTCAGCGTCCGCACCCCGCACCTCGACCCATTGCTGGCCCAGTTGCTCGCGTGTGCTGCGCAAAGTGTCGACCAGCTGCTGATCGCCCGCGGTGGCAGTGAGCCGACTGTCGAGCGCGCTGATGCGTGCCTGCGCCCTGGCCTGCCGCAGCGCCAGATCGGGGGCGGCCAGGCGCACCAGCTGAGCCTGGCCTGTTACCTCATCATCCCGCGAGATAGCGAGCAGCTTGGCCGTTCGCGGG
>CAYPSU010000245.1:0-1844 GCA_964413475.1 uncultured Polaromonas sp. | reverse complement strand
CGAAACAGCGGCATGAAGGGGCTCCAAGGGCTCAGGCGGCAGGCGCCTGGTTTTTGCGATTTTAGCCGGGCGTCCCAAGATCGGGCGTGTCCGGACCGGATGGGCCGGCCAACGCAACGGCCCGCGCCAAAGCCTGGGCCAGATCGGGTTCGAGCTGGCCCTGCAGCAGCATGACGAGCCCGCTGCGGCGGGCAATGTCCAGTGGCTGGTGCATCAGGCCGCAGACAATCAGCGTCAGTTTTCTGCGTCTGCAGGCGTGAACCAGATGCACCAGGGCGTCCACACCGGAAGAGTCGATGTAGATGACGTTCTTCAGATCGAGTACCACCACCGGACAGGCAAGCCGGTCCTCGATCTCCTCCACCAGTTGGACCGCCCCAAAAAACAGTGCGCCATACAGACGCCAGGCTTGCACCTTCTCTTTCAGACCGGCCAGTCCGGGGTCATCCAAGGACCCGACCTGCTCGCTGCGGCTGAGGCTGGAAATGCGGTAAATGAAGGTCAGGCATGCTGCGATCAGACCGACCTCTACCGCCACCGTCAGATCAAACACCACGGTGAGAAAAAACACGCCCAGCAAAGTCATGCGGTAGGGCAGCCGGTACTGCCTGAGGTTCAGAAATTCCTGCCACTGGCCCATGTTCCAGGCCACAAACACCAGAATGGCCGCCATCGCAGCGAGCGGAATGTGCCTGGCCAGGGGCGCGGCCACCAGAACCAGGGCCAGCAGCGTCAGGGCATGCACCATGCCGGCGATCGGACTGCTGGCGCCGCTGTGGATGTTGGTCATGGTGCGAGCGATGGTCCCGGTCGCCGGCATGCCACCGAAGAAGGGGGTGATGAAGTTGGCGACACCCTGGGCCATCAGCTCCTGGTTGGGGTCATGACGGTCCCCCGTCAGTCCATCGCTGATACGGGCGCACAGCAGGGATTCAATGGCGCCCAGCAGGGCCAGTGTCATGGTTGGCATGAACAGGAAGCGGGCACTTTCCCAACTGAAGTCCGGCCAGGCGAAGCCGGGCAGATGATCGGGCAGGCCCCCAAACCGGCTGCCAATGGTGGCCACCGGCAGGTCCAGCAGCGCGGTCGCAAGGGTGGCCAGCACCAGGGCCACGATGGAGCCGGGGATGAGGGCCAGAGGGCGGGCCCGATCGCCTGCGCCCAGCCGGCCCGCCATCCGGTGCCAGCTCGCCAGCAGCGACAGCGACCCCAGAGCCACTGCCAAGGTGGGGCCATCGATCGAGTCGAGGTGGGTGCCCAGCATCTGCAACAGCCCGAAGAAGTCGGCCGGCAGGACCGCAATATCCAGACCCAGGAAATCCCGGACCTGCGACACGATGATCAGAACGGCAATGCCATTGGTGAACCCGATGATGACCGCCACCGGAATGAAACGGATCAGCGCTCCCAGACGGAACAGGCCCATCAGGAAAAGCACCATGCCCGACATGGCCGTTGCCAGAATCAGGTTGGCCAGTCCGTAACGCTCCACAATGGCGTAGACAATGACGATGAAGGCTCCGGCGGGCCCGCCAATCTGGACCCTGCTGCCGCCCAGCAGGGAAATCAGGAAGCCCGCCATGATGGCCGTCATCAGACCGGCTTCGGGTTTCAGCCCGGACGCAATGGCAAAGGCCATGGCCAGCGGCAGGGCCACCACGCCGACCGTCAGGCCCGCAACCACATCCCTCAGGAAACGGCTGCGGTCATAGCCGTCGAGGGCATCGACCAGCCTGGGTCGGAAAAAGCGCAGGTCCGCACGCATGGACATGCGTTCCAGTATGCCGCAACACCGCTGCGGCACCTGACGCCAAACCTACAGCAGCGGCGGTGCTCAGTGGATG
>CAYPSU010000244.1:0-1867 GCA_964413475.1 uncultured Polaromonas sp. | reverse complement strand
CCAACGGCGACATGGTCACCATGACGCTCATTCAGGGCGTGATGAACACCTTCGTGGTCTTCCTCAGCCGCATCGTGGGCTACGCGGTGGACAGCTTTTTGCGCAAGGGCGACCAGGAAAGCTCGGGCCCCGGCATCGGCTACTACGTCACCACCATCTTGCTGGACATCATCCTGGGCTTTCTGGCCGCCATCATCGTGGCCTGGTTCTCGCGCCAGCGCGAGTTCCGCGCCGATTCCGGTGCGGCCCAATTGCTGGGGCGTAAGCAACCCATGATCAACGCCCTGGCCCGCCTGGGCGGCATGGTCCCCGGTGAACTGCCCAAGTCGGTGGCCGCCATGGGCATTGCCGGCGGCATCGGCCAGCTGTTCAGCACCCACCCGCCGATTGAAGAGCGCATCGCGGCGCTGCAGAACAGCCAGAGCTAAAGCCTGCGCAGGGCCAGCGCGCTGGCGCGGCCTTTTGCACAGACCCCCAAGCCTTGGACATCCGTCTGGAGCTTGGGGGTTTTTTCATGGCCGAGCGGAAAAACGCGGGTTCAAGCTCATCGCTCGCCAGCCTTGGAGGCGGGCGCTCTGCGGGTGTCGCTCCCTTGGGGTGACTGCCCGCGCCACCAGACCCTGATCAAAACGATGCGTCGTACCGGGCGGAGGCTTTAGACAAAAAATTGCATTTCGGGTGCTTACATTTTTTGTTTCAATGGCTATAGTTCTGCGTCACCTCAGACAGCGTGAACCATGCCCCTACCCTCCGCATCCGCCTCGTCGAGTGAGGTGCTTGAAGTTGCGCAGCTGTCTGTCAAGTCGGGCCAGGAGCTCGCTTTCGAACGGGCCTTTGCTGAAGCGCAGACGATCATCTCCGGCATGCCCGGGTACCTCGGACATGAACTCGGCCGCTGCTTGGAGAGCCCAAGCTCATACCTGCTGCTCGTGCGCTGGTCATCGATTGAAGCCCACGAGCAAGGCTTTAGGCAGTCGCAGCGGTATCTGGAGTGGAAACGCCTCCTGCATCACTTCTATGATCCGTTTCCGACAGTTATTCACTACAGGGCGGTCTTCGGTGTTGCCTAACACTACGCTCAACCGGACGCGCAACAGCGTTCATCGACCGGGCCTCATTTCATTGTGGCCTGGCCGCCGCCCGCTGCCGCACGCCGGTTAGCTTCACGTTAGACCACACAAAACAGGCCTTCCCTCTTCCACATGCGTATCGAAGTCGACGA
Source organism: uncultured Polaromonas sp. (assembly GCA_964413475.1). Lineage (GTDB taxonomy): Bacteria > Pseudomonadota > Gammaproteobacteria > Burkholderiales > Burkholderiaceae_C > Polaromonas. Next base: position 645 of record CAYPSU010000244.1, on the reverse strand, counting down.
TCTCTCCCGTCCTCAGGTTCACGCCCTGCTAGAGGAGCATCTGGCGAACATGTACGAGCTCTCACCACCGGAACAAGTCTTCGCGCTGGATCTGAACAAACTTCGAGCGCCTGACATCACGTTCTGGACCGTCTGGGATGAAGAGGTGCTTCTTGGCTGTGGCGCGCTGAAGGAACTCACGCCGAATCACGGCGAGATCAAATCCATGCGCACACCAGCTGCTGCGCGCGGTCGGGGGGCAGGCCGCGCCGTACTCGCGCACATTATCTCGGTCGCGCAGCAGCGTGGCTATACGAGGCTCAGCCTAGAAACCGGAACGCACGCTGCTTTTGAGCCCGCCCACAACCTCTATCGCAGTAAAGGCTTCGTCATGTCGGGTCCGTTCGGCAGCTACCAGCCAAACGAGCACAGCGTTTTCATGGAGCTTCGGCTCGGTGTCGGTGTGGCCTAACCCCTCGCTCAATCTGACCCGCCACGGCGGCCGTCGCTTGGCCGCGCCAGGAGCCAGTGGCATCATCCCTTCCGCCAGAAGGCGCTGCCAACGTAGAGATCGTCGACGATGACTGAAGGATCAAGCCATGCGCACCGTGCGACCTGTATCACCCGGCGAGATGCTGGAAGAAGAATTTCTCAAGCCCTTGGGTC
>CAYPSU010000243.1:0-1936 GCA_964413475.1 uncultured Polaromonas sp. | reverse complement strand
AGCATCAGCAACACCCCCACATCCTGGTAGTCAAGCAAGGTGGCCTGCGGGCCAGCCAGCACCTCCATGGCGCGGCGGTTGTAGTACCGGAAACCCGAGGTCAGGTCTTGGGCCTGCAGGCGAGTAATCAACGCAAACCACGCCCAGGCCAGCTTGCGCATCCAGCTCATGCGCTGGGGAAACGCACCGATCAGCACGTCGGCCTGATCGGCCCGGTGCAGCAGCTTGGGCAGTTCATCGACCTCGTGCTGGCCGTCAGCGTCCATGGTGATGACGGCCAGAAATCCTTGAGTCAGTCCGTGGCGGATGCCCAGTTGCATGGCCCCCCAGGCCCCGGTGGGCAGGGCCGGTCGGATGACCTGGGCGCCGGCCTCGCGGGCCAGGCGGCCGGTGTCGTCCTGGCTGTGATCATCGATCACCAGCACATGGTGCCAGCCGGCCTGCAGCGCCTGGCGCACCACGCTGGCGATGGTGGCCTGTTCGTTGCGGGCCGGGATGACAATCAGCACATCGGTGCGCTGTGCGGCCAGCGCCAGATCGGGCTGGGCGATACGGTACTCGCGGCTGATCTGGCTGGCCATCGGGCTGTTGGCGTACTGGCCGCTGATGGCCTGTGCACACGCCTCGATTGAGAAATAGGTTTCGAGCCCCTGCCGGCCCTGCTGGCCCCAGCCTTGCAGGCGCTCGCGATGGTCACGCACGTTCGCCAGCGCCTGAGCCCAACTGTGTGGATCGTCAACCGCAATACTGCTGATGCCCGCACCGGCCGTGCGCACCACCCAGGGCATGCCCGAGCCGGGCAGATCGGCCACCAGACACGGTTTGGCATGCGCCATGGCTTCGAGCAGCACCACCCCGAAGGCCTCGGTGCGCTCGCGCGAGGCCAGGCAAAAGGCATCGCAGCTGGCCAGCAGCTGGTGCTTGTGGGCCTCGCTGACTTCGCCCAGCAGGTGAATGCGCGGGGGTTGCCCGGGAGGGGTGCAGGCCTTGACCATTTCAAGCAGGCGTGCGCGGCCCTCGCCGTCGCCGGCAATCGCCAGTTGCACACCCTCGGTGGCGGCAACGGCGCGGATCAGGGTTTCAAAGCCCTTGTAGTGGGCCAGTCGCCCGATACTCAGCAGGCGCAGCGGGCCGTCGGACCATGCAAAGTCGGGGGCCCGGTCATCCTGCGGGTGCCGGGGCAGCGCCGTGCTGATGCCCAGGGGAATGGCTGCACATTTGTAGCGCCATTGAGACAGCGGCTCGCTGACCGAGAGGTAGGTGTCTGAGGTGGCCACGATGCGATCGCAGCGCTCGAGCACCGCCTGCTCGAACGGCCGATAGGCCATGTAGGCCAGTCGCAGCGGCCAGGGGCTGCGAGACGAAACAATCACGTCTGAATGCCAGTGCACCACCCACGGAATGCGCTGGGCCTGGGGCAGCGTCAGCAACCAGAACACGGCCACATTGGGCATGTGCAGGTGCAGGATATCGGGCTCAAAGCGCTCGATGGCACGGGCTATGGCCCTCCTGAAACCGCCGGCCATTGGGGTGTAGACCAGCCGCCATTGCACCGGCACGCGCACCAACCAGTCGGGGTCTTCGGTGCGGGGCTGGCCATGCACCACGACCGCGACCTCCAGCCCGCTGCTTTGCTGCGCCAGGACCAGCTCGGCCAGGAAGGATTCCATCCCCCCCCGGTCGGGTGGGAAGAATTTACCGATGTGAAGAATGCGAGGAGCCAATGTCAAAGGAAATGCATGTGTGCTGCCACAAATCGCCGCGCAGTTAGACCCGGGACCACTCAGCGTTTTCAATCAATTCGCAGGATTATCCTCCCACCACTCCGTTGATCTCCAGGCTTCAGGGGGCAGGGGGTAAAATTCATGCTGCCTTTTTGAATACAAGAAACGCATGCCTCTGGTCGATTTTCTGGTTCTGGACGGCTCTGTCACCG
>CAYPSU010000242.1:0-1961 GCA_964413475.1 uncultured Polaromonas sp. | reverse complement strand
ACATCGCCCCAACCCACCAGCGTGAAACCCTGCGGTGACCACAGCAGGCGGTTGATGGCCGCGTTGCCCAGTTCCCAGCTGCGCGGGGCTTGCAGGTCCTGGCCGGTGGCAGCGCGGTAGAGCACATCCATCACACCGCCGTGGCCCACCAGGGCAATCTGCTCGCCGGCATGGGCGGCGGCCAGACGTTCGCAGGTGCTCACCACCCGTTCATAGAGCTGCACCAGCGATTCGCCGCCCTCTGGGGCAAAGTGGGGGTCGCGCTTGCGCCAGCGCAGGGCCTGCTCGGGCAGCTCGGCCTCAATTTGAGCAAAGGTGCGGCCTTCAAACAGGCCAAAGCCGCGCTCGCGCAGACCTGGGTTGGGGCTGATCGGGGCGCCGGTGGCCTGGGCCAGATAGCGGCCGGTTTCAAAAGCGCGGCTGAGGTCGCTGGCGTACACGGCAGCGATATCCGCATCGGCCAGGGCTCGTGCCAGCTGCTGCGCTTGCCAATGGCCGCGCTCGTTGAGTGCGATGTCCAGGTGACCCTGGATGCGGGTGTCCACATTCCAGGCGGTTTCGCCGTGCCGTATGGCGATGATGCGGGTGGGTTGGTCCATGGGGCCTATTTTGGCGCCATAGACTGCGCTCAGCGTGGGATTTGCACATTCACCCGGCGCGGTCCGGCCGGTGGAGAGGGAAAGCCGCTCAGCGCGGCATCGAGCATGGCCGGTAGCAGGGCGCGGCCGTCGGCCCAGACGCCGCTGTGCCGGGCCCGGGTTTCATACACCACCACATGGCTGCGGCTGTCGCGGATGAGGATCTGCACCTCGCGGATGTACAGCGGCGGCTCGTAGCGCATCATGGGAAAGGCCATGCCGATGTGGCTGCCCGCGGTACCCGCACCGATGGAGACGCTCGGGAAACCTCCCCAGGCGCCGCTATAGCCGGGCTGCACCACGGTGGTGGCGCTGAGCTGAATCACCCAGAGCGCAGCCTCGGGGTGATGCACCCAGCCGAGCCGGCTCAAGGCCGTCTGAGCCATGGCCTCGAGCTGATCCTGACCGGGCTCTACGCTGCTTTGCTGCGAGGGCAGACGTTCAAAGCGGTAGGTGCTGCCCGGCCCGGCCGGGCTGCCTTGCCAACGCGCATGGCTGAGCACCTCGTTGTCGACCAGCCGCATGCCAGAGCATGCGGCCAGCAAGGCAAGGGCGAACGCCAAGAAGAGCCTGGATAAAAGTAGTCCGGCGGTGTTCATGCGTCGAGCGTAACCATGAATGAACAAGGGGTGGCAAGCTCCGATGGTATCCAAATGAAAGGGTTGGTTGCGTTCAGGGCTGAAAATCGCCGCGAGAGCGCGGCTGCCGCCAGATCGGGCAGGTCCCTGCGATGGGGCCGTAGGAGCGCCGCCCCCGGCGCGATGGAGCCTTACAGAAACTTGATGCCGGTGCTGGGCTGCGCAAAGTTCTCTGGATCAAACGCCTTGTCCCCGTGCGGATCGACCACGCCGGTGGCGCGAATATCGGTGAAGTTGTGCAATTGCCGGTCCATCAGGTGCGAAGGCACCACGTTCTGCAGCGCCGTAAAAAGGTTCTCCAGCCGACCCGGAAACTTCTTGTCCCACTCGCGCAGCATGTCGCCGACCACCTGGCGCTGCAGGCCGTCTTGGCTGCCGCACAAGGTGCACGGGATGATGGGGAACTGCCGCACCTGGGCCCAGGCGATCAGGTCTTTCTCATTGACGTAGGCCAGCGGTCGGATCACCACATTCTTGCCATCGTCACTGGCCAGCTTGGGCGGCATGCCCTTGAGCTTGGAGGCGAAGAACATATTGAGAAACAGGGTCTGCAAGATGTCATCGCGGTGATGCCCCAGCGCGATCTTGGTGCAGCCCAGCTCCTCGGCCACGCGGTAGAGGATGCCCCGCCGCAGCCGCGAGCACAGCGAGCACATGGTCTTGCCCTCGGGGATGACGCGCTTGA
>CAYPSU010000241.1:0-1974 GCA_964413475.1 uncultured Polaromonas sp. | reverse complement strand
GTCGCTGACGTAATAGGTCATGGTGACCGGAGTCGGGGACACATTGGGGGTGGCAGGATTGGGCTGCCCGGGCTCAAGGACGGTCAGCTTCCACTGGGGCTGGACCGGGAAGGCTGCCGAAGTCTCGGCACGCTCCAAGGTGGCCAGAGTCACTGCATCTGCCGCGCTACTGGCCTTGATTTTGAGCACCTGCGACGCACCCGTTCCCTCGACCACCTTGTGAGCGTTCTTGATGCCCTGCGTGGCCACAGGAACGACGAGCGTGCCATCGTCCATTGGCGAGCCGATGAGCAAACGCGACGCGTCCGTCACTCCTATGTTGACGGGCTTCAGATAGACCGTCTGACCTCCGATCTCCAGGCGATCGACCAAAAGCGAGGTCAGTTGCACGCCCGCTTTGGTACTCTGCGGCTGCACTGCGAATTCGGTCTCTCCGTCGCCGGGCAGCCCCTCAGACACAAAGACTGGCAGACCGCTGGGCATGTGATGCAGCGCGTAAAACGTCGCCTGGGTGCTTGGGTCTACAAGGGGACGCGCCTCGTAGGCGGCCACAAAGGTGGCGGGGTTATTCGCGGTGGTGCGCGAACCAATCTGCAGGGTCTGCTGAGCTGTGCCCACAAGCTTGACCTCCAGATTGGTCAGGCTTGGCAGGGTGGTGTAACGCGTGTCATCCGAAAGGGAGTAGATGCTCGGGAAGTGGCTTGTGGACATGGCGCTCTCCTGGTTTGAAGAAGTGGGGATTTGGAAAAAAAAGAAAGACTTAGACAACTGGTTGCGGATAAAGCTCGTGGTTCAGCGGCGGCTCGGACTGGGACAACACGAAGCGCAGGGTTTCGATGTCGTTGATGAAAATCGCTTCCGGGCCGCTGGCCGTTGGTCCGGCGGTAAGCATGAAGTCATACTGAGCTCCTGATGCATCTGTCACGTTCTGGGTGAACTTCAGTTCGCCCAGAACCGCATTGGAAGAATTGCGTGCGACCCACTTGTTGGCCTCCAGGGCCAAACTGCTCACCGAGGCACCAAAGAGCAACTGCAAGTCAGCCAGACCGATGTCGGCCGCATCGCCGCCCCAGGGCGTACCCTGGACGAGAACCTGGGCATCGCTGAGCGCGGCGCGGTGCACGGCCACATGAATGGCGCGGTCGGCATCGCCACCGGGCAGCACCGACTCGATGTTCATCAAGACCGCTTCATTGCCCTGCCCATCTGCGATGCGGACGCCGCCCGTGGGCGTGATGGCCAGCGTGTAGCCACCCAGGGTCAGAGCCCGTCCCTCATTGGCAAGGACGGGCGTCGCATTCGCAGGCACCGGCACGTTGAGGACGTCGTAATTTGAACCGCCCACAAAATAGACCACGTCGGGAACCTGGGTCCCGTCGCCCGGGTTGGTGTCCGGGCGGGGATCGAAGAAGTTGAACTCATTGGAGGACGCCGCACTGCCAACGCTGCGGGTCACCGGCGGCAACTGCGCTGCGCCCAGCGCCGCAGTCAGGTCGGCCGCGGGCACAAAACTGGCGCCCGCCGCATCGACCACCTGCTTGCCGTTGGCCACCCAGGCTGAGGCGCTGACAGCCCCCGCGTCACCGGACTGCAGTACATAGGTAAATTCCAGATCGCTGCCTTGTGCGCCGGTCAACACGGCCTGCCGCGTGACAGTCCCAACCAGAAGATCAAGGGCCAAGGGGCTGTTCACAGGCGGATTGACAGCCGGGTCGGGCTGAACGGTGACCGCTTCGCTGAAGGTGGCTTTGAAAACCACCTTGCCGTCACCGCTGTATCGGCCTTGCAGGCTCAGCAGCGTGGGGGCGGTCTTGTCAAATAGCACTGGGCTGCCAGCGCTGAGCGCTTGAACCGGCGCCGCCTTGTTGCCCGCAAGATCAACCGCCGTGATGGACAAGGTGAGTGGGCCTTGGGTCAGGCTTTCGGTCACCTGTACACGGCCCACCAGATACTGCTCGGCCCCGCTGCTGATAC
>CAYPSU010000240.1:0-1995 GCA_964413475.1 uncultured Polaromonas sp. | reverse complement strand
CGGCGCGATGCGGCGCCAGGCTCAGGGCAGGGCGCAGTAAATCACCGCCGGAAAGCTGGCCAGCCAGGCCCAGAAGAAGCGATTGAGTCCGAAGTACCGGTACACCAGAAAGTGGAACAACACCGCACTGGCGCAAAACAGGAGGGCCAGCCGCTGGTCGAGCAGGGCCAGCACGAAGCAGCCCTCCCAGACGGTAAACCCCCAGCTTATCGCTCGGGCGACCCGGGGTCGGCGAAATACGCTGCTTTCTGGCAAAGGCCCATAGACACCCGAGTCCAGAAAAACCGGCAAGGCCGCGCCGCTGCGCCATTCGGGGCGCAGCAGTTTGACCCAGCCGGACACAAAATACGAAGTTACCGTCTGCAGGGTGACGTACCACAGGGCAGCAGTCCATCCCAAATCGCCCTGGCCCAGCGCCTGACCCCCATGGGCCAGCAGCAAACCTGTCAGGCCCACCAGGGTCATGAAGTCACTGCCGCCGTTGAAGGCCCCGCGCCAGCGAAAGAGCAATACCAGGGCGATCACAAACAGCAGCAGAGATCCCATCAGACCCAAGCCGCCGGCCATCAGGATCAAAGCCAGGATCAGGCGCAGCAACAGCAGGGCGCGGTAGGGGACGGGCTGCATCAGTCGATCCAGCAGTTCTGACAGCCCGGCGGGCTTCGCTGGCAGCTCCTGTCTTTGCACGGGCCAATGGCTGATGCGATCCATACGGATGATCCGCAGGTATTCCAGCGACTGCAAAGCCAGGCTCCAGCCCAGCAACACCTCGAAGGCCCTTGCGGCCAGGCTCAGGTCCATGCCTCAGTCCACCCGCTTGGGCAGCGGCGTCAGGGCCGACTGCAGCATCAACACGCTCTCCGGCGGGTGGCCGGGCAGGCCCGGGTGCTCCATGCGCAGCTCCATCTGCCAGGCCTGCGCCTCGGGCATGGGCTGATGGATCAGGGGCTGCCCGCCCCAGCAGCCACCGCGCAAAGCATCGACCGCCAGCCGGCACACCAGCGCATAGCTGACGCATTGGCGCGGGTCTGCGCCCTCGGGCAGCTCATTGATGTCCTGGGCCAGATGATCGACCAGGTTTTGCTGCGTCAGGGCCAAATTGACGGACGGGTTGTGCAGCAGGTGCAGTGCCCGCCTGGGCAATCGGGGGTAGATGCGCTGCCAGGGGCCGCACTGTCCCTGTGCATCTTGCCCACGCACGTACAGGCGCGGCGCACGGCCGACCGCATGGAAAAACTTCCAGTTGGGAAAGAAGGCGCGTAGAAAAAAGAACCACGGGCCGCTCAGGGTGCGGCCCCGGTGCTTGAGGGACCAGGCCAGCAGGGCGAAATAGAGCCCGATCAGCAGGACGGTCAGCCACAGTCCTGCATTCATGGCTCAGGGCCTCAAGCCTTTGAGACGAAGAACGCGGTCGGCCTGTGGGGGCGTCATGAATCGGGTTCAGTCCTCGGCGCTGACCGGCACACAGCTGCAAAACAGATTGCGGTCGCCCCAGACATTGTCGACCCGGCCCACCGGCGGCCAATACTTGCCCTGCTTCAGACGCGGCACCGGAAAGGCCGCCAGCTCTCGCGAGTAGGGGTGCGGCCATTCCTCGCTCAGCACACTGGCGGCAGTGTGCGGCGCGTTTTTCAGCGGGTTGTCGTCCCGTGGCCATTGGCCCGATTCGATCTGCGTGATCTCCTGCCGGATCGCAATCATGGCCTCGATGAAGCGGTCAATTTCTTGCAGCGTTTCGCTCTCGGTGGGCTCGACCATCAGGGTGTTGGCCACCGGAAAGCTCAGCGTCGGCGCATGAAAGCCATAGTCCATCAGGCGTTTGGCCACGTCCTCGGCCAAGATGCCGCAGCTGTCCTTGAAGTGACGCAAATCCAGGATGCATTCATGCGCCACATGCCCCTTGTCGCTGGCATACAGCGTGGGGTAGTGCGCGGCCAGGCGCTTGCTGATGTAGTTGGCGCTGAGGATGGCCACTTCGGTGGCTTGCGTGAGGCC
>CAYPSU010000239.1:0-2007 GCA_964413475.1 uncultured Polaromonas sp. | reverse complement strand
TGGCGGATCGAGCCGCCGGTGTCGGTGCCGGTGGCCGCCGGGATCAGGCGCGCCGCCAGGGCGGCAGCGCTGCCGCCTGAAGATCCACCGGGCACGCGGCCGGTGTCCCAGGGGTTCCTGACCGGGCCGTAGGCGCTGTTTTCATTGCCCGAACCCATGGCAAATTCATCGCAGTTGAGCTTGCCCACGGTGACCATGCCAGCCTGGGCCAAACGCGCCACCACGGTGGCATCGAAGGGTGAGCGATAGCCCTCGAGCATCTTGGAGCCGGCGGTGGTGGGAAAGTCGCGGGTGACAAAGATGTCTTTGTGGGCCACCGGCACCCCTTCCAGCAGTCCGGCCTGACCCGCGGCCAGTCGCGCATCGCTGGCACGGGCCTGGGCCAGCGTGGCCTCGGGGTTGAGGGCCAAAAAGCTACCGGTGGAGTCCTGCTGGGCACGGCCTATGAAGTGCTGCGCCACTTCAAGCGCCGAAAACGCCCGCGCCTTCAGGCCCGCGGCAAGTTGGGCCACGCTCAGATCGTGCAGCGCGGCGCTCATTCAATCACCTTGGGCACAAGAAACAGGCCGCGCTCGACGGCTGGGGCACTTTGCTGATTGGCCTGGCGCTGGTCGGGTTCAGTCACCACGTCCTCTCGCAGCCGCAAAGCCACCTGTCCGGTCAGTTCAACCGGATGGGCCATGGGCTCTATGCCTTCGGTGGGGACGGCGGCCATCTGCTCGACCAAGCCGAAAAAGCCGTTGATCTGCGCGAGGGCGCGTTCGCTTTCCTCGGGCTGCAGGTGCAGACGGGCCAGGTGGGCCACGCGCGAAATGTCTTGGGCGGTCAGTGCCATAGCAAATAAGAATCGGTGCCCGCCGGGCGGACCTGGAGGGGTCCCGGCCTGGGCGGGCTGTCAGGGTGCAAATCTGATGCAAAAGCCTCCCTGGAAGGCTTCTAGGCATCGATGCTTGGGGTATTATCCCGCCTTCAGCGCAGGGTCCCTCCGCGCAAGAGTCCCAACCGCGCTGGCTGCGGCTCGGCAGGGGCTGCGAGGGGCCGGCGCACAAGCCAAATTTTTGATGGTGCGGCCGCCCGGGCAGACGGCGGAACCGCCCGCAACGGACCTCTGACATGTTTGAATCCTTCCGCCGGTACTTTTCCACCGACCTGGCGATCGACCTGGGCACAGCCAACACCCTGATCTTTGTGCGGGGGCAGGGCATCGTGCTTGACGAGCCCTCGGTGGTGGCCATCCGACATGAGGGCGGCCCCCAAGGCAAAAAAACCATACAGGCTGTTGGCCACGAGGCCAAGGCAATGCTGGGCAAGGTACCCGGAAATATCGAGGCCATCCGTCCGATGAAGGACGGAGTGATTGCTGACTTTACGGTCACCGAGCAAATGCTCAAGCAATTCATCAAGATGGTCCATCCGCGCAGCATGTTCCGGCCCAGCCCGCGCATCATCATCTGCGTGCCATGCGGCTCCACCCAGGTGGAACGCCGCGCCATCCGCGAGTCGGCCCTGGGCGCAGGCGCTTCCGAGGTCTACCTGATTGAGGAACCCATGGCCGCAGCCATTGGCGCCGGGCTGCCCGTGGCCGAAGCCTCGGGCTCCATGGTGGTCGACATCGGTGGCGGCACCACCGAGGTGGGTGTGATTTCGCTGGGCGGCATGGTCTACAAGGGCAGCGTGCGGGTGGGCGGCGACCGCTTCGACGATGCCATCATCAACTACATCCGCCGCAACTACGGCATGCTGATTGGCGAGCCAACGGCCGAAGCGATCAAGAAGAACATCGGTTCGGCCTTTCCAGGCTCGGAGGTCAGGGAGATGGAAGTCAAGGGCCGCAACCTCTCCGAAGGCGTGCCGCGCAGCTTCACCATCAGCTCCAACGAAATCCTCGAAGCCCTGACCGATCCGCTCAACCAGATCGTCTCGGCCGTCAAGACCGCGCTGGAACAAACCCCGCCCGAGCTGGGTGCCGACATCGCCGAGCGCGGCATGATGCTGACCGGCGGCGGC
>CAYPSU010000238.1:0-2049 GCA_964413475.1 uncultured Polaromonas sp. | reverse complement strand
AATCGCAGAACGTGCTGTTCAAGGCGGTCGATGCCTTGGTCGGCTCGGAAATCGGCGACGAAGATCCGCTGGTCGCGTTGGCCAAGCTCGAGACGGTCGAGCTCGACATTGGCGGCGACCTGAGTGTGCTATCGAGCATGGCCGCCACCCTGACGGCCACCACCAGCAACGAGGCCAGTAGCGAAGGCGCGGGCGCGGCCGCCAGCATCGTGCTCACCTCCAACATGGTCAGCACCGACGCGCAGGCCTTCATTGTGCAGCCTGAAGACGGCGAGGAATACGCCCTGAACGTGGCCGGTGCGGTGACGGTACAGGCCGATGACACGCCCTCGATCGTGGCCGATACCGTGGTCAGCGCCACCTCCAGCGGCGAGGCCGGCGAAGAAGAGGGCGACGGCGACTACCTGCAGGTTGACTACCGCAGCGGCGACGGCGAGACCGAACTGGCATTTGGCGACCAGGTGATGGTCGAAGAAGGTCATGAGGCCGGCGGTAATGTCGGACGCATCTACCGCTACATGGGCCCCGGCGAAACGCTCGACCTGTCCGAGGAGAACTACGACCACAGCGGCCTGTGGTACGAACTGCTGCCGCCCAAGGGCTTTGTGGGCGATGTGCTGGCTTTCCTCGAGTCGCCCATGCCCTCGATCGAGAAGGAAATCGTGCTGACCACGATTCCCATGGGCGGCGTCGAGAGCGACGTGGGTTTCAAGTTTGCTGGCGGTTGGGGCGATCTGAGCGTGGGCGACTTCATCAAGGGCGTCAACGGTGACAAGGAAGGCGGCTTCACCGGCACAGAGCAAGGCATCACGCTCGACACCGGTTCGCTGCTCGGGCGTGCTGGCCCGGAGCTCAGCCTCGAGCTGATATTCCCGAACCCGGAGCTGCCCAACTACAGCTACGAGAAGGTGCTGGGCACGCTCAATCATGGCGGCGAGGCCTACGACTGGGGCGTGCGTGCGGCGGTCGGCTGGCCCGATGCCAAGCTGTTTGACCTGATCAACTTGCCCGCGCTGATCGACGGGCGCTTTGAGCCCCTGCTGCCCGAGTTCTCTGCTTCTGTTTTCTTTGGCGACCTGGAGATCGATTCGCTGACCTTCTTGCCAGCGCAATTCATCATCGAGCCGCCGACGGTGCGGGTGACGGTGCTGGGCAAGCCGGTGGAGCTGACCTACAGCAGCGAGATCGTGATCGACACCCCCGAGTTCCTGCAAGACTTTGTCGACCCTGAACTCGAGCCGCTGCGCATTGAGATCCCGATGATGGACCTCGATGCCCTGATGAAGGTCCAGGGCCTGGACGAGCGGCCTGAGGACTACTGGGACGAAGCCCTGGTCATCGATGTCAGCAACCCCGAATTGCCTTACTTTGAGAAGGAATTCATCTTCACCACGGTGGAGATGGGCGGGCAGGAATGGGACGTGGGCCTGAAGGTCGGCGCCGGCTGGCAGGACACCACGCTGCTGGACATGCTCACCGGCGAGGCCAAGCCGGCGGGCATCAGCGCGCTGGAGACCGGCATCAAGATCCAGGCCGGTGCCACCGAGATCCTGGGCTACAACGTGCAAGGCCCCGAGCTCAATCTTGAGCTGATCCTGCCCAATCCCGAGCTGCCCTACTACGAATACCGCTACGCCTTGGGGCAGGTGCCCTTGATCCCGCCGGTGGCCGAGGAAGCTGCCGCAGGCGAAGAAGCGCCCGCCGAAGAGCTCACCGAGCCGGTGATGATCGACTGGGGTCTGGAGCTGGCCGTGGGCTGGGCCGACACCCTCTTGCTCGATTTGATCGACGTGGAGGCCTGGCTGGCCGGCGAGTTCGATCCGCAGTTGCCCGAGCTCGACTTGCGCCTGTATGTGGATCTGCCCGAGGGCGCCGACGCCGGCACCATCGCGCCCTTTTTGCCCGAATTCTTTGATGTGGCGCTGCCGTCTTTCAAGCTCACTTTGCTGGGCACCGAGATGGCGCTGGGCTTTGGCACGTCCTTTACCTTCAAAACGCCCGACACCTACGCCGCTTACATCGATCCAAGCCTGCCCAAGGGCAAGGCCA
>CAYPSU010000237.1:0-2051 GCA_964413475.1 uncultured Polaromonas sp. | reverse complement strand
GGCAACGACGGGCCCGATCGCGACCCGATGCGCTACATCTTGCTGGGCTCCAACGACGAGCTGGGCTGGGCCGATGCCGGCTGGACGCAGATCGCTACCGGCCAGACCAGCCTGAGCACCGTGCGCCGCGCCAGCAACACGGTCACCTTTGACAACAGCCAGAGCTTCAAGCACTACAAGCTGGTGCTGACCGATCTGCGCAATGCGGCAACGGCCTATGGCATGCAAGTCTCCGAGGTCAAGCTCGGCGCTGCCCTGAGCAGCAATGCCAAGGCGGCCAGCGCGCCGCGACTGGGCGATCTGAAGTTGGTGTCGGCCGCCAGCGCTGATACCAAGTTCATGGACATCAAGACCGCGACTCCGGGCCTGCTGTTCAATCTGGAAAGCGCCGATGTGCTGCGCGGACTGAACTTCACCTCGGGCCAGGACGCGCCGCAAAGCGATCCGACTCGGTATGCGCTCTTTGGCGCTAGCGAGGACTTGGCCTGGGACGACGCGCGCTGGCGAGCTGTGGCATCGGGCGCCACGGGCTTGAGCACAGCGCGCTCGAGCACCAGCCATGTCAGCTTCGCCAATGAAGCGAGCTACCGTTACTACAAGCTGGTCTACACCGAGCAGCGCGCGACCATGGTGTCGGCCACCGCCTCGCCGGGTGCGATCATGTCCGGCGGCGAAGGTGCAGAAAAAGCCATCGACGGCAGCAGTGCCAGCAAGTATCTCAACCGCAACAAGATCGATGCCGGCTTGCTGGTGACGCTGTCGGACTCTGCGGTGGTCGACTCCCTGACCCTAACGACCGGCAACGACGCCCCTGATCGCGATCCGATGAGCTATAGGCTGCTGGGCTCAAACTTTGAGCTTGGCTGGGCGGATTCAGGCTGGACGGAGATTGCCACTGGACAGACCGGTCTGAGCACTGCGCGGCGGGCCACCAACACTGTGGCCGTTGCCAACACGCAAAGCTTTAGATACTACAAACTGGTACTGTCCGATTTACGCAATGCGGCCACCGCCTACGGCATGCAGGTCAGCGAAGTGCGTCTGGGCAATGCTCTGAGCAGCAGCGTGGCGCCCAGCGGCTCAGTGCATTTGGCCGAGATCGGGCTGGTGACGGCCCGCTCGGATGTAGCTTCCCCGGGTGCAGTGCCTTTTGGCAGCGGCGCTGCGGCCGCGCTCGATGGCGACCGGAGCACCAAGTATGTGAATGCGGCCAAGGCCGGCAGCGGGCTTCTTACGGCCTTGCAGGCGCCTCGCGCGGTCAACCGCATCGATTTCACGAGTGCCAATACTGAGGCGGGCAGTGACCCGACGCGCTTCACGCTGCTGGGCTCGAACACGCCCTTGACCTGGGACAGCACGGCTTGGACGGAGGTGAGGCGCGGAGAGACTGGCTTGGGCACCGACCGCGGTGTTACCAGCTCGGTGAGCTTTGACAACCAGCAGAGCTTCCAGTACTACAAGCTGGTGTTCACAGAGCTGCGGTCGGCCGACGCCGAAGCGATGCAGATCGCGGGTGTCTATCTCGACGGTATGCTGCCGCCGGGGCAAGGCTTTGACCATGTCGCGGTCTCTCCGGATGGTCAACAGATGGCTGCCTTGTCCAATACGGGCATGGTGGCGATTTCCCGTGATGGCGGCGTCAACTGGAGCCTGGTGCGCGCCCCAGCTGACAACTACACCGATGTGCTGATCAGCAACGAAGGTCGGGTGTTGCTGGCCGATCGGGCTGGAGGTACCCCGGGCACCCTGAGGGAGCTGGCGGCCGATGGACGCAGCTGGACCACGTTGAACCTGCCCAGCCGCAACTGGCAGGATCTGAGCCTTGCCGGCACGACCATGCTGGCTGCAAGCGGGCGGGCGTCCAATGGCGCCAGCGCCGGGGCCATTTACCAGGGCGTAGTCAGCACCCTGATTGACAGCGTGATCGCGTCCTCGGGGAATGTGCCCTCCAGTGAAGGCGCGGCCAATGTGGCTGACGGTAACAGCGCCAGCAAGTACCTCAATCGTGACAAGGCTGGCAGCGGTCTGGTCTTCACGCTCTCGCAGGCCGA
>CAYPSU010000236.1:0-2056 GCA_964413475.1 uncultured Polaromonas sp. | reverse complement strand
GGCGTGCAGCACTGCGTGCACGACGATGCCGCCGTCATGCCCCAGAGCAGCGACAGCATTGCCGCGCAGCTGCTCAAGCACTATCGTGGCCAGCATATTGGTCTGCTGGCCCCCCTGGTGATTAACCGCAAAGGCGTCTATACCGAACTGGCCGATTGGGCACGGCCGCGGGGCTACACCCATCTGCGGGTCGATGGCGAGTTTTTGCCCACCACTGGCTTTCCGCGTATCGACCGTTTCAAGGAACACACTCTCGAACTGCCAGTGGCCGACTTGCGGGTGCTGCCCGCCAACGAGGCTGCCTTGCGCCAGGCGCTGAAGTCTGCGCTTGAGCACGGCAAGGGCGTGGTGCATGTGCTGGCCCCGCTGGACGGCTTGCAGACTGTGATGGAGCTGGGCACCCCGACCCGCGGCATTGGGCAAATTCAGGCGTTTTCCACCAAGCGAGCCTGCCCGGTGTGCGCGACCTCCTACCCTGAGCTGGACCCGCGCCTGTTCTCCTACAACAGCAAGCACGGCTGGTGCCCGGACTGCGTGGGCACTGGCGTGGCTCTGAGCAAGGAACAGCGGCGAGCGCTCGACGACTCCCTGCCGGCCGAGGACAACAAAGGCCGCGAGCAAAGCTTTGCCGAGCCTGAGCTTGAAGACATCGGGGATGCTGCCTGCCCCAAGTGCAAGGGCACCCGCCTCAATGCCCAGGCCAGAGCGGTGCGCTTGCGCGGTGCCGACGGCCAGGCATGGTCCATCACCGATGTGGCGCGGCTATCGGTCACCCATGTGCGGGCCTGGATCGACGGCCTACAGCTCAGTGGGCGCGAGGCCGAGATTGCGCGCGACCTCATCCCCGAAATCAGCAGCCGCCTGGAGTTTCTGGAGGAAGTCGGACTGGGTTATCTCACGCTAGACCGCGGCGCGCCCACGCTCTCGGGCGGCGAGGCGCAGCGCATACGCTTGGCTGCCCAGTTGGGCTCTAACTTGCAAGGCGTGTGCTATGTGCTCGATGAGCCCACCATCGGCCTGCATCCGCGCGACAACCAGATTTTGTTGGGCGCACTGGGCAAGCTCAGCGAGCGCGGCAACACCCTGGTGGTGGTCGAGCACGACGAAGACACCATACGCAGCGCCGACCACATCATTGACATCGGTCCGGGCGCCGGAAAACGTGGCGGCCGCGTGGTGGCACAGGGCAGTGCTCAGGATCTGGCGGCCAACGCCGAGTCGCTCACCGGTCGTTATTTGCTGCAGGCCATACGGCATCCGCTGCGGCCCCGGCGCGCCGCGCGTGCCGAGGCCAGCTTGCAGATCGAGGGGGCCAATCTGCACAACCTCAGGCAGGTCGATGTTCAGATTCCGCTGCAGCGTTTAGTGGCGGTCACGGGCGTCAGTGGCTCGGGTAAATCGACCCTCGCACGCGAGGTGTTGCTGGCCAATGTGCAGGCCGCGGTCAGCCAGCGTTCCACTGCCGCCGGCCGCAAGAAAGACGAAGCCGGACAGCACCCCGCCTGGGTAGGTTGCTCGCGGCTCGATGGCTATCAGAGCGTAGACCGCGTGCTTGAGGTTGATCAAACGCCCATCGGCAAAACCCCGCGCTCTTGCCCCGCCACTTACATCGGCTTTTGGGACACCATCCGCAAGCTCTTTGCCGACACGCTCGAGGCCAAGGCCCGCGGGTATGGGCCGGGGCGCTTTTCCTTCAACACCGGCGAAGGGCGCTGCCCCACCTGCGAAGGCGCGGGCGTGCGCACCATCGGCATGAGCTTCTTACCCGACGTGAAGGTGCTCTGCGAAACCTGCCACGGCGCGCGCTTCAACCCCGAAACGCTGGCCGTCACCTGGCGGGGCAAGAGCATTGGCGAGGTGCTGCGCATGGAGGTCGACGAGGCCGTGGACTTTTTTGCGTCCATGCCCCACATCAGCCACCCGCTGCAACTGCTCAAGGACGTGGGCCTGGGCTACCTCACGCTCGGCCAGCCCTCACCCACGCTCAGCGGCGGCGAGGCCCAGCGCATCAAGCTGGTGACCGAACTGAGCAAAGTGCGCGACGACATCACCCGCC
>CAYPSU010000235.1:0-2064 GCA_964413475.1 uncultured Polaromonas sp. | reverse complement strand
AGTCAAATTTGGCCTTGTCCCCAATGGCGCGTCGAGCGCTCTTGAGAAACAGATCGGTGCCTTCGCGGCGTGAGAGTTTGGCCTTGGGGCCCAGATAACGTGCCACTTGAATCTTCCTTCAATCGTCTGCTGCATCACGGGGATACAGGAGCCGTCTGGCTGGTAGCCGGGCGGCGGTGGGCTTGGTTTGGAGCCGGCTGGCAGGCAGCGTTTGTGCCTTGACCTGGCCGGGGACTGCGCTTAGATACGGCGGCGCTTTTGAGGGCGGCAGCCGTTGTGAGGCACCGGGGTCACATCGGAAATCGAGTTGATCCGGATACCGAGTGCGCCGAGCGCGCGCACAGACGACTCGCGACCGGGGCCCGGGCCCTTGATCTCGACATCGACGTTCTTGATGCCCTGCTCGATCGCGGCGCGACCGGCCACCTCAGAGGCCACCTGAGCGGCAAAGGGCGTCGACTTGCGCGAACCCTTGAAGCCCTGACCGCCCGAAGAGGCCCAGGACAGGGCATTGCCCTGCCGGTCGGTGATGGTGATGATGGTGTTGTTGAAGGATGCGTGGATGTGGGCGATACCATCGGCCACATTCTTGCGAACCTTCTTGCGAACGCGCTGGGCGGCGTTGGAGACGGGTGCTTTTGCCATAGGGTGCTTTCTTTATTTCTTCAGAGCGGCTGCGCCCTTGCGCGGGCCCTTGCGGGTGCGGGCGTTGGTGCGGGTGCGCTGACCACGCAGTGGCAGACCACGACGGTGGCGGAAACCACGGTAGCAACCGATGTCCATCAGGCGCTTGATGTTCATCGTGGTCTCACGACGCAAATCACCCTCGATGGTGTAGAGGCCGATCTGATCACGAATCTTCTCAAGATCCGCATCCGTAAGATCCTTGACCTTCTTGCTGTAGGCGATGCCACAGGCCTCGCAGATCTTGCGGGCGCGTGTGCGACCGATGCCGAAAATAGCCGTCAGGCCGATTTCGGCATGCTGATGCGGCGGAATGTTGATACCAGCGATACGAGCCATAGCGTCCTCTTCAAATTCCTCTAATCAACCCTGGCGCTGCTTGTGGCGCGGGTCGGTGCAGATGACCCGTACCACGCCCTTGCGGCGGATGATTTTGCAGTTGCGGCAGATTTTCTTGACCGAAGCTGAAACTCTCACTTTTCTCTCCTAGACACCGGCCAAACCCCAGGGGCAGGCCTCAACAATCAGGGCAACCTGCCTGTTCAGGGGCTGGTCTTGAAATTAGCCTTCTTAAGCAGCGACTCGTACTGTTGCGACATCAGGTAGTTCTGTACCTGCGCCATAAAGTCCATCGTCACAACCACAATGATCAACAGGGAGGTGCCCCCGAAATAGAAGGGCACGTTGTACTTGAGAATCAGGAACTCAGGCAGCAAGCACACAAATGTGATGTAGACGGCACCGGCCAAGGTCAGACGCAGCAAGATGCGGTCGATGTACCGCGCGGTCTGGTCGCCCGGACGGATGCCCGGCACGAACGCGCCACTCTTCTTGAGGTTGTCGGCCGTCTCGCGGCTGTTGAACACCAGCGCCGTATAAAAGAAACAGAAAAAGATGATGGCTGCCGCATAGAGCAAAACATAAATTGGTTGTCCGGGAGCCAACGTGGCCGCCAGATCCCTAAGCCAGGTCATGCTCTCGCCCGTAGAGAACCAGCCCACCACAGTAGCTGGTAGCAAGATGATGGAAGACGCAAAAATCGGAGGAATCACGCCAGCCATATTGAGCTTGAGGGGCAGATGCGAGGACTGGCCCCCATAGACCTTGTTACCCACCTGCCGCCGGGCGTAGTTGACCAGAATCTTGCGCTGGCCGCGCTCGACAAAGACCACGAAATAAGTCACCAGGCCGACCAACACCACGATCACCAGGGCCACCAGAATACTCATGGCACCGGTACGCACCAACTCCATCAGGCCGCCCATGGCGCTGGGCAAGCCTGCAGCGATACCGGCAAAGATGAGAATCGAAATGCCGTTACCCAAACCGCGCTCGGTGATCTGCTCACCCAGCCACATCAGGAACATCAAGTAGACCGTC
>CAYPSU010000234.1:0-2081 GCA_964413475.1 uncultured Polaromonas sp. | reverse complement strand
CTCGCGACCTCAACCTTGGCAAGGTTGCGCTCTACCAACTGAGCTATTCCCGCGTCAGGAGCGTTTCATTGTAGCGCAATTTCAGGCTCTGATGAGGCCACCCCGGTCCCGATTGCGCACTGGGTCACCGGCTCAGTGCTTGACCGCTTCGACCTTGGAGGGCGTGGCTGAAGCGGCCACCGAAGCGGCTGCCACTTCCTCTTCGGTCAGGGGCACCGGCTTGTTCTGCAAAGCCACTTCGAGCACCTGATCAATCCACTTGACCGGGATGATCTCCAGGCCGTTTTTGACGTTGTCGGGGATCTCCTGGAGGTCCTTGACATTGTCCTCGGGGATCAGGGCGGTGCGAATGCCACCACGCAGGGCGGCCAGCAGTTTTTCCTTCAGCCCGCCAATGGCGGTGACTTCGCCACGCAGGGTGATCTCGCCCGTCATGGCGACATCGGCGCGAACCGGAATGCCGGTCATCGCCGACACCATGGCGGTCGTCATGGCTATGCCAGCGCTGGGGCCGTCCTTGGGGGTGGCGCCATCGGGGACATGGATGTGCAGGTCTTTCTTTTCGAAGGTTTCATCCTTGATGCCCAGGCTGTGTGCCCGGCTGCGCACCACGGTGCGCGCCGCCTCGACCGATTCCTTCATCACATCGCCCAGCGAGCCGGTACGGGTGATGGCCCCCTTGCCGGGCATGAGTGCGCTTTCGATGGTCAGCAGGTCGCCGCCGACCTCGGTCCAGGCCAGGCCGACCACCTGCCCGACCTGGTTTTTCTGTTCGGCGCGACCATAGTTGTATTTGCGCACGCCCAGGAAATCATTCAGGTTGTCAGGGGTGACCTGCACCTGCGGCTTCATCTGCCCGAGCAACAAGCCCTTGACCACCTTGCGGCAGATCTTGGAGAGTTCACGCTCGAGGGAACGCACGCCCGCTTCTCGGGTGTAGTAGCGCACCACATCACGGATCGCCTCTTCACTCACGGCCAGTTCATTGACCTTGATGCCGTTGTTTTCCATCTGCTTGGGCAGCAGGTAACGGGTGGCAATACTGGTCTTTTCGTCCTCGGTGTAGCCCGACAGACGAATGACTTCCATACGGTCGAGCAGGGCCGGCGGAATGTTCATCGAGTTGGACGTCGCCACGAACATGACATCCGACAGATCGAAGTCCACCTCGACATAATGGTCGGCGAAGGTGTGGTTCTGCTCGGGGTCGAGCACTTCCAGCAAGGCGCTGGAGGGGTCGCCACGGAAATCGGTTCCCAGCTTGTCGATCTCGTCCAGCAAAAACAGCGGATTGCGGGTGCCAGCCTTGTTCAGGCTTTGCAGGACCTTGCCGGGCATGGCCCCGATGTAGGTGCGGCGGTGACCACGGATTTCGGCCTCGTCGCGCATGCCGCCCAGGGCCATGCGCACGTATTTGCGACCGGTGGCCTTGGCAATCGACTGACCCAGCGAGGTTTTACCCACGCCCGGGGGTCCGACCAGACACAAAATGGGCGCCTTGAGCTTGTCCACCCGTTGCTGAACGGCCAGGTATTCCAGAATGCGGTCCTTGACCTTGTCCAGGCCGTAATGGTCCTGGTTGAGCACGGTCTCGGCATTGGCCAGGTCATGCTTGATCTTGGTCTTCTTGCTCCAGGGCAGACCGGTCAGCACATCGATGTAGTTGCGCACCACGGTGGCCTCGGCCGACATGGGCGACATCAGCTTGAGTTTCTTGAGCTCGCTTTCGGCCTTTTTGCGGGCCTCGGCAGGCATTTTGGCGGCCTTGATCTTTTTTTCGATCTCTTCGATGTCGGCCCCCTCCTCGCCCTCGCCCAGCTCCTTCTGGATGGCCTTGACCTGCTCATTGAGGTAGAAGTCGCGCTGATTCTTTTCCATCTGGCGCTTGACCCGGCTGCGGATGCGCTTGTCGACATTGAGAATGTCGACTTCCCGCTCAAGCTGGGCAAACAGGTTTTCCAGGCGTTTCTGAATGTCGGCCAGGTCCAGCACCTCCTGCTTGTGCTCGAGCTTGAGCGGCAGGTGAGCGGCAATGGTGTCGGCCAGGCGGCCCGGGTCGTCGATGCTGGAGATCGAGGTGA
>CAYPSU010000233.1:0-2086 GCA_964413475.1 uncultured Polaromonas sp. | reverse complement strand
GGCGATGAATCCGAATCCGTGGGAGCCGCGCCCTCGCGGCGATTGCCGCATCGCGCCGGGGCGCGCTCTTAAAACTCCGGTGCAAACTCGTGCTCTGCGGCCCGGTCTGGGTCGTCAGCCCCCCAGGGTGAAGGCCTCGTGTATGGCCGATTGCACGCTGCCACCCAGAACGGCGCCGCCGCCGGCGACATAGATCCAATCGCCCACCGTCACCGCCGCCACCGCATGGCGCGGCGTGGGCATCGGGGCGTGGGCCTGCCAGCGGTCGCTTTGGGCGTCGTAGCTTTCCATTTGCCCGAACACGGTTTGCTGGCCCGCGCGGTTGATGATGCCGCCTTCGCCCCCCATGGCAAACAGGCGGTCGCGGTAGACCACCAGCCCATGGCCCGAGCGAGCCACCGGCAACGGCGAGCGCAGCTCCCAGGTGTCGCGCTCAGGCAGATAGACATGGTGCAGGTCGGTGTTGTATTCAAAGGTGTTGAAGCGCCCGCCCACCACATGAATGCGGCCTTGCCAGGCGACGCATCCCACATGATCGCGCGCGCCGGGCAACGCCTTGCGTCGGCTCCAGCGGTCGGTCAGCGGGTCGTAGACCTCATGCCAGCCCACACTGGCGCGCTCGTCGGTCGGCGCACCCGCCCCGCCGATGAGGTGGATCAGCCCCCCCATCACCACCGCGGCAGCCGCGCCGCGGGGCCTGGGCAGTGGCGCAATGGTGCTCCACTGGTTGCTGGCCACGTCATACGCATAAGCATGGCTGTCGGGATTGCGGTTTTGCTCGGTGAAGCCACCGAAGGCGTAGATGCGCCCTTTGTCGGCCACCACCGCCACATGGTTGGCCCCGCGCGGCAGCGCAGCGGCGTTGAACCAGGTGTCGGTGCGCGGCTCGTAAACATGGTGATAGCCGCGGTCCACCCGCCCTTCGCCGTAGCCACCAATGACGTGCATGCGCCCCGCCCATTCGGTGGCCCAGGCCATTTCGCTGCGGGGGATGGGCAGGGCCGCGCGCGCCACCCAGCGCCCTTGCGGGCCGGCGGGAGCCGGGCTCTGGAAGGATCGCTGTGCGGTCTGGTCGGGGGTGAGGTGATGCGGCTGGCCGTCGCGCAGCCGCGCGTAGGGCTCGGCCGAGGGCGGTGCCACCGGTAGCGGGGCCGACGCATGACCGCCAGGGTGGGTGTGACCGCTTTGTGCCCACAACGAGGGAGCAGCGACAGCGGCTCCGGCGGTCAGGAAAAGTCTGCGATGCATTTTCATCAGGGGCCTCCTCAGGCTCGCCGCCGGCGCGGGGCTTACGGCTTGTCGCGCAGTTCGCGCCTCAAGATTTTGCCCACCGGTGTCTTGGGCAGCTCGGCGCGGAATTCCACCACTTTGGGTTGCTTGTAGCCGGTCAGGTTGGCGCGGCAGTAGTCGCGCACCTGTGCTTCGGTGAGGGCCGCGTCCTTCTTGACGATGACCAGTTTCACCGCCTCGCCCTGCTTGTCATCGGGCATGCCGACGCAGGCCACCTCGAGCACGCCCTCGAGCTTGCCGACCACGTCTTCAATCTCATTGGGGTAGACGTTAAAGCCGCTGACCAGGATCATGTCTTTCTTGCGATCGACGATCTTGAAGAAACCGTTTTCGTCGACGATACCGATGTCGCCCGAACGGAAATAACCGTCGGCTGTCATCACCTTGGCGGTTTCCTCCGGTCGTTGCCAGTAGCCGGCCATGACCTGTGGCCCTTGGATCGCAATCTCGCCGGGCTGACCCAGCGGGACTTCGCGGCCTTCGTCGTCGAGCAGCTTGAAGCGGGTGCTGGGGATGGGCACGCCGATCGTGCCGCTGAAGGAGCGGCTGGTGACCGGGTTGCAGCTGGCCGAAGGCGAGGTCTCGGACAGACCATAGCCTTCGCAGATTGGACAGCCGGTTTTTTCTAGCCAGAGTTTGGCCACGGCGCTTTGTACCGCCATGCCTCCGCCCAGCGAGACTTTCAGGTGCGACCAGTCGACCTTGCCGAAGTCGGGGTGGTTGGCCAAGCCGTTGAACAGGGTGCTGACGGCTGGGAACATGTGGATGCGGTGCTTGGCCAGCTCTTTAAGTACTG
>CAYPSU010000232.1:0-2092 GCA_964413475.1 uncultured Polaromonas sp. | reverse complement strand
GAGGTGCATGCAGTTTCGCCGGGGAAGACGGGGCTGACGGCCGCCGCGTTCCGCGTGGCGCTCGACCGGCTCGGGGTGCGCGGATAATTTTCGACGGGCAGAGGACATTTTTTCCCAAGGTCGCGCGAACTTTCGGGCGGCTCAGCTGTTTGGGCCGCATTGACCTGCAACCATGGAATTCGCCATCATCGCGGTGTTTGTTCTCGGCTACGCGTTCATTGCCTTCGAGCACTCGGTGCGCATCGACAAGGCTGCCACGGCCTTGCTTACCGGTACCATCTGCTGGACCCTCTTTGTGCTGGGATCGGACGGTCCGCCGGCGCATTTGGCCGATGCCTTTGCCCATGCAGGGGAAGGTGGACTGAAGGCCTTTTTCGAGCACCAACTGATGCACCATGTGCAGGAAATCGCCAGCATCCTGTTCTTCCTGCTGGGTGCAATGACCATCGTGGAGTTGGTCGATGCGCACCAAGGCTTCAAGGTCATCACCGACAAAATCGGCACGCGGAACAAGGTGAAACTGCTGTGGATCATTTCGATCTTCACCTTCTTCCTGTCTTCTGTACTGGACAACCTCACGACGGCCATTGTGATGGTTTCGCTGCTGCGCAAGCTCATCGACGACAAGGAAACGCGCTGGTTCTTCGGCGGTATGGTGGTGCTTGCAGCAAATGCGGGTGGGGCCTGGTCGCCCATCGGCGACGTGACCACGACCATGCTGTGGATTGGCGGCCAAATCACCACCGGAGGAATCATCTCCGCATTGTTCTTGCCATCCATTACGGTCTTGCTGGTGCCGCTCGTGATTTTGTCGTTCCGCATGAGCGGAGACGTCCAACGGCCTGCGATCAACGAAGCTGCGGAGCAAACGGGCATCGCGCCGTGGGAGCGGACCGTGGCCCTGGTCCTCGGGGTGGGCGGCTTGCTGTTCGTGCCGGTGTTCAAGACCATCACGCATCTGCCGCCGTTCATGGGGATGATGCTGGCCCTGGCGGTGATGTGGGTGGCAACGGAGTTGATGCACCGCGGCAAAGACACGTCAGCAGGCCAAGGAATCAGCGTACTAGCGGTGCTGCGTAAGGTGGACACCCCTTCGGTGTTGTTCTTCCTCGGCATCCTGCTTGCGGTTGCGGCCTTGCAGGAAGTGGGTCACTTGCTTGCTGCTGCGAGTTGGTTGCGGGACACCTTCGGCAACGTCTACGCCATCAACACGGCCATCGGCTTCCTCAGTGCCATCGTGGACAACGTGCCGCTGGTTGCGGCTTCGAAAGCCATGTATCCCGTTGCCTCCGGTGAAGCGCTGAGTGCTTGGGATGCGATGTTCGTGCAGGATGGGGCATTCTGGGAACTTCAGGCCCTGTGTGCAGGGACGGGCGGCTCCATCCTGATCATCGGTTCTGCGGCCGGTGTGGCGGTGATGGGGCTCGAGAAAATCGACTTCATGTGGTACCTCAAGCGCGTGAGCTTGCTCGCGGCGCTGGGCTACCTCGGCGGCATTGCCGTCTACTGGTTGATGTTCGCCTGAGCGGCCTGCGGGGTTGTTCACGGCTGCGGGTCGATAAGCGGGGCGCGGGGAGGCAGTTTGGCAGAATAATTGCGCGCATTTTTGCGTTCACATGCTGAATCTTACCTCCATGCTTTTCCAAATTCCGGCCGCAGACGTGGCCACCGAGGCGACTCCGGCCACCGAAGCCGTCAACCTGCTCGACCTGTTCATCGTCGGAGGCTGGTACATCATGGTGCCGCTTGCGCTCATGTCCGTCGTCGCTGTATATGTGTTCATCGAACGGTCGATGGCCATCCGGAAGGCGCAGCAGGTGGCGCCGGATTTTATGCACCGGTTGCGCGACCACATCAGCCAGGGCAACTTCGCCTCCGCCCGCAACCTGTGCCAAACTTCGAACACCCCGATGGCCCGCATGCTCGACAAGGGCATCAGCCGCATCGGCAAAGACCTCAAGGACATCGCCACCTCCATTGAGAACATCGGCAAGCTGGAGGTCTATAACCTCGAGCGCAACCTGCCTGCCCTCGCGACGGTCTCGGGTGCCGCCCCCATGATCGGCTTCCTCGGCACGGTCATCGGCATGGT
>CAYPSU010000231.1:0-2106 GCA_964413475.1 uncultured Polaromonas sp. | reverse complement strand
AAGCCGGTGGCGGTGACGGTGAGGCTGCCAAGGAGAGCGGGCATCGCCTCTGGCAACAGCACCCGTAGCACGATCTGCGTGGGCGAGGCACCGCAGGAGCGGGCCATATCGACCATGCCGCGCGGAACGTCGCGAAGGTTCTGTTCGACCAGGCGCGCAAAGTAGGGGATCACCGCAAATGACAACGCCACCGCCGCCGCCTTGGGGCCGATGCTGGTCCCCACCACCAGGCGGGAGAAGGGAATCAGCAACACCAGCAAGATGATGAAGGGGAAGGAGCGCAGCGCGTTCACCAAGTAGCTGGCCAGCTTATGCAGCCAGGGTCGCGGGTAGAGGCCACCAGGCGCGGCAAGAAACAGCATCACCCCCAGGGGTGTGCCCAAAACCACGGCGCTCAGCATAGTCACGCCGACCATCAAGAAGGTGTCGAGCGTGGCCTTCCACAGGGCAGGGCCGAACTGGACCAGGGTCTCGTACAAGGCGTTCATGCGTCCTCCTGCGGCAGCACGGTCTGGTCGGTCCAGCCTTTTGCGGTTTCGAAGAAGAATTTGCCCAGCAAGCTGGCAGGTTGCGGTGCCTTCATGTCGATGCGGTCAACCACCAGCCCCTTTTCTAGCACGATGGCGCGGTCACACAGGTAGGTGGCGACCTTGATGTCGTGGGTCACAATGACCAGCGTCATGCCACGCCGCTCCTTGAGCGATTTGAGCAGTCGCAGGATGGACAGGGCGGTGTGCGGGTCTAGGGCTGAGGTGGCCTCGTCACAAAGCAGGATGCTCGGTTCAGTGGCAAGTGCACGGGCAATGGCCACTCGCTGCTTCTGGCCGCCCGAGAGCTGCGCCGGGTAGGCCTGGGCCTTCTCGCTGAGGCCCACATCGGCCAGGGCCTGCAGCGCGCGACTTCGGATCTCGTCGCCGCTGCGCCCGCTCACCTCCAGGCCGAACATGACGTTCTGCAGCGCGGTGCGGCTGGACAGCAGGTTGAACTGCTGGAAGATCATTCCTACCCGCTGTCGAATCTGGCGCAGGTCTGCGTCGCCCAACTCGGTGATGTCCTGTCCCTGTACCAGCACGCGCCCGCCACTGGGTGCCTCCAGCCGGTTGATGAGTCGCAGCAAGGTGCTTTTCCCAGCGCCGGAGAAGCCGAGCAGGCCGACCACCTCGCCGGCTTCGATGCGCAGGTCGGTGGGCTGCAGGGCATGGACGACCCCGGTACCCGCGTCAAAGGTCTTGGATACCTGCTCGAGCACGATCATCGGCGCGGCGCTGCTGAGTGGGGAATCCGTTTTTTCAGGGCTCATGAGGTTCTATTCAATTCGTTTCGGTCGGTTCGGTCAATCCTTGTTCACCGTCCGCCAGGCATCCACCACCTCACCGAGGCGTGGCATCCAGACCTGGGGCAACGACAGCGCGTGATCGAGCATCCGCTCAAAACTGGCGATGCGTAATGGCGCGCCCATCACCCAGGGCCGCACAGCGTGGTGCAGGAGCCGAGCGCTGCGCTGGCTGTCGCGAGCGAGCTGGTCAAGGGCCTTGCGGTAGTGGTCCTCCAAGAGGTCCAGGTTGCACATGCGGTTGATCAAAACCGTCTGGTCGTCAAAGTCAGCCCACAGAGGCGTGGCAATGAGTGAGCCCGGCGTTGTCATGCGATACGGCTGCTCGTCGTTGGCCCAGTCGGAAAGGTACTCGACGCCGTACTCTCCAAGCAACTGCGGGGTGAGCGTGGACTCGCTGTAGTCGGCTCCGAACCAGCCGCGCGAGTTGATGCCGCAGGCGCGCAGGCGCGAGAGCGTCTCGGCGATGTAGGCGCGCTCCTCGTCCGGCGTCATCGCGCTGGTCTGGGGCCGGGTGACTGACAGGCCGTGTGCGACGAACTCCGCCCCGTCGCAGTGCAGACGGTCGATCAGCTCCGGGTACTGCTCCGCGGTCAGCGCGTCGACCGCCACCGTGGGCCGGATGTCCCGCTGGCGCATCGCATCGAGCAGGCGATAGATGCCGACCCGGTGGCCGTATTCCCGGGTTGACACCCGTGAGATATTGGGAAAGTCGCGGATCAGCCCGCCGCCCACGCTGCGCACCTGGGGCCAGCCCTCGGGCAGCGGGTCCT
>CAYPSU010000230.1:0-2144 GCA_964413475.1 uncultured Polaromonas sp. | reverse complement strand
CCAAGGACTACATCGAGCTCAAGACCAAGGACAAGGTCAATTTCTTCAAGACGCCTGACGCCATCCTGCGTGCGCAGCTCGATGCCTGGGACAAGGTCACCGCAGCCAAGTCTGGCGAGAATCCGTTCTTCAAGCGGGTGATGGACTCTCAGCGTGCCTTTGCTCAGCGCGCGGGTTCCTGGCAGAACGACTACATGGTTGACTTTAAGATGGCCTGGAACCGTTATTTCAGGCAGCCTGCTCAGCCGGCTAAAAAGTCTTGATGGTCTGACAGCCTGAGACGGCCGCCGGCGACCCCGGCGGCTTTTTGTATTTTTGCTTGCCTTAGAGGACCCGGCTGGGGCCGGGCCGTACGATGAAAAACTTTCTGCTTGCCGTGGATCGCGCATCGACCTGGATTGGCCAGGCCTTTGCGTGGCTGATTATTGTGCTGACCTGCCTGATTTCCTGGGAGGTCTATTCGCGCTACATCATCAACAATCCCCATGATTGGGCGCTGGATGCGCAGCTGATGATGTACGGCACCCTGTTCATGCTGGCGGGGGCTTACACCCTGGCCAAGAACGGCCATGTCCGCGGTGACGTCCTGTACGGATTTTTCCAGCCACGGACGCAGGCCTGGATCGACCTGATCCTTTATGGCCTTTTCTTTTTGCCTGGCATCATCGCTCTGACGTGGGCCGGCTGGACTTTCGCACAGGAGTCGCTGGCTATCCGCGAGAGCACCTTCTCGGCCACGCCGCTGCCTCTGTATCCCTTCAAGTTCATGATTCCATTGGCCGGCTTCATGCTGCTTCTGCAGGGCGTGGTTGAAATCGTGCGCTGCATCCAGTGCATCCGGGATGGCCAGTGGCCCTCGCGTGAGCAGGACGTCGAGGAGGTCGATGTCGACAAGCTCAAGGAAATGGTCAAGGCCGAGGATGTCAATGCGGCTGCCCCTGGGGGGTCTGCACGATGATCAAGATTCGCAAGGAGCTGTATTTCGGCTTCATTCTGATGGCCCTCATCATCGCGGGTACGGCCTTGATGCTGATCATGGCCGACACCGTCAGCACCGGCCACCTGGGCCTGATGATGCTGGCCTTGGTGGTGGTGGCCATCATGCTGGGCTTTCCGACGGCCTTCACCCTGATGGGTATGGGCATGATCTTCACCTGGCTCGCCTATGAGCGCGATGCCGGCAAGACGTTAACGCTGATGGTGCAGTCGGCCTTCAAGGTCATGGGCAACGATGTGCTCATTTCCATTCCGCTGTTTGTGTTCATGGGCTATCTGGTCGAGCGGGCCAACCTGATCGACAAGTTGTTCCGCAGCCTGCATTTGGCCCTGGCGCGGGTGCCCGGTTCGCTGGCGGTGGCTACGCTTTTTACCTGCGCGGTTTTTGCCACCGCCACTGGCATTGTGGGAGCGGTGGTCACGCTGATGGGCTTGCTGGCCTTGCCGCAGATGCTCAAGGGCGGTTATGACGTCCGGGTCTCCGCCGGGGCCATCACGGCCGGCGGGTGTCTTGGCATCCTCATTCCGCCATCGGTCATGCTCATCGTCTACGGCGCCACTGCCGGCGTGTCGGTGGTTCAGTTGTATGCCGGGGCCTTCTTCCCGGGTCTGATGCTGGCTGGTCTGTACATCCTTTATGTCATCCTGTTGGCCAAGATCAAGCCCAATCTCATGCCGCCGCTGTCGGCAGAGCAGCGGTTTGTACCTCTGCCACCGGCTTTGGATCGCTTGTCAAGCGAGGTTTCGCGGCTGGCCTTGCCGGGTCTTTTGCGCGGCGCTTCTTTGTTGCGGGACCAGCCCGCCTAT
The DNA here is from genome assembly GCA_964413475.1 of uncultured Polaromonas sp. GTDB lineage: Bacteria > Pseudomonadota > Gammaproteobacteria > Burkholderiales > Burkholderiaceae_C > Polaromonas. Next base: position 341 of record CAYPSU010000230.1, on the reverse strand, counting down.
CTGCGCAAGCAGTGGCTGGTGGTGTTCCTGCCCTTGTTCTTTTTCCTGCTGGCAGCCGGTTGGTCCTGGCATCTACACACCAAGCCGGCACAAGTCGAGACGTCCGTCAGTGCGTCCGGTGGGGTGACAGAGCCTGCGGCGGCTGGAGAGTCTGAGAAACCCCCCGCGGCCGATGCGGGCGGTTTGAGGGAGCCTTCGGCATCGGGCGTGCAGGAGCCGCCCGGCGCGGATACCGGCGTGAAGGAGCCGCCCGGTGCGGACGCCGGTGTGAAAGAACCCCCAGGTGCGGATTCGGGAGTCAAGGAGCCGCCAGGTGCAGACTCCGGCGTAAAGGAGCCCCC
>CAYPSU010000229.1:0-2156 GCA_964413475.1 uncultured Polaromonas sp. | reverse complement strand
CAGTCTGCTACCGGCGCCGAATTTGTCCACACAAAACGTCCAACCGCGCTAGGACTTGCGACGACGGCTTTGCAGCAAATCGATGTTCTGCTCGCCAGTGACGGTGCTTGCATAGTGCCGATTAATCACATCCACACTGGTTCGAGCATTGCGGGCCAAGGTGAGCAGGTCGATGCCCTGGCCGTAGAGCAGACGAAAGGTGATGGCCGAATGACGCAAGCTGTAAAGGCTGCGGGGCTGACCGTGCGGCCCCATCTTCAAACCGGTAGCCGCCAATACCCAATTGAAGTGAAAGCTCAGGACCCAATGAGCGTAATTGCGATCCCGCAAATACGGCAGAAACAGGTAGTCGTCGGGTCCGCCAAAACCGACCGCCTGCTGCGCCTGCTGCATCACGCGATATAGCCGCACCGCCTGCTGCAAGGTCACGATGGGTTTGTCGTGACGCTTGGTTTCGGGCAGAGTCAAACGCAAATACAGGTGACTAGAGCGCACCACCTCCACATGACGATGCTTGAGCGTTTTGAGGTCGCTGGGCCGTATGAAACTAGCCACCATAAAGCCGATGACCCAAGACAAATCAGGCGGCATCGTCTGCTCCGAACGCCGGATCTTGTAACGCTCGCGAATCTGATCGGCGGACAGCGGAAACTCGTGGCCCCGCAAACGACGAGCGCAACGAATGATTTGCCAGTACTCGCTCGGGGTGAACGCACCGCGCGGGGTGGAATGCACTTTGACTTTAGGGAACACGGGCAGCGCTTCGATCAGACCACGTGCCTGGGCATGGAGAAGGACCTTGCGCACCAGAACCAGGTACTGGCTGACCGTGGTGGTGCTCAAGCGATCGCTGAGATCCTGGGTCAATTCAAGCAGGGCCAGGTGGTCGATTTCGTGCAACGGGGTATTGGCCCACCGCGGCAGGATGTTGGCATCGAGTCGGTTACGCATCACCTGCCAGGTCCCCAGACACAGCTCGCGCCGCCGCGTGCGGGCGTGTTCGGCGCGCATCATTTGCTCGGCCAGGGTGCCAAAGACCGGGCTGTGAACCGGCCCAGCGACGCGCATGGGCACTGCTGGAGCCGGTGCTTGCACGGGCGCTAAACCGGGCAGCAGAGGCTGATGGGCCTGGCTGTCGGCGCTGTGGCGTGTGATCAGTTCCTGATAAAAAAGCCGGGCTGCGTGCAAGGCCAGCCGCAGTGATTCGGTCCGGGCACTGCGCCTGTGGCTGCGACCGTTCATCCAGCAGCGCATCTGCCAGAAACGGCTGGCTGCCATCTTGAAGACCAACAGCTTGGCCGGGTAGCCAGGCACCGGGTGCATGGTCTCGGGCAAGGGCACCGTGCGCTCGCGCGACCTGGTCCGACCCGCCGCAACGGACGAGCCATCATTGGCCGCCTCACGATTGACAAGTCGATCCACTTCCTGCATGGTCTGCAAAGGCTAAATGAGTCTGAACAGGCTGTCATGTTCCTGGCGACGCTTTTTCATTTGCTTACCCACTCATGAGATCGATGGACTAGGCCACCGATCGGCCATGGACTGCAAGCTGGTTAGTTAGACGGTCTGCGAGGAAGGTCCCAGTTGTATGCAAGAGGCCAGACAACTCGGGCAGGATCGGCACGCCGACCCGTTGAGAATAGTCGCCGATAAATAAAGCTTTTTCAAGAACTCCGAGCCCAAAAATGTCAAGCCTTTGGGGCTGCTCTGGCAGCTACAGGCGCCTTCGCTCAGTCGAGCGTGACGATGTACGGTCTGGTGGACGTCGGCTTTGGCTCGCACAAGACCACGAACCTGAATGGTTCTGTCCACCTCAAAACCTCCGGCATCATGGACGGCAGCAATGCCGGCAGCCGCATCGGCTTCCGTGGTACCGAAGACCTCGGTGGCGGCTTGTCGGCCTCTTTCACCGTAGAGCAGGGTATTGCCCCGACCGCCGCTGATGGTTTCAACAAGCGGACCGGCGGCGCCTCCCACCAGGTGGACGCCGCTTCTTACACCTATTCCACCGGCAATAATCGTCAGTCTTTCCTGGGCCTGTCCTCTAAAGACCTCGGTGCTGTGCGTATTGGCTATCAGTACACCAACAGCTATGACCTGGTGGCCTTCAACGGCCTGAGCCCCTCTGAGTTCCAGGGCGGCAACTTCCAGAACGG
>CAYPSU010000228.1:0-2226 GCA_964413475.1 uncultured Polaromonas sp. | reverse complement strand
GCCGTGCAAGTGCGACGACAATGGGTTCGCGGGCCAACAAGCAGGTTGCGACCCGTGTGACGGGGCCCTTCGGAACCTTTGCCTGGCCGCTTCACTCATTCATCGCGGCGTGGAGTTGGCTATGGCTCTTTTAGGGAACATCATCTGGTTTTTCTTGGGCGGCTGGGCGCTTTTTCTCGGTTACGCCCTGGGTGCCGTGATCTTCTTTCCCATGTTCATTCCGCTGTTTCGGCTGGCCCTTTTCGCGCTTTGGCCTTTTGGGCGTGATGTGGTCACCCGGGCGCAGTTGGACCGCTACCGGCAGATCAGGGGCCTGGCCGAGGACGGCTCTTCCTTGGACTTTGCGCTCAAGAATGTCAGCGCGGTGCTTAATGTGCTGTGGATGCTGACCTTCGGTTGGGCGCTGGCTCTGGTTCATCTGCTGGCGTCTTTTGCCAATCTGTGTCTGTTTTTCCTGATCGTGACCATCCCCAATATCGGCGGGCATTGGAAGCTGATTCGGGTGGCGTTTCTGCCTTTCAACAAGGTGATCGTTCCCTCCCGGGTGGCCAAGGACATCCAGGACGAAATCGCCCGGTCCCGATTGGGGATCTGACCCTGAGGGCTGGGGTGTGTTTTCGGTTCGGCCCTCCTGTGGCCGGCCCAGGCAGAGCTGCGTTCCGGGCCAGCCGGTGGCCCCGGTTAAGATTCGGTCATGCCTGCCTACGAAGCTCCCCTGGAAATCCATGTGCACGCTGATGTGCCGATGAAGCCGGATGTGACCTACCAGCACCTGCAGGAGGCGCTCAGGCCGCTTTGGAAGTACGCCGGCGCTCGCTCGCTGGCCGCAGGGGCGGCCAGTGCCTACGAAGAGGAGCCGGGGATTCGCTTTGATGCCGAGCAGCAGCTGCTGCAGATGTGCTGGACGGTCAGCGGCGATGATGACTTCCGGCAGGTGATTGAGGAGACCTGCATGGCCCTCAACGACCTGACGGCCTCTGGCGCTGCCATCGAGGTGACCTTCTACGATGCGCAGTTCGAGGACGATGCGGCCGAGGACGGCCCGGACTCAGCTCAGGCGCGGGACGACTTTGTGATGTACTTCGTGGGGCCGTCGCCGGCGGCCATCATGCAGGTGCAGCGCGATCTGCTGGTGCAGGACACCATCGGCCTGATGGAGCGGCATTTCGACAGCTCCGAGCTCGGCGAAGTGGTCGAGGCGATCGACCGCCTGTTTGAGCGGCGTTTCAATGACCTGGTCAGCTCCATGCAGATCGGCCGTCCGCCGCGAGGTTCGGGCGGCTCGTCGGGCGGGCACGGTGGCGGCCGCAAGCCTCGCCACTTGCACTGAGCCCTTGCCCTGCCGGGCCGCTGTTCAGGGCAGATGCAAAGCACGAACAGTTTTCGGACCTTCTACCCACCGCTGTGCGGCCGCCTGCAAGGCCTCGACCGATCCGGTGCTGAGCAGTTCGATCACGCCCTGGGTCGCCAGGGGCTCGGTCAGCCCCGCCTCTTGCAGCCGCTTGAGGGTTTGCCGCGCGACGGCCGACCCGGTGTCAAGCAGCTGAACGTCGGGGCCGATCCATTCTTGTAGCAGGGGGCTGATCAAAGGGTAGTGGGTACAGCCCAAAACCACTGTGTCTATGGCCGTGCGGCCCAGGGGACCGAGCGCCTGCACATGGGCCTGGGCGCAGCTGCGCAGCTCGGCAAGGGCTTGAGCCGCTGAGCTTGCAGTGGGGCCCAGGTCAGCACTGCGTTCGATGGCCAGCGCCAGACCATCGCAGGCCCGACATTCGAAGTGGGCCTGACCCTGCAGCGATTGCAGCAGCCGGGCAAACCTGGGGCTGGTCAGGGTGGCACGGGTGGCCATCACGCCGATGCGGCCGGTGCGGCTGAGGCTGACGGCTGGCTTGAGGGCTGGCTCCACGCCAATGATGGGCAGCTCCGGGTGCTGTCCGCGCAGGGCTTCGATGGCCACCGCAGTGGCGGTGTTGCAGGCCACCACCAAGGCGTCGATGCCGCGCTCTACCAGCCAGTGGGTGACCCGCTGCGCGCGGGCCAGGACGTGATCGCTGTCGCGCTCGCCGTAGGGTCCGTGACCGCTATCGGCCAGGTACACATAGTCCTGCTGGGGCATCAGCGCTTGCAAGGCCCGCAGCACGCTCAGGCCGCCGATACCGCTGTCGTAGACCCCGATCACAGAGCCGCGCCAGGTCAGGCCGTGGTGACGGCAATGTTCTTGAACTG
>CAYPSU010000227.1:0-2250 GCA_964413475.1 uncultured Polaromonas sp. | reverse complement strand
TGCGCCGCTGGCTGAGGAGGGTTTTGTACCGGTAGAGGCGGTCAGTTTCTGACATGGAAGGTTTGTAACATTGGCTTGTCAGAATGACAAATAGTGAGCGGCTTGGCTGGCCCATCGCCGTGATTGGGCCGTCAAACCGCCCTCATTGCTGCGAAATCTTCACCACTGCCCCAAAGGGAAACCTGGCGCTCTCCGGGTGGGGTGGGGTGTGCAGCCAGATCACCGGTACCGCAGGCTCCTCTTCCGGGAAGTCGCCGATGCCGTCGGTGGCGTAGATCACCAGGGCGACGTCGCATTGTTCGTCGACCCAGCTGAACACCGGGCAAAAGTCGGTGCCTCCGCGGCCGTGGATTTCAAAGTTCTGCGGAATCTCGTAACCGTCCATCGCATCAAAGGCTTCAACAGACTGCACGAGGGCGTCGCATTGCAGCACCGTCAGTCGGCAGGGGAACACCTCCCTGAACGAGCGCAACTCGCCGACGATGCCTTGCAGCAGATCGATGGACATCGAGCCTGAGGTGTCGATGGCAAACACCACATGGCCGGGGACTTGCATGCCAGGCGAGGGCATGAAGAGCCCGCGGTGCACCAGACGCTTGCTGAAGGGAAAGCTTGTCCAATCGCCCTTGATGCGGTCTGACAGATGGGCCCGCAGCAGCGATCGCCAGTCGATGCGCTGGGCCTCGTCGGCCTCGCATTCGCTGCGAAACTGGCCTGCGCCCTCGCCGTTAAGTCGTGCCAGGGCATCCTGGCGCAGTTCGCGCCGCAGTTCGGCCATCTGTTCGCGGTCGGGCGCGTCGGCGCTGCGCACGGGACGCACGCGCGGATCGTCAGGGTCAATCAGATCGTCGCCAACTTCAGGCACCGAGTCGCCCGATTCATCGCTGGGCCCTTGCAGTTTTTTGTGTTTTGGTTTTGGCGAGGCCTGCGCTGCCGTGAGCTGATCTTCTTGGGACATCAGCTCGGTGTAGATCTGCTCAGAGGTCTTGCCCTTGGCGCGGCTGCTGATCAGGCCGCCCTGGGGCAGGCTGAAGCCGCGCTGGATCAGCAGGTAGTTGATGGCGTAGTCACAGGCGATGTTCCACACCCGTGCATCGCGCTCATGGCGTCGGTCGCTGTGGGTGAACAGGACATGAAGCACCTCGTGCGCCAGCAGTCCGCGCATTTCGGCTTCGCGCAGATCGGCGACCCAGCGGGGGTTGTAGAAGATGTGATACCCGTCGGTGGCCGCGGTACGGCACCATGCGGCCCCTGGCACAGGCCGAATAGGCAGGCGCATCAGGGCCGAGGCCAGAAAGGGCTGCTCCATGCTCAGGCGGATGCGGGCGCGCAGCATCCTTTGGGCGATTTCATCCAGGGCCTGTTTGCTCAGGTCTGCGGCCTGCGGGGGGGCCTTGGGCTTGGCGCGCTTGGGCCGCGCCGGGGCTGCAGCAGGGGCGGGTGCGGTCATCGGGCAATCAGGTGGCCGTGGGCCTTGATGAAGTCACGGTAGCCGGGCTCCTTGATGAAGGCGGGCCGGGCCTTGAGCATGTCCAGGGCCAGCACCACACCAAATTCAGGCGGCAGGCGCTGCAGCAGCACGGCGCTGGCCTTGGAGACGTCTTCCTGCGCGGCATGAAAGGCCAGCCACGAGGTGAGCATGTAGGTGCCGTCCAGGTCTTGCGGCAGGTCGGCATCGTGCGGGTGTTCGACCACCTTGCGGATGGCCTTTTCATTGATGGCGCGCTTGGCATAGGCCTGAAACTCCACGGCGGCGCCCTGGCCCACGATGCCCGAGAGCACGTCGGCCGCCTCCTTGGGGCCGCCCAGGGCGTGCACCACGTCAGAGAGCATTTCCCAGGAGCGCGGGGTGGGGTAGGCCGAGCCTTCGCCCACCTCACCGAGCAGCAGGGCCGGCCGCACCCCGATGAAGGAGGTGACCAGCGGGCTGATGCGGCGCGAAAGCGCCCAGGCGCGCCATTCGTCCACATCGGGCTCGAGCTCGAGGTGCACGAAGCGGTTGGCCAAGGCGCTCGACATCCGAAAGGTCACCGCGCGGTCTTGTTGCCGATTGCCGGCCGCCACAATCCACCAGCCGGGCGGCAACACATATTCGCCCACACGGCGATCAAGCACCAGCTGATACAGGCTGGCTTGCACCAGGGGTGGGGCGGCGTTGATCTCATCGAGAAAAAGCACGCCGGGCTTTTGGTCGGCCGTGGGCAGAAAGGAGGGCGGGCACCACACCGCGCGGCCGCCTTCAATGGCGGG
>CAYPSU010000226.1:0-2341 GCA_964413475.1 uncultured Polaromonas sp. | reverse complement strand
GGTACTGGTTCCAGCCGTAAATGAACTGAATCACAAAAAGCGCCGCGATGGAGGTGGCCGACATCGGCAGCAGCACATCGCGGAAAAAGCGCATCGGACCGGCGCCGTCGACCCGCGCTGCTTCGACCAGTTCGTCGGGAACGGTCAGGAAGAACTGGCGAAACAGGAAGGTGGCGGTGGCCGAGGCAATCAGCGGAATGGTCAGGCCGGCATAGCTGTTGAGCATGCCCAGGTCCGAAACCACCGCGTACGTGGGGCTGATGCGCACTTCCACCGGCAGCATCAGGGTGACAAATATCATCCAGAACACCAGCATCCGAAGAGGAAAGCGGAAGTACACGATGGCAAAGGCCGACAGCAGGGAGATGGCAATCTTGCCGATGGCAATCACCAGGGCGCTGATCAGGCTGACCAGCATCATGGGAGCACCCGCGGGCAGTTTGCTACCGGCGCTGGTCTCGCCTCCGAAAAGCGCCACCTTGTAGGTCTCCAGGGCATGGCTGCCGGGGAGCAGCGAGAGAGGGCGACTGGACGCAATTTCCTGCGCCGACTGGGTGGAGGCCACCAGGGTCAGGTAGACCGGAAAGGCCACCACTGCCACTCCCAGGATCAGGATGGCATGGGCCAGGACATCGAGCAGGGGGCGGCGTTGGATCATGGTCTTCAGTACTGGACTTTGCGTTCGATGTATCGGAACTGCACCAGGGTCAGGGCAATGACGATCGCCATGAGGATCACAGACTGCGCCGCTGATCCGCCCATATCGAGGGCCTTGAAGCCATCGTAGTAGACCTTGTAGACCAGAATCGCGGTGGCCTTGCCCGGGCCCCCCTGGGTGGCCGCATCGATGATGGCAAAGGTATCGAAGAAGGCGTAAACCACATTGATGACCAGCAGGAAGAAGGTGGTGGGTGAGAGCAGCGGGAAGATGATGGTCCAGAAGCGGTGCCAGGGGGAGGCACCGTCGATGGCGGCCGCCTCAATCAGGGATTTGGGAATGGATTGCAAGCCGGCCAGGAAAAAAAGGAAGTTGTAGGAAATCTGCTTCCAGACTGCGGCCATGACAATCAGGGCCATGGCGTGGTGGCTGTTGAGCATGTGGTTCCAGTCCAGCCCCAGGCTTTGCAGCAGGTGGCTGACCACCCCCATGGGCGAGGCGAACATGAAGAGCCAAAGGACCCCGGCCACCGCTGGGGCTACTGCGTAGGGCCAGATCAGCAAGGTTTTGTAGATCCCGGCGCCTCGCATGACCCGGTCAGCCATGACGGCCAGCAGCAGCGCAATGCTCAGACCGCAGACCGCCACCAGCACCGAAAACACCGCCGTCGTTTGAAACGACTCCAGATAGGTGTCGTCAGCGAACAAACGCTGAAAGTTTTCCAGGCCGATAAATTCCGTGGACGTGCCAAAGGCGTCCTGCTGCAGGACGCTTTGGTAAAGCGCCTGCGCAGCCGGCCAGAAAAAGAAAACCAGCACGATGGCCATCTGGGGGGCCACCAGGACCCAGGGCAGCCACCGGGAGCGAAATCGGACGCGTTTTTCCATAGCCAAAAGTTGACCTGAGGCTTCTTGAGCCTCAGGTCAGGTCAGCGCTCAGGCACCCAACCCGGCACAGGCCGGGAATGATCGAGCTTCAGTTTTTTCCCTGGTTGGCTTTTTGGAAACGCTCGAGTTGTTCATTGCCGCGCTTGACCGCAGCATCCAGCGCTTCTTTGGCCGTTTTCTTGCCGGCCCAGACCTGCTCGAGCTCTTCGTCATTGATGGTGCGGATCTGAACAAAATTACCCAGCCGGATACCGCGTGATTTGTCGGTGGTCTTGCGGATCATTTGTTCGACCGACACATCGGTACCCGGGTTCTGCTTGTAGAAGCCCGATTTTTCGGTCAGTTCGTAGGAGGCTTTGGTCAGGGGCAGGTAACCGGTGCGCTGGTGGCTCTTGGCCGCTTCTTCGGGCTTGGACAGATGGGCGAAGAACTGGGCCACGCCTTTGTATTCGTTGTCCTTCTTGCCCGACATCACCCACAAGCTGGCGCCACCGATCACCGTGTTCTGCGGTGCACCCGTGACGTCGGGGTAGTAGGGCAGGGGGGCAATGCCTGAAGCAAACTTGGCATTGCGCTTGATGTTGCCGTACAGCGCCGACGAACCGGTGGCCATGGCGCATTCGCCCGACACGAAGACCCCGTCGGCCGTGTTGCCGCGACCCTTGTAGACGAACAGGCCCTGCTTGGCCATATTGCCCAGGTTTTCGATGTGGCGCACATGCAGCGGGCCGTTGAAATTGAGGCGGGCGTCAATACCGCGCATCCCATTGCCTTTGGTGGCGAACTCGGTGTTGTG
>CAYPSU010000225.1:0-2405 GCA_964413475.1 uncultured Polaromonas sp. | reverse complement strand
CATACCCAAAAACTTACCCAATAAATCTGACCTTACGCGGGCGATCTTGAAGTCGGAAGCGTTAAGGCGGGTCAGCAGGATGGTCTGAACGGGTGGACCGCGCAAAAGGCGCGTTCCGACGGCGCATACCCCTGGGGTCTTGAATTTCCTGGCGCCGTTACCCCTACCGTACCCCCACCCCCCCAATTCAGGTTGGGACTCCTGCTGAAGGCTTGTTCACTATTTCGCTCACGCAAGCGGCAATTCCTACGATCGGCCCAGTACCCTGGTGCTCCGCGCTCGGACACCCGACTTCTGTGGTGGGGCCGTTTCGAAGCGCATATCTATTTCCCTACGCAAATAAGGGTGTCATATTGACTGCCAATTTTCCGAGCATGACACTTTGTCATGTCTACGCCCCATGAAGGTAGTAGTTCATTCACTATTGATTCCCGAAGCCTTCGGAACTCGTGCTCTGTTTTGAAGTGGGGCCGGTTCCTGCTGGCGTTCGGCGACACCGTGCGATCGTTGTCAGATCCGGAGGAGATTGAAGGGGAGGCTTGCGCTCTACTCTGCGAAGCACTAGGCGCGGATCGAGTTGTCTTTCTGGAGATCGCCGAAGCCGAGAATCGAATATCGGTGGCACGTGACGCTAACCGCAACAACTCCAATAGTGCAGTCGGCAAGTACGTACTGTCAGATTTCACCTGGGCCCATGAGATCTGGTCTCAAGCACGTTGCATTGTGATTGAGGACACCCAGAGGTGCGACCTCGTGCCTGAGCATGCTCGAGCGGCCCTTGCCGCAATTTCCGTAATTGGTGCTCTGGCTGTCCCCGTTTTCAAGGGGAGCACCTTAGTTGGGGCGCTCTGCGCAAACGTCGGTTCACCAAGGGCTTGGTCAAACGAAGAGGTGTGGTTGCTCGATCGGGCGGCTGTAACCCTTTGGGCAACCATCCTGCAAGCACGAACGGCAAGTGCGTTACACACCAGATCCATTCAACTTGAGCATCAGTCGGCGCTACTTCGGCGACTGGCCACTGAACTCACACTTGCTGAACACAATACCCGACAACTGCTTAGCAAGACCCTTCATGACGGGGTGCAACAGTTCCTTGTTGCAAGCAAATTCGCACTGGACTCCGCCATAACGAAAACTGGCCCAACGGAACTACTGTTGCATGCCAGAAAAAACTTGATAGAGGCCATCGATGCTGCTCGGTCTCTGAGCGTTGACCTCTTTCCACCTGTTCTGCACAACAGCGGGCTGCCAGAAGCGTTGGAATGGCTTGCCACGTGGATGCATAAGAAGTACGGCAAGGAGGTCACGGTTGAAGCCCATGCAGAGGCGGACCCTGGGGCAATCGAGGCTCGGATTCTGATATTCGAGTCCGTCCGGGAACTGATCTTCAACTCTGTGAAGCACGCCAACACCGCGGTCGTCCTCGTGAGGGCAAACGTGACACCGAACGACGAGGTGTACGCAGAGGTATGCGACGATGGCGACGGATTTGTAGTGTGCGATGACTTTAACGCGACCTCAATGGGGCATAGCCTGGGCTTGGTGGCTATCCGCGAACGATTGAAGATCCTGGGTGGCTCGATGGTTGTGGACAGTAGCCCAGGCCATGGTTGTCGGGTGAGGATCCAGGTACCTCGACACCCTGGAGATCAAGAAAGAGTCTCTTCAAAGTCGGGGGCACTATCGGCGCTGCAAACTTCGGTGGAGCGCCCTCTGCGCGTGCTGATCGTTGATGACCACCAGATCTGCAGGGATGGTGTCCGTAACTTACTAAGTGGACGGCCGGAATTGCGCGTCGTGGGCGAGGCAGCAGATGGGGCGGAGGCTCTCGAGAAAGTGGCGGCACTTGAACCCGACATTGTGTTGATGGATGTCTCCATGCCCGTGTTTGATGGCATACAGGCTACAGCGGCCATAAAGAGGCAATTCCCTAAGATCAAAGTGTTCGGTCTGTCGATCGAAACCGTGGATCACGACGGGCTGCATCCCATTCAGCGGGCTGGTGCTTCCGGCTACTTCAGGAAAGATACCGTCGATCGGGCTATGGTCGAGTCGCTCATCAAAGAGGTCCCCCCCCCCCGGCTTAAGCCGCCTGAGAACGGCGAATTGATGCCCACCGATTTCTAGCTAAACGGCTTTGGCCCCCTGGTCTTTGGCCCAGTGATGTGTCCTATCGCTCTACCCAGGATCTCTAGTGCGGCAAGGTGCGCCAATTGAGCGCGGCGCTCAGCACGGATCCCGCGTGTTTCGAAACCGTGAATGGTCTTCGCCGCAGCACACCGTGCGCGACCCTCCAGGGTGACCGCCCCCCTGCTCAACCCACCATGCGTCCGACACACGGCCTTGCCATCCATCGCTGGTGCCCTGCACCGTTGTCTCGTGCGCTTGGAGCGGGCGCTGCATTG
>CAYPSU010000224.1:0-2537 GCA_964413475.1 uncultured Polaromonas sp. | reverse complement strand
GCTGTGGGAGCCGCGCCCTCGCGGCGATGCGGCGTCAAAGCCGGCAACCACTGCTGCATGTACTCCGGCTCATGACGATCGCTCGGCTGCCAGCGCTGGATTTGCGCACGGCCCAGTCGCGCCTCCAACCGTTCGAGCAACTGGCCCAGACTCTCGCCCGGGCGCTGCTCGTCAGACAACAGGGATTCGCTACAGACTGCCAGCGCCACCGTTTCCAGAGACCGCAGGCTGACAGCGTGGGCCGGCGCCTGCAGGCGCATTGCCGGCAGACGTTCCCTCAGTAATCGCTGTAAATGTGCCATGTCCTGCGTGGGTTCGCTCAAGCGCAGGGGCAAACAAACCGGTTCAGCGGCACCGCGACAGCTGTCGCTGTGCCAAGCCAACTCCACGCCCAATACGCCCAAACTGCGCACCCGCAACCAGGCCCGCAAATGCTGCAGCAGATGTCGGGCGGCCTGTAACAAGCCTTCGGTGTGCTCCATGCCGCCCGGCCATTGCAGGTGGCTCTCGAAGACCTCAGCGGCCTGCCACCATTGATGGCTTTCGGGCCGCTCAGCCAAAGCCTGATCCAGCGCATCGAGCAGGTCCTGCCCAAAGCGTCGCGCCACGCCCTGGCGGGGCAGACGGCGCAGATCCTGCCAGCGATGGCAGCCCAGGCTGCCCAGTAAATCCAGATGCGCTTGCGCCGCATCAAGCGTCGCCAGCGGCAGATCCATCGCAGGGATACGGACCGTCTCGCGCCAGGGTCGGTCCAGACGCAAGCGGGCCAGCGCCTGCAGAGAGGTGCGTCCAGCCGCAGCACGCAAGCCCGCCGAATCATCGAAACCCATCTCCTGCTGCAGCTCTTGCCTGAGCTGCACCAGCAAGGCAGCCAGACCCCCAAACAGCCGCAGACTGGCCGATACCTCCATCAGCACCGCATCGCGGGCCAGACTCACCCGGGGGGTATAGCGCAGGGCGTGGCAGGCCAGCGCCGCTTGCAGGGCAGCTTCTGCCGAGCCGAATGAATCAGGCCACGCTCGCAGCGCGATCCACAGCATCGGGCACCTCCTGGGGACTGGCGGATCGCCGGACCGACAACCGGCGACGCCGCGCCTGGACATGACCAGCCGCCAGCAACTGCTGCAAGGCCACCGGCGAAGTCTGCAGAAGCAATGGGGCTGCAAGCGGCGGCCCACGGCGCTTGAGCACCTCGACTTGGAGCACTGCCGCCGCACCAGGGGCTGCCGCAGACCACTGCAGTCGCAGCCGCAAAGGCGCGGGTGAGGCTTCCTGGTCGGCAGCCTGGGGCCGGCAGACAAACAGCAGACGCGAATGGGCTTGCGCCAGGGTGTGCAGGCGCCGCAGGGCCAGCGAGGCCACCTTCTCCAGCCAGACCAGCACCGCCGGCACCTCAGCGCAGCGCAAGGCCTGCTCGGCAGCCCACAGGCGATCGGCCAGACGCTCGGCCTGCACCTGCAGCAGGCGATGCGGATCGCAGTTTTGCGCGGCCAGGGCCGGTCCAAACGGCAGATGGGGTGCGCCTATGAGCATCAACGTGGGACGGGCGCGGGACCCCCGACCCAATGCACGAGGGCCCAGCTGCGCCAGCGAGGGGGCCAGCAAGCCCCATTCGGCATGCACGGCAGGCGCCTGCAGCAGCTCGGTCAGGCCACCTACAGGCCAGCCGCCGCCGGGCAAGGCCGCATCGAGCGCGGCATAGCCCGTGGGCAGCACCGGCTCGCGGCCACGCGCCAGTTGACTGGCCCGCCACACTTGGGCAATCTCAGGAACGGTTGGATCAGACACAGCAACAAAAAGATCGAAAAGTACTGTATGAATATACAGCCTTTTCGGGTGTCTGTGGGGCTTCCCCAACCCCTCCCCCCAAGCCCCTTGAGGGCTTGAGCCGCTCAGGCGCAGACGCGCTGGCGGGCCTCTTCGTATTCGCGGCGCAGCTGGGCAATGTAGTCGCCAGCCTTTTGCACTTTGTCAATGGCGCCTATACCCTGGCCACAGCCCCAGATGTCGCGCCAGGCCTTGGCCGTCGCGTCGCCACCGAAATTCATCTTGCTGGGGTCACTGGTGGGCAGATTGGCCGGATCCAGCCCGGCTTTGCGGATGGAAGGGGCCAGGTAGTTGCCATGCACTCCGGTGAACAGATTGGTGTAGACGATGTCGTCGGAATTGGAGTCCACCACCGCCTGCTTGTAGTCGTCCGCGGCGCGGGCCTCCTCGGTAGCGATAAAGGCCGACCCAATGTAGGCAAAGTCCGCTCCCATGGCCTGCGCAGCCAGCACCGCCCCACCGGTGGAAATAGCCCCCGAGAGCGCCACCGGGCCATCAAACCACTGGCGAATTTCCTGGATCAGGGCAAAAGGACTCTTCACCCCGGCGTGACCACCAGCGCCGGCCGCTACGGCCACCAGGCCGTCGGCGCCCTTTTCAATCGCCTTGCGAGCGAAAGTGTTGTCGATGATGTCATGGAGCACCACACCGCCATGGCTGTGCGCAGCCCGATTGATGTCCTCGCGCGCGCCCAGTGAGGTGATGTAGAT
>CAYPSU010000223.1:0-2638 GCA_964413475.1 uncultured Polaromonas sp. | reverse complement strand
CAGGTTCATGGCGAAGTTCTGCTCGCGGTTGCGCATGGTCACGCCCCAGACCGCATTCTTGAGGTGGGTGTAGTCCTTCAGGGTCTTGAGGACCGCGGTCTTGCCGCGGATCTCGGTGACGCGGGCATACAGCGGCGGCTCGCCGGCTGCCTCGAAGTAGGTGAACTGATTGATCAGCAGGCTATCGACGATGGGTCCGCCGATGCGGTAGTAGGTGTGACTGCCCTGTTGCCAGCTCTCGATCGTCTTGCTCTGCCGCGTCCAGAAGTCCGGCGGCAGGGCCAGCGAGCCGCTGTAGAGCAAGTCGCCGTCTTCCAGGGTTTTGTCATTGCGGTAGTCCTCGGTCGACAGACCCAGGGCGCGAGCCTTGACGCGCATATTGATGTCTTTGGAGACCAGGACTACCTCGCGGGGTGCCAGCTCCTTGCGCAGGGCCTCGACCACGCCGAGGATCTGGTTGTCGGCCTTTCCTTGCGGCAGCGCCATCGGCAGCTCGCCGCTGAGGGGGCGGGTTTGAAACAGCAGATGACCGCCGGCCTCGCTGTGTCCGGTGCTGGCCAGTACCAGGCCCTTGGCAATATCGCTGCCTTCAGCGGCCAGCGCATCCAGGGTGCGACTGGTCTGCCGAGCATTGCGGGCGACTTCGGTCATGCCTTTCTTGTGACCGTCGAGCTCTTCCAGCACGATCATGGGCAGAAAGATGTCGTGCTCCTCGAAACGGAACAGGCACATCGGATCGTGCAGCAGCACATTGGTGTCGAGCACGAACAGTTTGGCTGGCCCTTCCGACTTGCGAGCTTTGGCGCGGCTGGCAGCCCGTGCTGGGGGCAAGGCTTTAACAGCCGGACTCGCGGGCTCGTCTTTGGCGAGGGTTTCGGTCGGGGACGGCTGCGACTTGCGTCGGGCGCTGGTCTTGGTTGACTTGGCGGGCTTGACGGGGCTAGGCTGGAAGGCGCTCGGATGTTCGGCCAGCCCCTCCTGTCGCGCCAGCGCCGTTTGTCCAGTGGTGGAGGTGGCCCGGCTCTCATGCCGCACTGCGCTGCGCGCCGAGTTTTCATAGGCCTGACGGGGGAGCATGCTGGCGCGTTGGGTCGGAGCAGGGGGCAGGGGCATGGTGGGGGTTGGATCAGAGGGTCAAGCGGGCGAGGGCGCACCCGTCACGCCAGATGGGCCGCCCACCAGCGAAAAAGCCGCCGGACGGGCCAGGCGGCTTTTTGTGCAGGGTTTGGCTCTTGCTGCGTTCAAGGGCATGCAGACGATTATGCACGACCCGGCGTAAAACGCACGGCCACCGTTTCAGCCGGATTTCTTGAGTAACTTGACCGCCGCCAACACCTCATCCACATGGCCCGGCACCTTCAGTCCGCGCCATTCCTGCTTGAGCTGGCCGTCCACACCAACGAGGAAGGTGCTGCGTTCGATACCTTTGACCTTTTTGCCGTACATGATCTTGTTTTTGACCACGCCAAACATGTGGCACATCTTCTCTTCGGTGTCGGCGATGAGTTCAAAGGGCAAGCCGAGCTTGGTCTTGAAGTCCTCGTGCGATTTCATGTTGTCGCGCGAGACGCCGAAGACGATGGCGCCAGCCTTGACGAAGTCTTTGTAGCGGTCACGGAACTGCATGGCCTCGGTGGTGCAGCCGGGGGTGTTGTCCTTGGGGTAGAAATACAGCACCACGATCTTGCCTAGATGGCTGCCTTGGGTGACTTTGACGCCACCGGTTGCGACCGCTTCGAATTCGGGGATGAGTTTGTTCAGAACGACTGCCATGCTGCGGGGACCCTGACGAAAGATGCTTAGGGCCGGGGGGCCTTTAGTTGTTGTGGCTGTTCGGTGGATCGAGCAGTCCCGCTTGGGTTTGCCCAGACCCAGTTTGGGTGGGTTCTGAACATTGGGCCCTCGCGGGTGTCGAGCCCGCACATTTTAGCCTCAAAGCGAGCCACCCCCCGCTGGGTCCGTCGCTGCCGGTAGTTCCAGCAGCAGGGCGGCCACCACCTGCCGGCCTTCGCCAGCCAGGATGTTGTAGGTGCGACAGGCTGCCACGGTGTCCATGGTTTCGATGCCTATACGTCGCGCCATCAGGGTCCTCAGGTGGGCCGGCGGTGGGAAGCGCAGTCGCGCCCCGCTGCCAAAAATGACCAGTTCGGGCGCCATTTCGGCCAGGCGGTCGAAGTGCATCGACTCGAGCGCCTCAAAGCGCGCGCATTGCCAGTCGAAGGTCTGGCCGCGAGAGTCGATGACCAGGCTGTGGTGCACCTTTTCAGCGGTGCCACGGTGGCCGACACCGATCCAGTCGGGGCCGTAGCCCAGGATGGTTGGCGCGTCCGATCGGTCCGGTTGCAGCTTCATGGACGGGTTTTTGGAAGGCAGGGACCGGGCGGGCAAGGGCCCCATCGGCCGGAAAGAACTCGGTCTTTGTGTGGTCAAATTATAGGTTTCACTCCGACCGGAGTCCGGGGCCTCTGGCGGCGCGGTGCCGCCCAGCAGTTGCCCCTGGCTCAGCCGGCCTGATCTGCCATGAAGTCCATCACCAAATCTGCCAAGCTCGCCAATGTCCTCTACGACGTGCGTGGCCCCATTGTGGAGGTCGCCAAGCAGATGGAGGACGAGGGTCAGAAGATCATCAAGCTCAACA
>CAYPSU010000222.1:0-2644 GCA_964413475.1 uncultured Polaromonas sp. | reverse complement strand
CCAGATTATCCAGAGCGACTACACTGCGAGCGTTGTGAATGGCACCCAGAGGTAACGGGATGCCGCGCGCCAACCAGCTCATCATCAAGGCAAAATTTGCCTTCACCCCGGGGCCGTACACTAGGGGAGGCCGCACGATTACCACTTCCATGCCGGTTTGCGCTTCAATTTCCCGCAAACCCTGCTCGGCCTCCAGCTTGGACATGCCGTACGGGTCGATTGGCGCCGGTAAGTCATCGGCTGTGAACGGTCGGGCAGGCTGGGTAGCCTCACCGTTCACCTTGATTGAACTGACGAACACAAAGCGGGACACCCCCGCACAGGCAGCTTGGCGAGCCAAGTTGAGCGTACCACTCACATTGACCTCGCGGTAGACCTTTAACGGATCTGTCGAATCGTCCCGCATCACATGCACGCGCGCCGCACAGTGCACCACAGCACCAACACCCCGTAAAGCTGGACCCCAGTCTGTGTTGGGCAACAAATCGCCCATTTGAATTGATTGCACCCCTTCGGGCAATGACTCAGCATTAAGCCGGATGGCTGCGACCACACCCTTGAATGAGTGGTCCCTAGCCAATCGCCGAACCAACGCACCGCCAACAAAACCTGTGGCACCGGTCACCATGATCATCATTTTGTCGATCTAGCAGTGGCTTCGCTGATGCTTACTGCCTCAATCAACAGTACTTCCAAGCTGTCCATCCATTCAACCCCAGCTGTTTTCTGTCGTCTGCTGACATGGCGGCCAATACGAGGACAGCCTCGGCCAGCCCAGCGTCATCGCCAGCTTCGCAGCTCAAACCAGCATTTGAATCACGGATGACAGCTGCGCCCTCACCATCCAGCATCCCCAGCAACGGTATGCCGGCCATCAAATAAGACTGTACCTTCCCAGGAATCGTCATGCTAAAGACCGGGTCGCGTTTTAATGAGACCAAGAGTGCATCTGCATGGGCGTAAAAAGATGGCATTCGCTCGATGGGGAAACGCCCTGGCAGCAGGACTTTCTTGTCCAAGCCGCGCAGGATCACCTCGGATTGCAGCCAGTCGAATTTGCGACCATCGCCCACAATCACCCAGCGTATTCGGGCATGGTCTTTCAAGCGCTCCGCGGCATCCAGTACAGCTGGCATGTCTTGCGCCTCGCCAATGTTGCCGGCAAACACCACGGTGAAGCCATCGACCCATTCAGGCACCTCCGGCGCCGGTTGGACGTGACCGTCCATAAACAGGTCCTCCGCCCAGCTTGGGAAGTAGCGGATTTTGACTTTATCATCGCAGTAGTTCGCAATGCCACCCAAAAAACTTCGCGACTGGCCCAACACCAGGGTGCAACGGTTATAAATGAATCGGACCATGTGCCCTACCCAAGCCAATATCCGAGGGGAGCGCACCACGCCCATAGCTGCCAAGGTGTCTGGCCATAAGTCCAGAACCCAGAACACCACCGGGGCATTTTTGATCTTGCCCAACCAGACTGCAGGCAGCCCTACCGTTACAGGCGACGGCTCAAACACAAAAATTACATCGGCTGGCTTACCTCGCAAACGCCAAGGCCCGAAACTGCTGGCCCCAAAGACAAAACTCAGGTAATTGAGCATCAGCCTCAAGCCCCCAGTGCCGCGAGGCAGGATTGGTACACGCACCACCTGAGCACCTTCGAATTCGGTAAAAGCTCCAGGATTATCTTGGTAGGCATCGAATACCTTGCCCGAGGGGTAATTGGGTATGCCGGTGAGCACCGTTACCTGATGGCCGCGTTGCATCCATTCCTTCACCAGGTCATTGACGCGAAAGTTTTCCGGCCAGAAATATTGACTGACGACAAGAATCCGCAAACGCGCCTCAGTATTTCTTCCACACCACGCGGTTCACATAGTCGGTGTAGCTATGGATGATGCGTACCACTTTCGCGCTCACGTTCGACATGCTGTAATCAGCGACCAAGCGTATGCCGCGTTCGAATCCTCGCGGCTGCGTTTCCAGGATTGCCAAGCCCTGTCGCACACGGTCCACCTCCAGGCCTACCATCATTACAGCGGCCTCTTCCATACCCTCGGGGCGCTCGTGTGCCTCGCGCAGGTTGAGCGCCGGAAAGTTCAAAATCGACGATTCTTCGTTGATGGTGCCGCTGTCGGAGAGTACCGCCTTGGCCTGCATTTGCAAGTTCACGTAATCGTGAAAGCCTAAGGGCTTCATAAGCCGTATCAAGGGGTGGAACTGAGTATTAGAGGCATCCACCCGCTTCTGAGTACGAGGGTGGGCGGACACCACCACCGGTAAGCAATGGTCTTCGGCTATCGCGTTGAGTACGGCTACCAGTTTGGTGAACGACTTTTGTGACTCGATGTTCTCTTCGCGGTGGGCGCTGACCACAAAGTAGCTTTCAGGCTTTAACCCTAAGCGGCTCGCGACGTCTGATGCCTGAATTTTCGGTAGGTAATGATTCAGTACCTCGTACATAGGGCTACCCGTCTTGATCACTTGGTCGGGAGGCAGTCCTTCACGCAGCAAGTAATCGCGGGCAATGGTGCTGTAGGTTAGGTTGATGTCGGCTGTATGGTCGACGATGCGTCGATTTATTTCCTCGGGTACGCGCTGGTCAAAGCAGCGATTGCCCGCTTCCATGTGAAAGATGGGG
>CAYPSU010000221.1:0-2688 GCA_964413475.1 uncultured Polaromonas sp. | reverse complement strand
GGTCAGCCGCTCTCACGTCAGTCGAAAGATCCAATACGCTTGAGGTTGCCAAAATTCATCCAGACAAAGAAGGCCTTGCCTACGATGTTTTCCTCTGGCACAAATCCCCAAAAGCGCGAATCGAGCGAGTTGTCGCGGTTGTCACCCAACATGAAGTAGTGGCCTGGCGGTACCTTGCAGACCACGCCTTCGGTGCTGTAGCGACAGTTCTCTCGAAATTTGAAGTTCTCGGCACCCGGCACGAAAGCCGGCCGATCGGCTTCGACAATGATGCGGTACTTGCGGGTCCCGTCGGCCGTCTGCTCCTCCAAGTGCTTGGCATATCGCAGCGCATCGGCATCAAAAAAATCGGGTAATGCTTTCTGATCGAGCGCTTTGCCGTTGACGCTAAGTTGCTTGTTGAGGTAGGCCACCTCGTCCCCCGGAACACCAACGACCCGCTTGATGTAATCCAGGCTGGGCTTGGGGGGATACCGGAACACCATGACATCGCCCCGCTGCGGGCTGTTGTTGTCGATGATCTTGGTGTTGATCACCGGCAGCCGGACCCCGTAGTGGAACTTGTTGACCAGAATCAGGTCATTGATGAGCAGCGTCGGGATCATGGAACCCGAGGGAATCTTGAATGGCTCAAACAGAAAAGACCGAAGGATGAAAACGATGGCGATGACCGGAAAAAGACCAGCGGTCCAATCGAGCCACCAGGGCTGCATGAGCAGCTTGGCCTTGGCCTGGGTGACATCCACCTCATCGGCCCGCACGCCCAGCCGCTGCAACTCGGCCTGGCGCTGGGCTTGTGCGTCCTCGAAAGACTGGGCGGCGCGAAGCCGCTGGGGCAGGAAATAAAAACGCTCGGCCAGCCAATACAGTCCTGACACCAAGGTGGCCATGAAAAGCAAGAGCGCGAAGTTGCCTTCAATATAGCCCAGGTACCAAGACCCCCCGTAGCCGACAAAGGCAGCCAGGACAAAAGCGGTCAGCGTGCTCATGCGATTTACTCTTCCACCTGCAGGATGGCCAGGAACGCCTCTTGCGGGACCTCAACGGTTCCAATTTGCTTCATGCGTTTCTTGCCGGCCTTCTGCTTTTCAAGGAGCTTGCGCTTGCGGGTGATGTCCCCCCCGTAGCACTTGGCAATCACGTTTTTACGCAAAGCCTTGATTGTCTCACGGGCAATGATATTGCCTCCAATTGCAGCCTGAATGGCAACGTCGAACTGCTGCCGGCTGATGATCTCGCGCATCTTGGCCGCGACTGCACGTCCCCGGTACTGGGCCTGGCTGCGATGCACGATGATCGACAAGGCGTCGACCTTCTCACCGTTGAGGAGCATGTCCACCTTGACCACATCGGACTTGCGGTACTCCTTGAATTCATAGTCCATGGACGCATAGCCACGGCTGACCGATTTGAGCTTGTCAAAGAAGTCCAGCACGATCTCCCCCAGCGGCAGATCGTAGGTCAGCATGACCTGCTTGCCGTGATAGGCCATGTTGATCTGCTGGCCGCGCTTTTGGTTGGCCAGGATCATGACCGGCCCCACATATTCCTGCGGCATGTAGAGGTGAACCGTCACGATGGGTTCGCGGATTTCCTGAATGCGGCCGACATCGGGCATCTTCGACGGGTTCTCCACCTTGATCACCTCGCCGTCACCCCTGACCACCTCATAGACCACACTGGGCGCGGTGGTGATCAGATCCTGATCAAACTCACGCTCAAGCCGCTCCTGGACGATTTCCATGTGAAGCAGGCCCAGGAACCCGCAACGAAAACCAAATCCCAGAGCTTGACTGACCTCGGGCTCATAGCGCAGGGCCGAATCGTTGAGCTGCAGCTTTTCCAGCGCATCGCGCAGGGCGTCGTACTCACTGGCTTCCGAGGGGTACAAGCCAGCAAAAACCTGAGGCTGAACTTCCTTGAAGCCGGGCAACGGTTCGGTGGCCGAAGGCAGATTGGCACCGCTGGAGGCCTTGATCACGGTCACGGTGTCGCCAACCTTGGCCGCCTTGAGCTCCTTGATGCCCGCAATCACATAGCCGACCTCGCCGGCCTCCAGGCTGTCACGCGGCTGGTTGGCCGGGGTGAACACCCCCAGCTTCTCGGCGTTGTAGGTGGCCTCGGTGGCCATGAGCTTGATCCGGTCGCCACGCGCCAGGCGGCCATCGACCACCCGAACCAGCATCACCACCCCCACATAGGCGTCATACCAGCTGTCGATGATCATGGCGCGCAGCGGCGCATCGGGCCTGCCGCGCGGCGCCGGCACCTGAGCGACCACCAGCTCCAGAATATCCTCCACCCCCATGCCCGTCTTGGCCGAGCAGGGCACCGCGCCGGAGGCATCGATGCCGATCACGTCTTCGATTTCCTGCTTGGCGTTGTCCGGATCGGCCTGTGGCAAATCCATCTTGTTGAGCACGGGCAGCACCTCGACCCCCAGATCGAGAGCGGTGTAGCAATTGGCCACCGTCTGCGCCTCCACCCCCTGCGAGGCGTCGACCACCAGCAAAGCTCCCTCGCAGGCCGACAGCGAGCGGCTGACCTCATAAGAAAAATCCACATGACCGGGCGTATCGATCAAGTTGAGGTTGTAGACCTGCCCATCGCGGGCCTTGTACTGAAGCGCCGCCGTCTGCGCCTTGATGGTGATGCCGCGCTCCTTTTCCAGATCCATGGAGTCGAGCA
>CAYPSU010000220.1:0-2723 GCA_964413475.1 uncultured Polaromonas sp. | reverse complement strand
GCTGCTCCTCGTGCACGGGTGCAGCGTCGCCCCGTGCATGGGGTGTTGCTGCTCGATAAACCGCTGGGACCGTCCAGCAACCAAGCTTTGCAAAAGGCCAAGTGGTTGCTGCGCGCAGAAAAAGCCGGTCACACCGGCACGCTCGATCCGCTGGCCACCGGGGTGCTCCCGCTGTGTTTTGGTGCGGCTACCAAATTCAGCCAATTGCATCTGGAGGCCGACAAGATCTACGAAACCGTGGTTCGGCTGGGCATCGAGACTGAAACGGCTGATGCTGAGGGACAAGTTCTGCAAGACAGACCGGTCCAATGCAGCATGGCACAGGTGCGCGAGGTCCTCGAGCGTTTCACCGGCCCCATCCGACAACTGCCGCCGATGCACAGCGCCCTGAAAAAGGATGGCAAGGCTCTGTATGAGTATGCCCGTGAGGGTCAGACCGTGGAGCGGACGCCGCGTGAAGTGCTGATCCATGACCTGCAGCTCCTGGAGGCCTGTCTTGAGGGCCAGGCGCCGTTCCTCAGGCTGCGGGTGCATTGCAGCAAGGGGACCTACATACGAACGCTGGGCCAAGACATCGGTCAGGCTTTAGCGTGTGGTGGCCATTTGACCCAACTGCGCCGCGTGCAGACCGGCCCCTTTCAGATCAGCCAGTGTCACACGATCGAGCAGCTCGAGGCCATGGACGAAGACGAGCGGCTGAAAACCCTGCGGCCCTTGGCATGCCTGCTGCAAGAGACGCACCGCCGAATCGAATTGGCGGCTGAAGACGCGGGCCGTTTTCTCAGCGGCATGCGACGCCGCGGCTGTTGGCCTGATGACGATCAGGTCATGGTTTTTGCCCCAAAGCCTGCAGCCCAGACACCGGACACAAAAGTGAGCCTACCGGGCGGAGAACACAAAGAGCACGACAGCGTCTTGCTGGGGACCGGCCATGTGAAGGCCGGTGAACTGATACCGGGCCGTTTGTTGAGCCCGCTGGAAATTCAACAGATCTTGGACAGCCCGTCGCACGCCGTGCGCGCCTGTGACCCGAAGGAAACCGTATGAGCAAGCAGATCAGAAACATCGCCATCATCGCCCACGTCGATCATGGCAAAACCACCA
Source organism: uncultured Polaromonas sp. (assembly GCA_964413475.1). Taxonomy (GTDB): domain Bacteria; phylum Pseudomonadota; class Gammaproteobacteria; order Burkholderiales; family Burkholderiaceae_C; genus Polaromonas. Next base: position 1,619 of record CAYPSU010000220.1, on the reverse strand, counting down.
TGGTGGACCAATTGCTGCGGCAGTCAGGCACATTTGCCGAGCATGAAAAGATCATTGATACGGTGATGGACAGTAATGCCATTGAACGCGAGCGCGGCATCACCATTTTGGCCAAGAACTGCGCCGTGTCCTGGCAGGGCACCCATATCAATATCGTCGACACCCCGGGGCACGCCGACTTCGGTGGCGAGGTCGAGCGAGCCTTGTCGATGGTCGATGGCGTGGTGCTGCTGATCGATGCTCAGGAAGGCCCCATGCCGCAGACTCGCTTTGTCACCAAGAAAGCGCTGGCTTTGGGCCTCAAGCCGATTGTGGTGGTCAACAAGGTTGACAAGCCAGGGGCCAAGCCCGACGCGGTGATCAATGCCGCTTTTGATTTGTTCGACAAGCTCGGTGCCAATGACGAGCAGCTGGACTTTCCGGTGGTCTATGCCTCGGGCATCAACGGCTGGTCCTCGCTGGAGGAGGGCGAGCCAGGTCAGCAGTGGGGCACCGATATGTCGGCCCTGTTCGAGACCATCCTCAAACACGTGGCGCCGCACGAGGGCGATCCCGCAGCGCCTTTGCAACTGCAGATCTCAGCGATCGACTATTCCACCTTTGTCGGTCGTATCGGGGTCGGCCGGATCAATGCAGGCACCCTTCGCCCGAGCATGGACGTTCTGGTGATGGAGGGGGCAGACGGGGCCAGCGTCAAGGGCCGAATCAACCAGGTTCTCAAGTTCCAGGGACTCGACCGCATCCAGGTCAGTGAGGCCGGCCCTGGCGATATCGTGCTGATCAATGGCATCGAGGCCATCGGCATTGGGGTGACGGTGACCGATCCGACCGACCCGCAGCCTCTGCCCATGCTCAAGGTCGATGAGCCGACCTTGACCATGAATTTCTGCGTTAACACCTCGCCTCTGGCCGGGCGAGAGGGCAAGTTTGTGACCAGCCGGCAGATCTGGGACCGACTGCAGAAGGAGTTGCAATCGAATGTGGCCCTGCGGGTCAAGGCCACCGACGAAGACGGCATTTTCGAGGTCTCTGGCCGGGGCGAGTTGCACTTGACCATCTTGCTGGAGAACATGCGCCGTGAAGGCTACGAGCTGGCAGTCTCCAAGCCGCGTGTGGTGTTCAGGGAGATCCAGGGCGAGCGCTGCGAGCCGATCGAGCTGGTCACGGCCGATATCGAGGAGCAGCATCAGGGCGGTGTGATGCAGGCCTTGGGCGAGCGCAAGGGGGAGCTGGTCAATATGGAACCGGATGGGCGCGGTCGGGTCAGGCTGGAATACCGCATACCGGCGCGCGGACTGATCGGTTTTTCCAATGAATTTCTCAACCTGACACGCGGCTCGGGACTGATTTCGAATATTTTCGACAGCTACGAGCCGCACAAGGGCGAAATCGGCGGTCGCAAGAATGGAGTGCTGATTTCCATGGACGACGGTGAAATCTTCACCTACGCCCTGGGCAAGCTCGACGACCGTGGCCGCATGTTTGTGCGCGCAGGCGACCCCGTGTACGAGGGCATGATCGTGGGCATCCACAGCCGCGACAACGACCTCGTGGTCAATGCCACCCGCACCAAGCAGCTCACCAACTTCCGCGTCAGCGGCAAGGAAGACGCCATCAAG
>CAYPSU010000219.1:0-2781 GCA_964413475.1 uncultured Polaromonas sp. | reverse complement strand
CCGATTCGGTGACGAAGCGCGTGCGGCCTTCAGCAAGATTGGGGTGTTGATGGCCAGCGCCAAGCGTACGGCGCAGGCCCTGCACCCGACCAACCTGCATGTCAACAAGTCGCTGTTTCCTCGCGACACCATACAGTCACGCCTGCCCGACCCTCAATGGCTCGAACATTGGCTCAGCCAGCAAATCAAGTTTGATGCCGAATGGGAGAGCAAGGTGGTCGAGCGCATCCTGCACAACATGGGCCTGCTGATGAACCGCAGCTTTGAGACCGTGCAGGAGCTCAACCGCTTCCGCAAGGAGCTCATGAGCCAGCTGGCGCCAACCCAGCAGGCGCAAGTGGCGTGACGGCAGCGGCCGATCCAGACTTCCTGGCCAAGATTGCACCGCGCGAGCAGCTGCGCGAGCGCATGGCCTCGCTGCCCAGACCGATGGTGCTGACCAACGGCGTATTCGACGTTCTTCACCGCGGGCATGTCAGTTATCTGGCTCAGGCGCGCGCACTGGGCGCCAGCCTGGTGGTGGCGCTCAACACCGACGCGTCAGCGCGGCGTCTGGGCAAGGGTGCGGACCGACCCCTTAACACCCTGGCCGACCGCGCTCTGGTGATCGCGGCGCTGCAGTCGGTTGATCGGGTGACCTGGTTCGACGAAGACACGCCGCTTCAACTGATCGCCGAGTTGCGGCCCGATATTCTGGTCAAGGGCGGGGACTACGACATGAGCCGTTTGCCCGAGACAGCGGTGGTACAGGCTTACGGCGGCAGGGCTCTGGCCTTGCCCTTCGTCGAAGGCTACTCCACCACCGCTCTGGTGCGCAGAATCCGTCAGGGCTGAGCGGCCGCATCCTGCCCAGAAGCTGCAGCGAGCCGGCGCAGACGACGCCAGAGCGAAGCAAGCCACTGCGCCAGATCGTCCAGATAAGTGAAGACCACCGGAATGACCAACAGGCTCAGGACTGTGCTGGTGAGCAGCCCGCCAATCACCGCAATGGCCATCGGCGAGCGAAAGCTGACATCGGCCGCGCCCCATCCGGCGGCGATCGGCAGCATGCCAGCGCCCATGGCGATGGTGGTCATGACAATCGGGCGAGCCCGCTTGTGACAGGCGTCCAGCAGCGCATCCCAGCGCGACATCGGCGCCACGGCGGGTTGTCCGTCACGCGCGGGCTGTCCCCGTCGAGCCACGATGGCATATTCAACCAGCAAGATCGAGTTTTTAGTGGCCACCCCCATCAGCATGATCAGGCCAATGAGTGAGGGCATGGAAAAACTCTTGTCGGCCAGCAAAAGCCCCACAAAGGCACCGCCCAGCGACAAGGGCAAGGCCGCCAGAATGGTCAGCGGATGCAAGAAACCCCGGAACAGCAAGACCAGTACCGCGTAGATACAAAGAATGCCCACTGCCATGGCGATACCGAAGCTGGCAAAGAGCTCGCCCATGACCTCGGCATCGCCGACCTCCACCACCTGCACGCCGGGGGGCAAATTGCGAACGGCAGGCAGCTGCCCAACGGCCTGCGTGACCTCTCCCAGAGGGATGCCAGAGAGCTCTATCTCGAAATTCACATTACGCTGCCGGTCATAGCGGTCGATGACCGCCGGCCCACCTGTAATTTCCAGGCTGGCCACCTGTCCGAGCATGACCGGCCCGCGGCTGCCCGGCACCATCAGGCGCTCGAGCAGCGGCAGATCCTTGCGCGCCGACTCTTGCAGCTGAACCACGATGGGGATCTGCCGCTGCGACACATTGAGTTTGGGCAACTGCGCTTCGTAGTCGCCCATGGTGGCAACCCGCAAGGTCTGCGCGATGGCCGCACTGCTGACGCCCAAGTCGGCCGCACGCGCAAAATCGGGGCGCACCGAAATCTCCGGTCGAACCAGACTGGCGGTTGAGGCGATGCTGCCAAGTCCCTCAATGGTGCGCAAGTCTTTTTCGACCGCCAGCGCGGCCTGTTGCAGGGTCCGGGGGTCATCGCCCGTAAGCACCAGAACATACTTCTCGCCAGACCCGCCCAAACCAACCTTGGTGCGCACACCGGGCAGATCGGAGAGGGCCCTGCGGATATCGGCCTCGATCACCTGCTTGCGAGGTCTTTGCCCACGATCGCTCAGCGCAATCGTCAGGGTAGCCCGGCGCACTTCGGAGACACCGGCATTGACAAACGGATCGCTACCGGCACTGCCCCCACCGATCGTGGTGTAGACACTGCGAACATGGTCAAGGCGCATTAGCAAGGCACGGGCCTGCTCGGCGCTGGCCCGGGTCTGCGCCAGTGTGGCGCCCGGCGGCAGCTCCACATACACCTGAGTCTGCGAGTTGTCATCCGGCGGAATGAAGCCGGTGGGCAGCAGCGGGATCAGGGCGAGGGAGCCTGCAAAAAATGTCGTGGCAGCCCCGAAGGTAAGCAAACGGTGGCGCAAGCACCACCGAGCCAATCGCATGTAGCCGCCGAGCCAGCGCGGCTCGCGCTCCGCAGCCACCAGAGGCTTGAGCATGTAAGCGGCCATCATGGGCGTGAGCATGCGGGCGACCACCAGAGAGGCAAACACCGCCAGTGAAGCGGTCCAACCGAACTGTTTGAAGAACTTGCCGGCAATGCCACTCATGAAGGCGGTTGGCAGAAACACCGCAATCAGGGTGAAGGTGGTGGCGATCACCGCCAGACCGATTTCATCGGCCGCCTCCATGGCCGCCTGATAGGGGGTCTTGCCCATGCGCAGGTGGCGCACGATGTTCTCGACCTCGACGATGGCATCGTCCACCAAGATCCCGATGACCAGC
>CAYPSU010000218.1:0-2832 GCA_964413475.1 uncultured Polaromonas sp. | reverse complement strand
GCGAGACGCTGATTTGCCGCGGTGGGTATCGACTTCGGTAGCTGTTGTCGGCGACTGCCGACAACTCTTCTGGGGCCGGTCGCGGAGTTTGTGGGCCTAATCGAGCGCTGGGTCCGATCGGTGCGGATTTAGGGGGCCAAGCCGGGGCAGGTCAAGACTCGTTTCTTAATCTGGCCTTAAGGCGGCCAAGGTAGATTGGTATTGATGAGCATCGAGACAGGTTTCTTACAACGTTGCGCAAAGTCAATATGGGCCGTTTTGGCTATCGACCGGTTCCGGGGCGAGGTGTTTGCTCTGGGTCTAAGCCTCTACTGTTCCATTTTTCTTAACGGCGCATTGTGGCGTGCATTGAACGAGTCCCAAGGGGAAGTGCCGCTTCTTCAGCGGGTAACCTTGTCGCTGTGTATCGGCGCAGGTGTCACGGCCTTTCAGCTTGCCCTGATCAGCCTGCTGATGTGGGGTCGTTCAGTCAAGGCAATTGCACTCGTGCTCTTGGCCCTGGCAGCGAGTGCCGACCACTTCAGCGTCGACTACAAGACGATTTTCGACTCCAGCATGATGCGCAACATCCTGTCGACAAACCCGCAGGAGGCTGGCGAACTACTGACCGTGACGAGCCTGGGAGCGATTGCCCTGGCCATGGCACCGCCTGCGATAGCCCTTTTTTTCTTTCGTATCCCACGTCTGCCATTTAGGCAGATCGTCTGGGCGAAAGCGGTCGTTGTGCTTTTGTCTATCGGGGTTGTCGCCTTGTGTCTGGGCCTCCAGTTTAAGAACATCGCGTCTATAGTGCGCAATCAGCGTGAGATAAGACACCTCGTCTTTCCGACGGCCCCAATGCTGTCCTTGATTCGCGTGATCGGCGAGGGTACGGCTGAAGCGAGCACTCAGCGCGAAATGCTGGATCCTTCGGCTTATCGCAACGTCCCGATGTCAGTAAGCCCCTTGTTGACAGTGGTCGTTGTGGGTGAAACCGTACGCGCCCAAAACTGGGGGCTATCGGATTACCAGCGCAACACCACCCCCCGGTTGGCTGGTTTGTCCAAAGAAGAACTCTTTAACTTTCTGTATGCAACTTCTTGCGGCAGCAAGACCGAGGTCTCTGTGCCCTGTATGTTCTCTGGCATCGGTCGCAGTGACTACGATGTCAAGCGGATCAGACGCTACGAGTCGATTCTGCCTTTGCTTCAGCGCGTTGGGGTAAATGTGACTTGGATTGACAATCAATCGGGCTGCAAAGGGGTGTGCGACGGCGTTCCCAGCCACAAGCCCCATTCTCTTTTGAGTGGCAGAGATTCGACGGAATTGCTCGATGACGTGCTGTTAGATGCCCTGAAAAAAACAATTTCTTCTCCGGCGCGTGATCAATTGATCGTATTGCACATGATGGGTAATCACGGTCCCGCTTACTACAAGCGTTATTCTGAAAAGTTTCGACGCCATGTCCCAGAATGTCGAGACCAAAATCTAGCCAACTGCAGCACCGAGGCCATCAAGAATGCGTATGACAATGCGATTGTCAGTACGGATAGCCTGCTTGCCGACATGATTGGACATCTGTCGGGAATTTCCGATCGCGCGGTCAGCCTGATCTATGTTTCTGATCATGGAGAATCCCTGGGTGAAAACGGTTTCTATCTACATGGACTCCCGACTTTCGCGGCTCCTCATGAGCAGACGCGTGTGCCGTTCGTGTTTTGGGTCCCGAGGTTGACTCAGGAGCAATTGAGCTTGACTCCAGCCTGTTTGGCCGGCCGCGCCAAAAACCCCACCGAACATGATTTGTTAGCGCACTCTCTTTTGGGCGCTTATGGGGTAAAGACCTCGATATACCGTCAGAGATGGAACTTCTTCGCACCTTGCGGGAATTAGTCCTGCGCTAAGGTATGGTTTAAAACTGGAGTGCGGGGCTATGAAATCCTTGATCAAACGGCGTCTCTGGGCGACTTCTCTTTACTCTTGGGCGGGCCTTCGCGCAGCTTGGCGTTCGGAAGAGGCCTTTCGGGTTGAGGTGCTGCTGGCGCTCATTCTTTGGCCACTGGCCTTTATCGTGGGCGATAGCGCCCTTGAGATCGCTTTGCTCACGGCAAGTCTTACTCTGGTGCTGATTGTCGAGTTGCTCAACACCGCTCTAGAGAAAACCATTGACCGTATTTCGCTGGACTTTCACCAGACCTCCCGTGTTGTCAAGGACATGGGCAGTGCCGCAGTGGCCCTGAGCCTCTTGCAGGCTGTGACCGTCTGGCTGGTGGTTCTCCTGAGCTAGTGGCTCGATAGACCGCGAGCCTCACCCGTTGTCCAATTCCAAATCCGTTAGTAATACCCAAATCAACCAAGACCAAGAAGTGGGCGCAATGCAGGGTGTGCAAAGCGCCTGCGCATGGTGATGGCGTAGAAGTTTTCCTGGAGTTGTTTGAGCGTGCATCGCTCTACCAGAACGCCACTTTTGAGTTCATCCCTGACTACCACTGGTGCCACCAGGGCCAGGGCTCCTGTTTCTCTGGCCAGTAATCGCAACATGGCCATGTCATCAACTTCAGCCAAGATTTTGGGACGGACGCCTGCTTCATCCAGTGCAAGGTCAAAGGCGAGCCTGACAGCGCTGTCCTGGCTGGGCAAGATCAGCGGTTGGCCCTCCAGTTCCTCTGGAAACTTCAAGGCCCTCACCTTACGACGCCCTTGGACAGGGGCTACAGAAACCAAACTCATCGATTGCTGTGCAATTCTGCGACTGACCCAGCCTGCGGCAGTATCTCGCGGCGCAGATTCGTTGGACAGCACCACATCCAAGGCGTGACTCGCGAGTTGGGAAAGCAATTCCCGCATTTGCCC
>CAYPSU010000217.1:0-2857 GCA_964413475.1 uncultured Polaromonas sp. | reverse complement strand
CGGGAGCGCTGCCGGGGATGAAGGGGACGATCATCTTGATCGGCTTGGTCGGCCAGGCCTGCGCCCATGTGGTCGGTGCTGCCGCAAGGGCCACCAGTCCGGCCGATGACTTCAAAAAATCGCGCTTGATCATGGTCTAGCCTCCGGTTGGTTCTTCAGTTGTAGGCCGCAGCAGTGCCCGGCGCCGGCGTAAAGCCCAAATCGCCTCGCGCAAGCGCTGCCTCTCGCCCGCCATAGGACCAAAGCAAGGACTGCTGCCGAGCCTTGGCCCGACGATCAACCTCTTGCGGATCCAGGTGCTGCAGCAGCGCACTGTGGCACTGCCGCAGGCGCTCAGCGTATGCCGGGTCGCCAGCCAGATCGGTGAGTTCTTGTGGATCGCTCTGAAGGTCAAACAGCTGCGGCGGGTGGTCGGTGTAATGGCAGTATTTCCAGGGACCCAAACGCAGCATCGTGGCTCCGCCAGTTGACCCGATCGCGTGATACTCGCACAACACCGGCCTGCTGGGCACTGCGCCGCGAAAGATCTCCAGCAGGTCATGGCCGCTGGCTTGCGGCAAAGCGGGGGCGCCCACTGCCTCCAGGATCGTGACAGGGATGTCCACATGGCTCACCGGCTCATGGACCACCGCATCGGCAGCGACCCGTGGCCCGGCCAGGATTAGCGGCACGCCGGCCGACTCTTCATAGAACGTCGACTTTCCCCACAGCCCGCGCGCGCCCAGATTGTCACCATGGTCGCTGGTGTAGATGACCAGCGTGTTTTGCGCCAAACCCAGACGATCCAGAGCATTGAGCACCTGACCCATCTGCTCGTCCATGAAGCTGACCAAGCCGAAGTAGCCGGCCAGGGCCCGTTTGACGTCGGCATCGCTGTGGAAGTGGGTGTCGTAGTCCACCACCCGTGCGTATTCGTCGGTAAATGGGTGTCGGGGGCGGTCTGCCTTGGCGTAGAGCTTGGGCATGGGCAAATCCATCGAGGCGTAGTGCTTGAACCACTTCTCGGGCGCCGTCAGCGGGAAATGCGGGGACACCATGGAAACAAACAAGGTCCAAGGCTTGGGATCGGGTTGCTGTGACCTTTGCTCAAGCCAGTGGCAAGCAGCCTGCGCAATTTGGCGGTCGTACTGTGTGTAGGATGACTCGCCCGGCCCAGCGAGTTTTGCCATCTTATCGCCACCCTTGCGCACCGGGATGTGCTCGCGCACGAGACCTTTGACATCGCCAATTCCATCGATGATGTGCATGGGCAAAATCTCTTCGCTCCACCCATGGTCATCGCCCGCGCGGCCACGAAAGTGCAGCTTGCCTATAGAAGAGACCCGGTGGCCGGCCTGCCGCAGCACATGGTGCCAGCTGGGCAGGGTGCCGTCATATGCGTCCGCGTTGTCCCAGAACCCGACCTCGTGTACATAGCGGCCGGTTGCAAACGATGCGCGGGCTGGCACACAAATCGGGCTACAGGTGTAGGCGGCGGTCAACCGGGTGCCCCGCATAGCCAGCCGATCGAGATGGGGGGTTTGAATAAAAGGATGACCCGCACAACCCAGGAACTTGGGGCTGTGCTCGTCAGACATCAAAACCAAGACGTTGGGGGCGGGACTCAAACTGCAACTCCTTGAACCGCGATGGCCGATTATTCAAGCCCGAGCGCAGCATGAGAATGAACACATCCAACAACTCAGGTATTCTCAAAACGAATGACCAAGCCGAGCCATGAACCGGTCAGATCTCCAACTGATTCTGGCCATCTCAAACACCGGCAGCTTTTCACGGGCTGCCGCGCCAGAGGGCATCACCTCAACCGCTGCGAGTATACGAGTCGCTCGGGCCAAGTCACACTCTGTGTCCTGGCACCATCGCCCTGCGGCGGGGCAAGATCAGCCTGATCCTGGCTGAGAAGCTCCAGGACAGGCTGCCAGTCTGATCAGGCGGCCGGTCGATCCGGTCGCGGGTTGCTCATGTCGCAGGCCGCTCAGGCAGCCGTACCCGGAAATGACGCCAAAGGATGTCGGCGATGTTCTCGTAGCAGGAGCCAAAGCGCAGCACCTGCAGCGTCTCGCAATCGAGCAGGGTGGAGGAGGCCTGCCAGGGGTGGTACTTCATCAAGCCGTGGTCTACGACCACGTCGGCGATTGCGCGGATTTCTGGTTCGATATCCTCGACCCGGAACTTGGTGCCGTGCAGCGAGAGGTTGGCCGACGACCCGAAAAGCAGGGTGCTGGTTTCGTAGCTGAGCGCGGTGATGGCCCGGTGCAGGGGACCGGCATTGAGCAGCATCAGCAGGGTGCCGCCCTTGGTGCTGCGCTCATAGATATCGGGGTCGAGCTGACGCAGCAGAGGATGCTCGGTGTCGCAGGGGGCCACCAGACCTAAGGGCAGGTCGTAGTCACGAGTGATGGCGTCAACGATCTCGCGGCCGCGACTGCTCACCTTGTGCAGGGCCTTGTGCAGGTCATCGTTGCCCAGCATGGCATTGAGTTTCTGCGGAGCTCGGCGCTTGGTATCGAAGATCTTGCGCAGAGCCAGCGGACGGGCGGCGATGAGCGAGTAGCCCACGTCGTTGGGCAGGATGGCGATTCCGCCCGCCTGCATTGACTTCATCGCCCGGCGGGCGTCCTGTTCGGGGTGAAGCACACTCATGTCGATGCCTGTGTCTTGCTGGGTTTACGAGATCCGGCCCGTGGGGTCAGGGGGGATCTGGCCTGAAGGGTGACGGCTGTCGCGGCCTTGCCAGCGAAGATCACTTGCTTGCCGGCCAGGATGTGGGACTGCATTGCGGCGCGCGCCCACTGACTGTCACGGCGGCGAATCGCCTGCACCAGGTCCTGGTGCTGCGCCGCGCTGCGGCGCAGGT
>CAYPSU010000216.1:0-2866 GCA_964413475.1 uncultured Polaromonas sp. | reverse complement strand
CGGGGAAGGCGGCGACCGCACTCAGCGCGGACTCCAGCCCCCAGTGGCGCAGGATACGGGTGGCATTGGGCCCCAGCTGCAAACCGGCGCCCACTTCGGAAAAGGCGGCGGCCTGCTCGAACAACTGCACCGCCCAGCCGGCCCGCCGGGCAGCCAGCGCCGCCGCCCATGCGCCAATACCGCCACCGGCCACCAAAAGCTGCGGCGCCTGACCACCCTCCGAAGACATCTGCATGGGTACAAGTGTGGCATGAGTTGAAAAAACTTCCGCGAACCCATCAACCCTTTGGGGAAGCGAGTGAAGCACGGACCCTACAATCGCCCGCGAAACTTTTTCAGGAAGTTTTGCCTTCCCAAAAATCCGAACCCCTGCGGGTTCTAGCCTGTGGGTAATTCGATGGCCCTCTACGCCCTGACCATCTTCATCAGCGCCGTTCTGCTTTTCCTGGTGCAGCCCATCATCGCCAAGCAGATCCTGCCCTGGTTTGGCGGCTCGGCCGCCGTCTGGACCACCTGCCTGGTGTTCTTCCAGTTTCTGCTGCTCTTTGGATATGCCTATGCCGACTGGACCACGCGCAAGCTCCGCGCGCAGCGGCAGGCGGTGGTGCACATCGTCCTGCTGGTCCTCAGCGCCATCACCCTGCCCATCATCCCCGACGCGGCCTGGAAGCCCGCTGGCGATGAAGACCCCACCTGGCGCATCCTGGGTCTGCTGACGCTGACGATTGGTCTGCCCTACTTCCTGTTGTCCACCACCGGCCCGCTGGTGCAAGCCTGGTTTGCCCGCAGCTTCCCCCATGCCACCGTCTACCGACTGTTTGCCCTGTCCAACTTTGGCTCCCTGCTGGCCCTGGTCGCCTACCCCTTTGCCGTGGAGCCCTGGACCAGCAGCAGCGAGCAATCGTGGACCTGGAGCGCGGGCTACATCGTCTTTGCGCTGCTTTGCACCGGCTCTGCGATCTACAGCGCCAGGCGTCCTGCTGGCGCAATGGCCGTCACGCCCTCATCTGAGCAAGCCCCCGATGAGCGATCCGCCCCAGTCGCCAGCGACTATCTGATGTGGCTGCTTCTGGCCGGCATGGGTTCTTTCATGCTGCTGGCCGTCAGCAACCACATTGCACACGACATTGCCTCGGTGCCTTTCCTGTGGATTCTCCCGCTGACCCTTTATCTGCTGACCTTCATCCTGTGCTTCGAAGGGCGGCAGGGTCGCGGCTGGTACCAGCGCATCTGGTTTCTCGGGCCAATGTTGGTGGCAGTGGCCGCCATGGCCTGGTCGGTCTACCACGAGAGAGGGATCGTCGATGTGAAGGAAGCACTGCCGCTGTTCTCGGCGGGCCTGTTCCTGATGTGCATGTTTTTCCATGGCGAACTGGCGGCCATGAAGCCCTCGCCGCGCCACCTGACCGGTTTTTATCTGATGGTTTCGCTGGGCGGCGCCCTGGGCGGGCTGGCGGTGGGCTTTGTGGCGCCCAAGGTGTTCAATGCCTACTACGAGTTCAGCGCAGGCCTGCTGATCACGCTGGCGCTGGCGGCCTACCTGACGCGATCAGCGCACAAGCTGGTCCCTCTGGCCGCACTGGCTGCGCTGGGGGTGACCGGCTATTACGTGGTGCAACATTTCGATTCGCTGTCCTCCAACACCCGGGTGATGGAGCGCAATTTTTACGGCACTTTGCGCGTGAAAGACACGGGGCCAGAAAGTGATCCCGAAACCATGCGCCGCATGCTGCACGGCATGATCATGCACGGTGAGCAACACCTGGGGCCGCGGCGCAAGGAACCCACCTCCTACTACGGCCCCACCGCCGGGGTGGGACAAGCCATCCTGGCCCTGCAGCCCTCGGGGCCGCTGCGGGTGGGTGTGGTCGGGCTGGGTGTGGGCACCCTGGCCGCCTATGGCCGGGCTGGCGACACTTACCGCTTTTACGAGATCAACCCGCAGGTGATTGATACCGCTCGAAAGGAATTTTTCTTCTTGAGCGACAGCGCCGCCAAAATCGAAACTGTGCTCGGCGATGCCCGCCTGGCCATGGAACGCGAGGCGCCGCAGCAATACGATGTGCTGGTGATCGATGCCTTCTCCAGCGATGCGATTCCTGTCCACCTGATCACACGCGAAGCGATGGCCGTCTACCTGCGCCATCTCAAGCCAGGCGGGGTGCTGGCCATCCACATCACCAACCGCTTTCTGCGCCTGGGTCCAGTGGTCAAACGCCTGGCCGACGATCAGGGCCTGCACGCGATCCTGATCGATGACGATGCCAAGGGCAGCGACCTGGCCACCACCGACTGGATGCTGCTCAGCCGTGATGCGGCCCTGCTCAAGCGACCCGAGGTGGCGCGCGGCGAAGCGGCTGTCGAAGAACTGCCAGGCCTGCGTATCTGGACCGACAGCTTCAACAACCTGTTCCAGATCCTGAAGTAGCCCTGACCCGAGTTTGAAAGCACGGGCCGCTTCAAGGTCTGGGTTTGGGGGGACTGACCTCGGCGCGGCTCGAGTCTCTGTTGGGAGCGCCGCCCTAGGCCCACTCGAGTTTCTCGTGGGAGCGCCGCCCTCGGCGCGATAGGGCGACGGATGGATCACCACCCATGCACTGAACCCATCGCCGCGAGGGCGCGGCTCCCACAGGTCGGAGGCATCGCCGCGAGGGCGCGCTCGAGTTTCTCGTGGGAGCGCCGCCCTCGGCGCGATAGGGCGACGGATGGATCACCGCCGATGCACTGAACCCCATCGCCGCGAGGGCGCGGCTCCCACAACTCGGGGGGATCGCCGCGAGGGCGCGGCTCCCACAACTCGGGGCATCGCCGCGAGGGCGCGGCCTACCGCCCGCTCAGGCAGCGACTCCCTTGGCCGTCTCCGCAT
>CAYPSU010000215.1:0-2872 GCA_964413475.1 uncultured Polaromonas sp. | reverse complement strand
ATACCAATGAAAGGGGAGGGTAGTCAGCGCAGCAGGCTGGAGAGTGCGCGGGCAGCTTGTTCGCTGAGCACCAGATCGACCCGCATCTGCCCGCGGGTCAGGCCGACCAGAAGTTTTCGCCTGTCGCGCTCGGTCAAGGTTTCAAAGTCGATTTCGCACAGAACCACAGCCGGGGCACTCTGGCCCTTAAAGCGAGAGAGGGTCTCTGCAAGCAATGGCCCTTCGCTCCATACCTCGCTGCCGGCACTGTCGCGGCCGGTCATGCGTCGGGTGCGGAAACCACCCAGCTGCAATTTTGTCAGAGCCTCGGATTTGCCCTGGCCTTTGTAGCTGATCACCGCTACTTGCGAGGGGAGGTACCCGTCCGCCCACAGTCGCTGCAAGCTGGCTTCCAGGGCTGTGCCCGACTGTGAACCTTTCCAGATGTCGAAGTGCGGCTGTGATCCGGTGTATGCGCTGCGGGACAGCATAGGCTCGGGCGTCAGACGCAATTCGTTGACCAGTTCAACCAGTCGCTGGGGACTGCGAAAGTTATCCATACAGCGGATAGTGACTGCGTCCGGCAGGTTAAAGAGGTCGCGGTCATAAATTTGTTGCTGGCTGTCACCCATGACGTACAAGCGTCCGCTTGGGGACATTGATTTGACCAAGGCCTCAGCCCATGCCGGCTCCAGGTCTTGTGACTCGTCGAGGATCAGCAGATCGAGGTGTGCGGGCAGGCTTTGGGCGTGACCCAAATAGTGTGCGACCAGAGCGTCGAAACCGCCCTCAGCTTGCAGATTGATGGACAGCCCTTGTTGCTCGGCCAGATCGCGGCAAAGTTGATGAAAGGTGGTCACGTCGCACGTTGGTGGTAAGAGCTGCGACAGATGCTGGGCCAATGGCCGGTTGAAGCACACATATCGGGCTTTCTGTCCGCGCTGACATGCCTCACGCATCAGTGCGAGAGCCAGCTGGGTCTTGCCAGAACCTGCAGTGGCTTCGATCTGGTAGGTTTGAGACTCGTGGCTGATCCGTGGCACCCAGGTGGCCAGGCCGCTGGCAAGTTGAGTGGTGATGCGCTGCACTTGCCCAATATGGGTGGCGACATCTGGGATGACCTCGAAACGGTTGGCCAGAAAGTCCAGCACCTGTTGGCGTTGGTCTGATTTCAATTCCAGATTGGGCATGCTTCGCATGACATGCGTGCAAAGCCTGTCCATGTCCAGGGCGTCGACGATTTGCTCACGCGGATAGGCCACGATACCGCTTTGTACCTGCATGTCGGGAAGCACCAGCAGGGTCTGGATCTGAACATAGGGAAGCTCACCGCGCTGAACGCGGTCCAGCAAGGCCGCATGCTGCCGCCGCACTTGGTGGCCGATGTTGCGTATGCCTTGCGGCCCATAGGTTTTGGTCAGGCGCTCGTTACTAATGTCGACTTCACCCGATTTGATTTCGACGATTAGAAGCTGACCACCCGGAGAGACGACGACCACATCAAACTCTCCAAAGCTTTGTTGACCATCGTGCAATCCTGACCAAAGCAGGTTATGAAAGATGTCGTAACCCTCGGGCAGACCTTGCTCGAGCACACGCAGCACGTCGCGCTCCCGGTAGGCGCCATGTCCCAGCGGTGCATGCAGGGGAACACTGGGGTGAAGACGCGCCATTGGGCAGTGGAGTCGTTTCTTAGCGGTAGCTTGTCCGCATGCGTTCGATCTGCTCGCGCATGCGTTGGCGCAGGCTCTCGGGGCCGATGACCTGCACGTCAGCACCAAAGCGCAGGATGTCGCCGATCAACTCGCGGTCGTCCGCATAGGGCAGTCGTAGTGTGTAACTGCCGTCAGGATGCAAGGTACTTTGCTGTTGGGGATGCCAGCTCTCATGGCGCACCCACTCGGCTCGGGCGGCACTGAATAGCAGCTCGGCCCAGGCAGTGGGCGTCCCACCGAAAATGCCATACCCTCCGACAAGCTTTTTGCGCATGGCCAACAGGTCGATATCCTTTGCCGCCTTATCCAGTAAGCTACTGCTGCTGATTGCGTCGACCGAGAAGCTGCGCACATCCTTGCGAAGGTGGCACCAGGCGTCTACGTACCAGTTGTCCCTGTAATGAACCAGTTGTTGAGGCGAGATGGTGCGAGTAACGGATTCGCCCTTTTGTCGGTTGGTGTGAACGATTTGCACCTGACGGCGCTCCAAGGTGCCTCTGGCCAGAGTCTCAAATTGTGCCAGCGGCAGGGCTCGCTTACCGGCATGCACCGCCCGCACCCGCTCGGTCAGTTGTTGTAGATCCAGACCCTTCTGAGTCAGCATTTTGTTCAGCCGCTCGCGCAAGGGTTTGAGCTTTGAGCCGAGAACACCGGGGTCCAGCTGCTCAATCATGTGATGGATAGTCAGCAGGGCCAGTATTTCGTCTTGCGAAAACCAGAACCCAGGCAGCTGGGTGGCATCTTGCGTGGTGTCTAGCCGGTAGCCGCCGAGTTCCTTGTCAAACACTATGGGCGTGCCCAGTTGGTCCCGAAGCTTTGCAATGTCACGCTTTGCGGTGGCCTTGGAGATTTCCAGAGCGCGCATGATGTCGCTCATCGGAACCGCCCTTCGGCTTCCAAACAAGGTTTGGTACTTAAAGATGCGGTCGGACTCTGACATTTTTATGAACCAGATAGATTGAAAGGCAAGCTTTAAAGTTGGGCAGTTTCAAGTACGAGGTGCAAAAAAGACGTTTGGTTTTTATTTTATATTTTTGTTAAAGATGGGTTATTTATTTTAAGAGGGGTTCTTAGCACTAATGCCCAATGAAAAGGCCCCATCAGCGTTAACTGAGGGGGCCTTTTTTTGAGACTATGGTCGGAGCGGCGGGATTCGAACTCGCGACCCTCTGCTCCCA
>CAYPSU010000214.1:0-2887 GCA_964413475.1 uncultured Polaromonas sp. | reverse complement strand
TCGATCCGGCCCCGCCGGCCATCGCCTCCAGCGCCGGGTCGCCAGCGCGCGCGTGCTCGACCAAGCGCGCTTGTGGGTCCTTTCGCGGATCGGCGGTGTACAGGCCTTTTTGGTCCGTCAAAATGATCAGCAGATCGGCTTCGACCAGATTGGCCACCAGGGCACCGAGCGTATCGTTGTCGCCAAACTTGATTTCGTCGGTAACCACCGTATCGTTCTCGTTGATGACCGGTATCACGCGCAGTTGCAGCAGGCTCAGCAGCGTCGAGCGGGCGTTGAGGTAGCGCTCGCGATCGGCCAGATCGGCATGCGTCAACAGCACTTGTGCGCTGCCCACGCCGAGGGCGCGCAGCTTGCTTTCATAGACCTGAACCAAGCCCATCTGACCCACCGCGGCGGCGGCCTGCAGTTCGTGTATGGCGCTCGGACGACTGGCCCAGCCCAACCGCTTCATGCCCTCGGCAATCGCACCACTGCTGACCATGATGAGCTCGCGTCCTTGCCCGGACAATTGCGCCAGCTGCTCGCACCACCCTCCGATGGCCTGCGCATCGAGCCCACGTCCTTCGTCGGTGACCAGGCTGGAGCCGACCTTGACCACAATACGGCGAGCTTGGCCAAGTACAGTTGTTATGCGCGAGACGTCCATGGTGATGCGGTGCTGGGGGACAGCGGGCTTGTCCTGGCTTCAAGCCTGAGGATCGGTTGCAAAACGCGGGTCGGGGGCCTCGGTGGCTTGATCGGCCTTGCGCAGCTCCTCGATGAACTGGTAGGCCGCGCGCATGAGCGGTTCGCAGCCCTCTCGGGTCAGCGCCGATATCTCGAAGACTGGCCCCTTGAAGCGGTAACGCTTGAGGAAATCCCTGACCACCTGTTTGCGCTGCTCGGCTGGCACCATGTCCAGCTTGTTGAGCACCAGCCAACGCGGCTTCTTGTAAAGGTTCTCGTCATATTTGCGCAGCTCTTCCACGATAGCCTTGGCTTGGGCAACCGGGTCTACGCCCTCGTCGAAGGGCGCCAGATCCACCACATGCAGCAGCAGCAGGGTGCGCTGCAGGTGACGCAGAAAGAGATGCCCCAGGCCCGCGCCTTCGGCCGCACCCTCGATCAGACCCGGCAGATCGGCGATGACGAAACTTTGTTCAGGCCCCACCCGGACTACGCCGAGATTGGGGTGCAGGGTGGTGAAGGGGTAGTCAGCAATTCGGGGACGCGCGTTGGAGACGGCCGAGATCAGGGTTGACTTGCCCGCATTGGGCATGCCCAGCAGGCCGATGTCGGCCAAGACCTTGAGCTCGAGTTTGAGACTTTTGCGCTCCCCCGGCCAGCCCGGCGTCTTGGTGCGGGGCGCACGGTTGGTTGAACTCTTGAAGCGCAGATTGCCAAAGCCGCCATCGCCGCCTTTGGCGATCATGACCTGCTCGCCGGGCTTCAGCAGTTCGCACAACACTTCTCCGGTTTCAGCATCGCTCAGAATGGTGCCGACCGGCATTTTGAGGATGACGTCTTCGCCTTTGGCGCCGAACATGTCCGATCCCTTGCCGTGTTCGCCGTTTTTTGCCTCATGTCGGCGTGAAAAACGGTAGTCCACCAGGGTGTTGAGATTGGGGTCGGCCAGCGCATACACATGACCGCCGCGGCCGCCGTCGCCCCCGTTGGGGCCGCCGAATTCCTTGTATTTCTCGTGGCGAAACGAGACGCAGCCACTGCCCCCATCGCCTGCGGCAATGTCGATGAAGGCTTCATCCACGAATTTCATAAGTTTTCCAGCGGCGGCTAACGCTTCAGTGTACTCAGGGCGGAGGGCCGATCGCCCAAGAAAAAGCCCCGTCGGGCGGGGCTTTTGTCGAACCGCCGAGAAAGAGCTGGATCAGGCTGGCGTCACGCTGACCGTGTGCTTGCTCAACTCGCCCTTGACGGCAAACTGGACCTGTCCATCGATAAGGGCAAACAGGGTGTGATCTTTACCCACACCGACATTGGAGCCAGGGTGGAACTTGGTGCCGCGCTGGCGCACGATCACACTGCCTGCGCTGACGGTTTGGCCACCGAAGGCCTTCACGCCGAGCATCTTGGGCTTGGAATCGCGCCCGTTACGCGTTGAGCCGCCGCCTTTTTTCTGTGCCATGTTGAGACTCCTGGGGGATCAGCCGGCGATCTGGCCGATCTGCAACTCGGTATAGTTTTGACGATGACCTTGGCGCTTCTGGTAGTGCTTGCGACGGCGCAGCTTGAAGATGCGCACTTTCTCATGCCTGCCATGGGCCACCACGGTGGCTTTGACGGTTGCGCCGGACACCAGGGGCGTACCGACCTTGATCTGGCTGCCGTCACCGACAGCCAGCACTTGGTCAATCACGATTTCCTGGCCTACGTCCGCAGCAATCTGTTCTACTTTAATTTTTTCGCCGGCAGCAACCTTGTATTGCTTGCCACCGGTTTTTATGACCGCGTACATAAAAAACCTCTTTGGAAGGAAAGGCTCCGCCGGCCCCACTGCCGGCGAAAAGCTTTCCATTATAGCCGCCTTAAGCCGGACGTCGAGCCAGCACGGCGGCCGATCGCAGGCCAGGGCCGAAGCTGGCACCCGGCTCCCTATAATCCCCAGGTTTTTACTTAGGAATCGCCCCTTTGGCCTCAGTTGCTGCCAGCTCCGCTTCCGCCTTGGGGCTGGTCTCCGAGGACATGCAGGCCATGGACCGGCTGATCGAGCAGCGCCTGTCCTCGGATGTCCCCCTGGTCGGGCAAATCTCGCGCTATATCGTGGCGGCCGGCGGCAAGCGCCTGCGGCCGGCCCTGCTGTTGCTGACCTGCGGCGCCCTGGGCTGCCGACACCCGCAGCGCCTGAATCTGGCCGCGGTGGTTGAGTTCATACACACCGCCACCT
>CAYPSU010000213.1:0-2936 GCA_964413475.1 uncultured Polaromonas sp. | reverse complement strand
TGGCAGGATTTACGAGCACACCAAGCTCGACATGCACCACACCGCGTCCGAACCCGCGTCGAAACCAATGCAGCCCCAAGCGCGTAGTTTAAGGCCTGGCGAGCCAGTTCAAGAGTTCCAGCGGTGTATCAATGTGTGCATGTGCCCCCCAGCCCAGGGTGTCGCCTTTTTCCCCCAGGTAGCCATAACGAGCCGCCACGGTGGGCATGCCGGCGGCATGCCCGGCGATGATGTCGCGTTCGTCGTCGCCCACATAAACGCAGTGAATCGGCTCGAGCTCGAGCCTGCGAGCGGCCTCGAGCAGTGGCGCGGGGTGTGGCTTGGCATACGGCGTGGTGTCACCGCCGACCACGGCGGCCGCGCTGGCAAACAGGGGCATGTGCCGCGTCAGCGGCAGGGCAAAACGTTCCATTTTGTTGGTGACCACGCCCCAGGCCAGCCCCGCCTGCGTGAGCGCCTGAATCAGCTCAGCCACGCCGTCGAACGCGTGGGTTCGCTCAGTCATGCAGGCCTCGTAATTGGTCAGAAACTCTTGTTTGAGGGCTTCGAAGTCAGGATGGTCTGGGCCATGACCGAAGGCCACGCCGATCATGCCGCGCGCGCCGGCACCCGCCATGTGGCGGTAGGCGTGCAGGGGCAGCGAAGGCAGACCGCGATCCGTGCGCATTTTGTCGGCAGCGGCACCGAGGTCGGGGGCGCTGTCAATCAGGGTGCCATCCAGATCAAACAGTACGGCGCGCACGTCGCTGAACATGATCACGCCTTCTGAAAGCCGAGCATGTAGTTGACGCTGGTGTCGCCGCTGAGCCAGTAGCGTCGGGTCAAAGGGTTGTACTGCAAGCCCTTGGTGTGCTGCAGTTCCAGACCGGATTGCCTGGCGTATTGGGCTAACTCGCTGGGCTTGATGAACTTGGCGTACTCGTGCGTGCCTTTGGGCAACAAGTTGAGCACGTACTCAGCCCCGACGATGGCAAACAAAAAGCTCTTGGGGTTGCGGTTAAGGGTGGAAAAGAACACATGGCCACCGGGCTTGACCAGTTGCGCACAGGCATGTACCACCGATGAAGGGTCAGGAACATGCTCAAGCATTTCCATGCAGGTGACCACATCAAACGCGGCGGGCTGCTCGGCGGCCAGCGCTTCGGCGCTGATCTCGCGGTACTGCACCCGCGGGGTTTGCGCCTCCAGTGCGTGCAACTGCGCCACGCGCAGCGCTTTGGTGGCCAGGTCGATACCCAGCACATCGGCGCCACGCCGCGCCATGGCATCGGCCAGAATGCCGCCGCCGCAGCCGACATCGAGCACGCGCTTGCCTTCAATCGGGGCGATGTCAACGATCCAATTGAGGCGCAGGGGATTGATCTGGTGCAGGGGGCGAAATTCGCTTTCGGTATCCCACCAGCGGTGAGCCAGGTCGGAGAATTTGGCCAGTTCGGCGGGATCGACATTGTTTGTGGAATGCATGGCCGCGATTATCGGCGCCGGGCTGGGGTGCTGCCTGGGGAGAGCCAAAGCCACTATCACGCCGAGGGCGGCGCCCTCACCCCCTGCGCTGCAGATCCAGACCCTGCGGGCGCCGCGCCCTCGCGGCGATGCATGTCCGAGCGAAAAAAAACCGGCCTCAAGGGCCGGTTTTCTCGCAAAAGCGATGGATCAGCGATTAGGCCGGGTGCCCACCACCTCAATTTCAACGCGGCGGTTCTTGGCCCGACCTTCCGAGGTCTTGTTGTCGGCCACGGGCGACTTCTCACCCTTGCCTTCGGTGTAGACGCGGTTCTTCTCAACGCCCTTGCTCACCAGGTAAGCCTTGACGGCTTCGGCGCGGCGCACCGAGAGTTTCTGGTTGTAAGCGTCAGCGCCAACCGAGTCGGCATGACCGACGGCAATGACCACCTCGAGGTTGATCCCCTTGAGCTTGCCGACCAGATCGTCCAGCTTGGCACGAGCCTCGGGCTTGACGACCGCCTTGTCGAAGTCGAAGAAGGCGTCGGCGGCATAGGTCACCTTGGTGGCAGCCTGGGCCGGAGCAGCGGGGGCAGCAGCAGGACGGGCCGCAGGGGCCGCAGCCGGTGCTGGTGCGGGTGCCGGTGCGGCCGCAGCAGGTGCGGGAGCCGGTGCCGGTGCCGGGCGCGGGGCCGGGGCTGCGGCAGGGGCCGGTGCGGGAGCAGGCTGAGCGACGATGGCACCGTCGCATCCGCGGCCAGCGGTGGCCGGTGTCCAGTTGGCGTTGCGCCAGCACAGTTCGTTGGTGCCGTTTCTCCAAATGAGATCGCCGGTTCCGTTTCTCCAGTTGTCAACGGTTTGAGCGCCCGCAGCACTGACTACGACGGCCGAGGCGAACAACATTGCCACTTTATTGAGTTTCTTCATGGGTTTCCTCAAGAGATCCGCAGCCGGGCTGCGTGGAAATAATAAAAACGAGACCCGGTTTGTCCTCCATCCCGGGGTTTGGCGATTGTGCCACAGCGATCTCCATGGACAAAAAAACCTGCGGTGCTAGCTATGGTTGGCCAACCCGGCATATGTTGCGAGATGACGACATATCCATGGGCGCCGTCGCGGCCCGAGGGGCCCCGGCAAGCCGCAAGCAGCGCTTTAGAATGGGGAGTTTCGTGCTTAACACCACCAGCGCCCGCTGAACCCGAAGCCCAATCTGGGGGCGTAGGGGCCTCCAATCGGACACCCGATTCCAAACTTTACAACTTCTACCGCGGCCCGCCCCATGACCCAATTTGCCAAAGAAACGCTTCCCATCAGCCTGGAAGAGGAGATGCGCCGCAGCTACCTCGACTATGCAATGAGCGTGATTGTGGGGCGTGCATTGCCCGATGCCCGTGACGGTCTCAAACCGGTGCATCGTCGGGTGCTGTTTGCGATGCATGAGCTCAACAACGACTGGAACCGGCCTTACAAAAAGTCGGCCCGTATCGTGGGCG
>CAYPSU010000212.1:0-2946 GCA_964413475.1 uncultured Polaromonas sp. | reverse complement strand
GTCGCCGACAACAGCTACCGAAGTCGATACCCACCGCGGCAAATCAGCGTCTCGCACACTAGGTGTCCAGGAGGCGATCTGATGACGCAAACACCCTCACGCTTTAAAACCGTTGCAGCGCTTGCGATGCTCACCGCGCTGTCTGTGCCGTTCCCTGCGTCAGCCCAAAACGCTGCCTCTAGCAGCGCAAATCGTCCCGGCTCAACGCTCAGCCCGCGCGACGTGGGCAGTCGTGACTTCGGCAGACGCGAGTACGAACGCAGCTGCGCCAGCTGTCACGGCGCCAGCGGCAAAGGCGACGGCGTGTTGGCGGGCCTGCTCGTGAAGAACCCGCCCGATCTGACGCAGCTCACGCGCAGCAACCAGGGCGTCTTTCCGTTTCAAAGGCTTTATCAGGTGATCGATGGCGAGGGCCTGGCCGCGCACGGCACCCGAGACATGCCGGTCTGGGGCCGGGAATACAGGCTGGAAGACGGCCAGTATTTCTTCGATTCGCCGACACCTTATGACCCCCAGGCTCTGGTGAGGTCACGCATCCTCGGCCTGCTCGAGTACATCAGTCGCTTGCAAGTGCGTTGAGAATCTGGCCGTGGCCGGACCACCCATGTGTGCCGGCTGCCGTGCGGTCAACTCTGGGTGCGCAACGGCTCTGGCGGCCTGAGCGCTCCCTCAGGCCCCGCTGCTGCGCAAGGACTCGTCCTCAGGGGTTTTCAAGACTCACCGGGCGTCCCGATTGCGCCGACTCACGAACAGCCCAAGCAATCTCCAGGGCGCGTAAACCGTCCTGCGCTGAACACACGGGGCTCGCCTCGCCCCGGATGACCGCTACAAAGTTGAGCAATTGCAGAAGGTAGGGGCTTTGCGCCATCGGCAGGGTTCGCGTCACGGTGATGGGTCGCTCCCAGTGCCGTTCGCCCTCGTAGTGCCAGAAATCCAGTCTGGGCAGGGCCAGCGAACCGTGGGTGCCGCTGAAGTAAAGAGCGCCCACCTCCTGCTGCGCAAAGCGTACGGTCTCTTGAGCGGCCAGGTCGTAGTTCCAAGGGGCAACCGCTGTATCCGAAAGGGTGAAGGTTCCCAGGGCTCCATTGGCAAACCGGAAGGTCATCACCGCCGTGTCCTCCACCTCGAAGCCTCGGGTGGCATTGGAGGTCATGGCCTGTACGGTGATGATGTCGCCAAAAAGAAAGCGCATCAGATCCACATCATGGATCAGGTTGATAAGAACGGGCCCGCCCACCTGGGTTCGGCGCCAGGCGGGCTCAAAGTAAGCCTCGTCCTTGTACCAGGTCGCCATGCCGGTGACACACACTGGCCGTCCCAGGCGCCCAGCCTCGACCAGAGCCTTGGCCTGCTGCATGATCGGGTTGTGTCGCCGCTGGTGTCCCACCAGAACCGGCCGGCCTGTTTGGCGAGCGGCTCGCTCGATCGCTCGCGCCGATTCCAGGCTGTCGGCGATCGGTTTTTCCACCAGCGCTGCACTGCCCGCCTGCAGCACATCAAGGGCCATAGAAGCGTGCAAATCGTTCGGTGTGGCGATCACCACGCCCTGCGGCTTGAAACGTTCCAGCAACTCGGTGTGCCGGTCCACACAGGGCAGTCCGTGGGCCTTGACCCAGTCCACCGCTGGGCCATGGCTCTCGGCCACCCCCACGATCTCAATGTCGGGGCACTGCAGCGCATTGAGGATATGGGTCTTGCCTATGGTTCCGGCACCGATCACGGCCAGGCGGCAGGGTTTCATGCGATGGGCTCCTCAGCTCGGAAGACGGTCAGCAGTGACGGGGGCGGTCCCGTGACAACCGGGGTTGCCTCGGGAGGTTTGAGTGTGCCTGAGTCCATGCAGTCAAAGTCGCCTGCCAGGCTCACTCGGGTTTTGCCCCCGAAAACTTCACCACCTTGCCCCAGCGATCGATTTCAGCTTCGACGAAGCGGGCAAATTCCTCAGGCGAATTGCCTACTGCGCTAGCGCCGTCGTTTTCGATCCTTCGGCGAACTTCGGGGTTTTGCAAGGCCTGGCGTGCGGCATCCGATAGGCGTCGCACCAGCGTGGGGTCCATGCGACCCGGGGCGAACAGGCCAAACCAGGCGCTCGACTCGTAGCCCGGAACCACCTCAGCGATCGCCGGTACATCGGGCAGTTGTGACAGGCGCTGCCGACTGGTCACGCCCAGGGCCTTGAGCCTGCCGGCACGGATGTTGGGCAGGGTGTTGACCATGGGCGCAAACATCAAATCGACCTGACCGGCAATCACATCCTGAACCGCAGGCGCCGTGCCTCGGTAAGGAATGTTGACGATGAACAGACCCGTCTGCATCTTGAACAGGTCGCCGGCCAGATGCAAGGAAGACCCGATGCCTCCGATCGCAAAATTGAGTTTCCCGGGCCTGCCCCGGGCGTACTGAATCAGTTCGCGAACATCCTTGACCGGGACCGAGGGATGCGCCACCAGCACCGACGGCTGCGTGGCTACACAGGTCAGCGCGGTGAAATCCCTGAGCGGATCGAAGGGCAGCGTTGGGTATAGCGTGGCATTGATGGCGTGGCTGGTGAAGCTCATCAAGAGGGTGTTGCCATCTGCTGGTGCCTTGGCCACCGCATCGGCCGCCAGATTGCCGCCCGCTCCGGCGCGGTTTTCAATGATCACCTGACGACCCAGCAGCCGGCCTACTTCAGCGCCTATGGAGCGCGCCAGCGTGTCTGTAGACCCGCCGGGCGAGGCACCCACCAAAATGCGAAGGGGCGCTGCCGCACCTGTCAGGCCTTGAGCCCGAAGGGCCGGCCCGACCCAGGCGCCACCAAGAGCAGCAGCGCTGTGAATCAACCAGCGACGGCGATGCCGTTGCAGCCGACTCATCAGGCGACGCCGTGGCCCCTGATGAAAGTTTCCAGGTGCTTGATGTGGTCGCCCTGCTGGCTGATGATGTCCTTGACGATATCGCCAATGG
>CAYPSU010000211.1:0-2980 GCA_964413475.1 uncultured Polaromonas sp. | reverse complement strand
CCAGGGTCTTGTCACGGGTGCTGTCGCCCGAGGAGACACTGGGCTTGGCCCCCTGGTCGGTCAGTACCGCTGAGATCGTCGGCGCCGAGGGAGCGTCCTTGTCCACGGTCAGCACCATGGGCTGGGACACGGGGCCGATCAGACCCGCACTGCTGCTGACGGCCATAGACCAGCGGTAAAGGCCGCTGGCCAGTTCGGCGGGTACGGTAAAGGTGGCCGAGGTGCCGACTGCGGTAGCCACCAGATCGGTGCGCACGCCGTCCCGGAAGACACGGACCGCCTCGCCCTCTGCCAGTGGGGCCGACAAGGTGGCAGTGACCGTCACAGGGGCAGAGAGATTGACCGGCCCGCTGGCAGACGCCATGGTGAGCGTGGTTGACGGCGGATCAGAATTGATGGTCAGCGCAAACGGAGCGCTGGCCGCAGAAGCGTTGCCCGCGGCATCTTCCACCTGGGCGGTCAAGGCGTGCGCGGCTTTGCTCAGCCCGGCCGGGGTGAAGGTCCAGCTTGTCCCATCTACAGCGGCCACACCCAGCCGGACCTTGTTACCCGCAACCGTGTCGTACACCACCACCCGCTCATCCGGTGACAGGCTGGCCGAGACGCTGCCCTTGAGGGTCGGGGTGTTGTCGTCCGTGGTGCTGCCGCTGGCCAGATTGGCGTTGGGCGTGCCCACATCATCATCGGCCGCGGTGATCGTTGCCGTAGGGTCTGGCGGCGTCTTGTCGAGGGTAAAGACCAGGCTCTGAGCCGCCGACACATTGCCAGCCAGATCGGTCTGGCGAACCTCTACGCTGTATTGTTGGGGGTCTCGCCCGCTTCCACTGGGTGCGGTGTAGAGCGGGCTCCAGGGCCCGTAGACGAGGGCTTCGCTCTCAACGACTGGCGCGATACGGTATTCGACCAGCGCGCCGTCCTCGCGGTTGGTGGGAGGGGTCAGGGCGCCGGTATTGGTCAGGCCACCCGTCCCTGCGCCGCTGAGCTGCGCATTAGGCACGGCCGCAAAGGTATCCAGCTTGAAGGCGGCCGTGCTGGGGCTGGTGCTGGAGTTACCCGCCGCATCGGTTTGGACGGCGCTGACGGTGATCTGACCGTCACCGAGCCCTTTGACGTCCTCGGGGCTTAGCGCCACTGCGATCGGCTTGTCAGCCCCAGCGCCTTGCAAGGTTTTGGTCACCGTACCGCCACTGGCACGGGTAAAGGTTACGGTGATTTGTGCACCGAGTTCACCCGCTACCGATACGGCGCCTCCCAGGGCCCGCGCCAACGACGCCCCTCCGGTGGATACCCCCGGTCCGAGCGCCAGAGAGACAGCCCCCGGCGCCGAGGCGTCTACGGTCAAAGGCAAGGTGCGCAAGGCCACATTTCCTGCCGAATCGGTGGCCCTGAGCGTCAGACTGTAGAGTCCGTCATCGGCAAAGGTGTTCGATGGCGCTGCCACGGTCTGCGGCTGTCCTGAACCGGACCCGACTGAGACAAAAGTGCCATTGCCTTTCCAATCGACCGACAGCGCACTGCCCGCCTCGGCCGTAAATTCAATGCTGGGGGCGCGCTGACTGGTCAGCCCATCGCCCCTGACTCCTGTATCGCTGCCCGAAGACAAAAGTACCGGCGACAGGATGGGGGCCACTGTGTCGACGCTAATCGTCTTGGTGACCGCAGCGCTCAGGTTCCCCACCGCATCGCTGACGGTAAAGCTCACATCGCGCGAGCCCTGGCCCAGGGCAGCGACATCCTCCCTGCGCAATGCATAGCTCCACTTGCCGGAACTATCGGTCATCACTGCTTTGGGGGCACCAGCCGCTCCGGGCAAACCAATGAGAACCCGGGCGCCTGCTTCGGCAGTACCTGTCAGAGCCAGGTTGCCGGCCGCCATCTCATTGGCGCTGATCTTGTCGTCTCCCGCCACAGTTGCAAGCACGGCCGCGTTCGGTGCAGACGTGTCGACCCGCACCTTGACAACCTCGCTGATCCGGACGTTACCGGCGGCGTCAACGGCGCGCACCGCCAGACTGTGTTCGCCATCGCTAAGCGCAGGCGTGGTGAATGTCCACTGACCACCGCTCAGGGTGGCCGCTCCCAGCACCGTGCTGCCATCGAGCACCTGGGCCGTCACCGCATCGCTGCCCACCAGACCGGTAAGCGCCAAAGTACTGTCACGGGTCGCAGCCGCCGTCGGAGCCACATATTGCACCACTGCAGTGGCTCCGGTATCGGTTCCAAACACCGCATTCATGATGGCTGCTGGCGCAACCGTATCCACCGTGAAGGCATACGGCACGCTGAAGTCGCCCAACACACTGTTTTCAGCCCGGACCGCCGCGGTCAGGCTGTAGATGCCATCGGGCAGGGCGCTTGCCGGCGAGAAGGACCACACAGTCCCTTGGACCCCAGCAGATCCCATCAGGCGACCCGATGAGAACAGCTGCACCGTCTCGCCCGGGCCCAGGGCTGCACTCAAGGTGCCGGTGATCTGCGGTGTGCCACTGGAGATGTGGGTCGCCGAACTATCGATGCTTGCCTTGGTCAGCGGGCGGCTGGTGTTGACTTCAATCGTTACCGCTGTCGAGGGCGCACCCAGGTTGCCCGCCAGATCCTCCACACGCGCAGTAAAGGCATGAACGGCGTTGTCCAAACCCTGGGGGGTGAAGTTCCAGGCGGTGCCCGAAACATCAGCGACCCCCAAGCGAGTGGTAGAGCCATCAACCGTGTGATAAACCACCAAGGTCTCGCCAGCTGCCAGCGAGGCACTCAAGGTACCGCTGAGCGTCGGCGTGTTGTCGTTGCTGACCGGCGTGGGATTACCCAAGACGAGAGGGCCCGTCTCAGGCGTTACATCATCAACCACGCTGGTGATGGATGCCGTTGCCGTCGGGGCGCTGTTGTCCAATACGAAGGCCAGGGTCTGAGGAGCTGATGCGTTGCCAGCCTTGTCCATCTGCCGCACCTGCACCCGGTAACTGCCATCGGCAGTGGGGGC
>CAYPSU010000210.1:0-3016 GCA_964413475.1 uncultured Polaromonas sp. | reverse complement strand
GGCCGCAAACCAGGCCCATGCCGACATAGGTTTGCCGCCAGCCCCAGGTTTCGATACCCCACTGAACCACAGGCGGCCAAAATGAGCCCGCCAGGTAGTTGCCGCTGGCGCATATGGCCACTGCAATACCGCGGCGTTTGTTCCACCACAGGGCGGTGTCGGCCATCAGGGGGGCAAAGGTGGAAGAACTGCCGATCAGGCCCAGAAGCAGCCCGTGTGCCAGCGCAAGGGCCCAGATGCTGTTGGCCGAGCTGGCCAGCAGGTAACCCCCGCAAACGGCCAAAGCCCCCATCCACAGCACCCGCATGATGCCAAAGCGATCAGCCAGGCGCCCGGTGACGATGCCACCCAGCCCCAAGGCCACCATCATCAAGGTGTAGGGCAAGGACGCTTCTCCCCGACCCACCCCAAACTCGGCCTGCACGGCCGGCAGCACCACCGACACCACATACATGCCGCTGTTGCCCAGGGTCACCAGACCCAGCGTGGCCAGCAGCCTCCAGGCCGCATAACGGGAGTCGATCAACGACGGATCAGCGTGCAGTGGATGCATGTTTATCGAAGACCTTGCGGCCCTGGAAGGCCAGAGCGGTTCTTACCCACTCCGACCCGGGATCGAACCAAGAAGAGATTGAACGAGCCCCAGGCGCGCGGCGTCATGCGGGGTTATGAGCCGACCGGTTCCAGCCGGACCAGAACCCCCTCAGTATCGTCGGTCAAGAGGTAGATCAAGTGGTCCGGGCCGATGCGCACGTCCCGAATGCGACCGATCAGTCCCTGCAAGAGTCGCTCTTCGCGGATCACTTTCTCGTCATGGAGTTCAAGCCGCAGCAGCATCTGTCCGCGCAGAGCGCCGACCAACAGGTGACCTCGCCAGCGGGGAAACTTGTCGCCCGATACGAAGGCCATGCCCGAAGGAGCGACCGACGGAGTCCATACATGCAGAGGAGGCTCCATCCCTGGCTTGCTCCGGCCCTCACCGATAGAAGTTCCCGTCCCGTAGTTCACCCCGTGGGTGATGGTGGGCCAACCATAGTTGCGCCCAGCGCGCATCACATTGACTTCATCGCCGCCCTGTGGCCCGTGCTCGTGCGTCCACAACAGGCCTGTTTGCGGATGCAAGGCGGCGCCTTGAATGTTGCGGTTGCCCAGCGTCCACTTCTCGGGCCGCACGCCAGCGCGGCCAACGAAGGGGTTGTCGGTCGGTATGCGTCCATCGTCATGCAAGCGAATCACCGAGCCCGCGTGATCATCGAGCATTTGGGCCCGCTCTTTCTCACCTCGGTCGCCCAAGCTGAGATAGACCATGCCTTGCCGGTCAAAAACAATGCGCCCGCCGAAATGCTGGCTGCCGCGACTTTTGGGCACCATGCTAAACAGCGTCTGCACATTCGTCATGCGGTGACCTTGCAGTTGACCGCGAGCCAGAGCCGTACCCCACCCTCCGGGGCCCGGAGCGTTGTAGGCCCAGTAAATCCAGCCATTGCGCGCATAGTCGGGGTGCAGCACGACATCGAACAATCCGCCCTGCCCTCTGGCCACGATTTCAGGCAGGCCCTCAATAGGCTTGGGATGCAGTTTGAAATCGGCGCCGATCAGTCGCAGTCGCCCCTCTCTTTCGGTGACCAGCATCCGGCCATCCGGCAGGAAAGCCATGGACCAGGGGTTCTCCAGGCCGGTGACCAGGGTGACAAGGCGTATGCCTTGCTTTTCGGACTGAAGGACCGCCTGGGCGGGGATTTGAGACAGTACCGGAAGCGCCAGGCCTAGCGCAGCGGCCAGACCTACTGTGCGAAGAACAAGAGGGCCCACTACAGCCCTCCTGTACCTATGGGAAAACAGCGCATGTTGGCCCTGGTTGGAGGCGGTCAGTCGGCCTTGATGTTGTTATCTTTGACCACCTTGCCCCAGAGATCCATCTGGCGCTCGATGAAAATGCGCGCAGCCTCAGGTGCACCACCGGCCACATCGATTCCTTGAGCATCAAGACGTTTGGCGAGTTCGGGCGATTTCATCACGGTGTTGAGCGCCTCGTTCATGCGAGCCACGATATCCGCAGGCGTGCGCGCAGGGGCCAACACCGCCCACCAGGCGGGAGCCTCGAAGCCAGCGAACCCCAGTTCCGCGAGTGTGGGCACCTCGGGCAGATCCGGCGAGCGCTTGCTGGTGGTCACCGCCAGAGCCCGCAGACGTTTGCTGTCAATAAAGGGCTTGAGCAAAAAGACCGAGCCGATGGCCAAGGGCACATGTCCAGCCACCGCATCGTTCATCAGCGGACCGCCGCCCTTGTAGGGAATATGCTGAAAATTAAGACCCCCGCCTTTGCCAAGCAAGGCCATGGCCAGATGGCCCAAGCTGCCCGAACCGATAGATCCGTAGTTTGCTCCCCTGGCCGTTCTCGCCGCAGCCACGACATCGGCAAAACTCTTGTAGTCAGACGCGGCGGGCGTGCCCAGCACCATGGGTGCCGTGCCTATGAGCACCACAGGCGCGAGGTCCTTTTTAGAGTCGAAAGGCAGATTGGGAATCAGGCTGGGATTGACACCATGGCTGTCAAAAACGACTGCGAAGGTATAGCCGTCCGGTGCAGCGGCAGCCACCGCAGCCGCACCGATCGAACCCGAAGCACCGCCGCGGTTTTCAACGATGACACTCTGGCCCAACTGAGCTGACAAAGCCGGGGCCAGCAGCCGCGCCACCTGGTCGACAGAACCGCCAGGCGGAAACACGGCCACCAACTTAATGGGCTGTCGACTCGGCCAGGCCTGGGCCCAGACCGCGCCCGCCAGCAGCAGGCCCAGCCCCGCTAACAAACCACGCAAACAACGCTGAAGAGTCAGGCACATGAGCAAGCTCCCGATGGATGGGGTTAAGGCCCCGAAGACCCATTGTTGCTCAACTGGCGCCTTCACGGGCAAATCTTCGGCCGAGCCATCGCAGGAGCGTTACCGCCCCCCTCAGCCCCGGAAATCAGGGCATCAAACCGATCGCTTGGAGCCTGGGCCAGCCAGGATCA
>CAYPSU010000209.1:0-3055 GCA_964413475.1 uncultured Polaromonas sp. | reverse complement strand
AAGCCCCGCGTGGTGCGGGGCTCTGAGCGCCTGCCAACCCGGCTGAGCGAGTTAGCAAGTCTTGTTCTGGCGGAAAGAGAGTCCGCTTTTTCCTTGTTTTACCTCATGTCATTCAGTGTCGATTTAACTCATTTCTCCTATGAAAATGTATTTTTGATTGTGTCATGGCAAATCAACAGGTATCATCAAAGACCATCATTTATGGTATGCGGGATGGATATAGATGCCGAAGATTGCCAAAGAACTTTCAGCCCTTGAAGTCAAGCGTTTGATCACTCCCGGATGGCATGCCGTTGGTGGTGTAGCCGGGCTGCTGCTGCAAGTCAAAAAACCCGCCAAGCCCAACGCAACCGCATCTAGATCATGGATTCTCAGGGTGCAGGTGGCTGGCCAGCGTGGCCCCGTGGGATTGGGGGCATACCCTCTTGTCACTTTGGCTGAAGCCCGTGAAATGGCCCGCAAACTGGTCATGGAAGCCAAAGGGGGCGTGAATCTGGCCGCCCGCAAGCGGGCACAGCGCAGTGCGCTCATCGCGGCAGCGGCAAAGAACAAGACCTTCAGAGAGTGCGCTGAGGCGTACATGGAAGCCCATGCATCGGACTACAACAACGAAAAGCACCGCAAGCAATGGCCGTCCACCCTTGAGGCTTACGCTTACCCGGTCATCGGCAGGATACTGGTGGCCGACATCACCATGCGCCATGTGCTTGATGTACTCTTGCAGAACACCACACACCGCGATGGCTCAGCAGGCAAGCTTTGGTACACCAAGCCGGAGACGGCTAGGCGCCTGATGGATCGAATCCGCACGGTGCTGGACTACGCCGCAGTTAACGAGTTCAGGTCGGGTACCAATCCTGCAACTTGGCGTGGCTTTTTGGAAACACAGCTGCCTTCGCCTAAGGGCCTTAAGAAAGTCAAGCACCAACCGGCGGTACCGTATGCACAGATGGGCGATTTCATGCTCAAGCTGCGGTGTAACGAAAGCATCAGTGCAAAAGCCCTTGAGTTCCTGATTCTGACCGGCGTGCGATCCGGATCGGTTCGGATGGCTGACTGGTCTGAGATCGACTTTCAGCGCAAGTTGTGGATCATCCCTGCCGACCACACCAAAACCAAAGAAGAGCACCGGGTACCGCTTCAGCCGCAAGCCATCAAGCTACTTAAAGGTCTCACACTGATGGCAGGTACATACAAGGTGTTTCCCAGTCCGACCGGTAAGGCACTTTCGGATATGGCGCTCAGCCAGTTGATGCGCGGCATGCGAGAGCGGGGGGAGTTAAGCGTTGAAGCCGTGCCGCATGGCTTCCGATCAACTTTCCGGGATTGGTCGGCTGAGATGACCAACTACCCGGATGAAATTCGCCGAGCAGCCTCAGGCCACACGGTGGGTGATTCAGTCAAAGAAGCATACCAACGGACTGACTTGCTGGACAAGCGCCGGCACCTGATGAACGAGTGGGCCAACTTTTTGGACCTTCCACCAAGGAATCAAGAGGCAAAAGTGACGGCCATCAGGAGGCCCGCATGAAGTGGCCAGAAAACACAGCGATATCAGCAGCAACACGTCAGAAACTTGACCACCGGATCGCTCTGTTCTTGAATGCGCAGCCATCAAACCCTGACGACATACAGGAGCAGGTTGCCGCGCAAGACCTGTGTCTCGATCTGTTTGCAATCTACAAGGAGGTAGAGGGGCAGAACGAGGACGGGTTCATGGAGTTGCAGTTAATCCTCAGCGGTATTGACTGGGACACCGACGATCCACGGCTTGCTCACTCACAAAAATACATCAATCGGCTTTTCTCCTGCCGACTGGACGAGGCGGGCGCATACCTTGAAGCGCTTGAACAGCACCGCACTGAAGAAGCACATGGCGTTGTGGCGGATGCGGCGAAGAGGAATGGCTCTGCCGGTGGGCAAAAAAAGAACAAAGCTAATAAAGAGGTCATCGAGAACGCTCTAGCGTACTGTAAGGCGAACCCAAATCAGTTCAAGTCCAAAAAGGAAGCGGCTCGGTACTGCGAGAAGAATTTCAGGCCCATCTCGTACGGCACTTTCTACAGGCGGCTCACGGGCATCATTGTGTTACGCAAGCGGCTAGAGTAACGAGGAAGCCGGCCAAAACACTTCAATCTGCCGCATTTGTTCGGTAGCCTCCCGGCTTGTCATTGACTGCTACCGAGGCCCACCGTGAACCATCTTGATTTCCACCAGTTGCCGGACGATGCGCTGATTCGTCTGTGCCTACTAATCTCTTGGGGCTTGATCCCCTTCAGCCCCTCAACTCTTTGGCGGCATTGCCGCTCTGGTGCGTTTCCAGCTCCAGTCCGAGTGTCTGCGGGCGTTACTGCTTGGCGGGTTGGGGACATACGCCAATGGCTCAGAGACCCAGACGGCTTCAAAGCTGCATCGAAGCAGGAGGCAACATGAAACAAGCCTCCTATCCGATTGACCTCTCGGTCATGCAAACTGCGCTGAAGGACTATCGCCAAGGTGTAGGCAAAGAAACACAACCTCATCACTATGCGAATGAGGTTCGCCTCATTAACTTTGCGGCGACAGGCAGCAGTCAAAGTTGCTATCGCAACCTACACCTCACCCGCGAATTGTCCAGAGCGATCAGGAGGGTGGTGTGCCTGAACATACGGCTCATCAAGCTGCATGTTCAATACCAAGACAGAAAGAAGTCCTGTCGGGACTTATTCCTGAAAGCGACCTCGGTGATCAACGCAAAATAAAGCCGCACTGCCCAGTGCAGTGGGCGGCGGCTTTATGTGACGGTTTTGACTGATCCGTTGCTTAAATTCTAAGCTTTTAAAACTGCGTTGGCAATGCGGCATTCTCTTAAGGAATGCACATGAAACGAAAAATATTAACCTTGCAAAAGGTTCCCACCCCGCAGTCATGCAAACAGTCTGTCGTCGTTCAAGCCGGCAAGAAGTCCAATAAGGGAAATCCGGCCAATACGCGATTGATAGAACTACTGCAAGAGCTGGTTGGTACTCATTGCCGAGTCTTCATCCAAATGCGGCATGGCACTGGCTATTGCGGC
>CAYPSU010000208.1:0-3088 GCA_964413475.1 uncultured Polaromonas sp. | reverse complement strand
CCTGCGATGGGGCAGTAGGAGCGCCGCCCCCGGCGCGATGCGGTGCAATGCGGTGCAATGCGGCGCGATGCGGTGCAATGCATCCCGCGCTCAGATCACCATCGAAATCAGGGTCACGACAAAGCTCAACAGTACGGTGCTGGCAAACGGCAGATACCACTGGCGGCCAAAGAGCTTGAAGCGAAAGTCACCGGGCAACTGACCGACGCCCAGCTTGTTGAGCCAGGGCGTAAGCCAACTGAGGACCACCAGGGCCAGGAAGATGATGATCATCCAGCGCAGCATGAACACCGGCCTATAAGGTGTGTGACCGGTCGCCCGTGGCAAAACCCACAGCCTGCCAGCCGTTGTACGGCCAAGCCCGTGTGTCAGCGGCAAAACCGATGACCTTGAACAGCTCGCCCATCTCGTGCTCGTGGATGAGCCGCTGCAGCATCACCCGTTCGCTCAGATCCGCCTGGCCCATGCCCTCGAGCAAGCCGCAGTTCAACAGGAAATGCGCCTGGCTGGTGTAGCCCAGCACCTGCAAGCCGGCATCCTGACCTGCCACAGCGATGGCGGTGAAATCCACATGGGAGGTGATATCTTTCTCGCCCACTTGGCTCAGCGGGTCGCTGTCGGCTCTGTGAGCGTGATGACACATCAGCGTGCCCATATGCCGCTGCGGGTGGTAGTACTCGGCCTCGGGAAAGCCATAGTCGATCAGAAACAGGGCGCCGCGCTGCAGGCGGTCAGCGATGGAGCGCACCCAGGCCTGAGCCTGTACGTGCAGTTCCGTCAGATAGTCGCCCTCGCCCGGCGGTTCAAGGGGTGGCCGCAGGTCGGTGGGTCGGTCGTCCCACGCCAGGCGGCTGCTCTGCAGCACCACCCCCCGCTCATGCCAAAGGCCGCCCTTGCGGATCAGCAGGTGTACCGGCATGGCGTCCAGCAATTCGTTGCCCAGCACCACCGCCTCCAGGTGATCGGGCAGTGCGTCGCGCCACTGCACCCGGTCGGCCAGATCGGCCAGCGTCTGCTGCTGGCGTGCCCTAAGCTCTGCGGACAGCTCAACGATGATGTAGCGATTGAGCGGCACGCCCTGTCGATCCAGACCCTCGATCAGTTGCCGGGCCAGCGCTCCGGAGCCAGCGCCGAATTCCCAGACCTCCGCTGTGCCGGTGACCTGCAGCGCCTGCGCCACCTGCGCCGCCAGAGCGCGCCCAAAGTGCGGCGAGAGCTCGGGCGCCGTCACAAAGTCACTGCCCGATTGCGGCATGGCCCCAAATTTACGCCGCCCGCCGCTGTAGTAGCCCCAGCCCGGTGCGTAGAGGGCCAGAGCCATGAAGGCCTCAAAACCCAGCCGGCCGCCCGCCTGGGCTATGGCCTGGATCAGCGCGGGGGGAGGTGAGCTCGGTAAACTGTGCATTCGCGGTCCATGCGCGACCGGCCAGGGGGCCGGTTGAACACGCGCGGTATTGTCGCCGCTTGCCATTTAGGCCTTGTATGTCAGAAAAAACCGTACTGGTCACCGGGGCCGCTCACCGCTTGGGGGCTTGCATTGCCAAGCTGTTTGCCCAATCAGGTTGGCAGGTGCTGTGCCATTACGACCAGTCGAAAGAGGCTGCGCAGGCCCTGGTCCACCACTTGCGCGAGAAAGGCCATCGCGCGCAGGCGGTGCATGGGCGTCTGGCTGACGAAGCCGGTTGCCGCACACTCATGGCCCAAGTGCGTCAGCACACCGACCATTTGCACGCCCTGGTCAACAACGCCTCCACCTTTATCGACGATGCGGGGATCAGTTTTGAGGCCAGCAATGCCCTGCATCAACTGCAGGTCAACCTGCTGGCACCCCTGCTGCTGGCCAGCCAGATGGCCCGTGAGCTGGTGCCCGAAGGCGCCGAGGGCTGTGCCCTACACATCCTGGACCAGAAGGTCTACAACCTCAATCCGGACTATTTCAGTTACACCGTCAGCAAGCTGGCCCTGGAGCGGGCGGTGGCGCTGCAGGCGCAGTCTCTGGCACCGCGGCTGCGGGTGTGCGGTGTGGCGCCCGGCCTGATGTATCTCAGTGGTCCGCAAACCAGGGATAATTTCGTCCGGGCGGCCAGTGCCAACCTGATGCGACGGCCGACCGACCCGCAGGATGTCGCCCGCGCCTGTTTGTTTCTGGCCAGCACCTCCAGTATCACCGGCACCGTGCTGAGCGTGGACAACGGACAGCACCTGGTGCCCTTGCCCCGGGACATCATGTTCGTCGTCGACGACTTGCTCAAAGGAATCTCACCATGAACCGCGACCCCAGCGCAGCGCTGGCCACCACTTGCCGGCGCCTGTTTCTGCGCAACTATGAGGTCAACATCAATATTGGTGTGCATGCCTTCGAAAAAACCGCCGAGCAGCGGGTTCTGTTCAATGTCGATTTGTATATTCCGCTGGCTCTGTCCACCCCCAAGGCAGACGAACTGCACGAGGTGGTGGACTACGATTTCATACGCAGCGTCATCCGCGAACGGGTGTCACACGGCCATATCCATCTGCAGGAAACCCTGTGTGACGATGTGCTGCAGCGCATGCTGGCCCACCCCAAAGTGCAGGCCGCCCGCGTTTCCACCGCCAAGCCCGATGTCTACACCGACTGCGAGGCGGTGGGCTGCGAAGTCTTTGGCCTCAAGCCTGTAGCGCCATGAACGCAACAGCCCCCAGTCCATTGAAAGCGCTGCCTGCGGACACCGCAGGCGCTGACGACCTGACGCCAGCGCAGCAGCAGGCCCGCGTCGACCGCGAAAATCACAAATTGGAAAAGCGCCTGTGCCGCGAGGTCGGCAGGGCGATCGGCGACTTCAATATGATCGAGGCCGGCGACAAGGTCATGGTCTGCGTCTCCGGCGGCAAGGACAGCTATGCCATGCTCGACATTCTGCTCAAGCTGCAGCAGCGCGCGCCGGTGCGTTTTGAGCTGGTGGCGGTCAACCTCGACCAGAAGCAGCCAGGCTTTCCGGCCCATGTACTGCCGGAGTACCTCAGCGGCGTTGGCGTGCCCTTTCATATCGAGACGCAGGACACCTACAGCATCGTCAAGCGCGTCATCCCCGAAGGCAAGACCATGTGC
>CAYPSU010000207.1:0-3098 GCA_964413475.1 uncultured Polaromonas sp. | reverse complement strand
AGATGCGCAGCGAAGGCAAGGACTACATCGTCAAGGACGGCGATGTGATGAACTTCTTGTTCAACGTCTGAGCGTCTCGTCTTGATGGAAGCGCCCCTATGAGCTCCACCCGCGACAGCCTCGGATGGCGCCAAAAGTTTGGCGTCCTCATCCCCTCGACCAACACCAGCGTGCAGCCCGAGTTTGATGCGATGAGCCCGCCGGGTGTGACCAATCACACCAGCCGGATCCGCATCCCGAACATGCCGCTGAACAATGACGAGGACTTCAGCCGGCTTATCGCCCTGATCGATGCCGCGCAGGACGAGGCGGTCGAGTCCATCATGTCTTGCGAGCCCGACCGGCTGGTGCTGGGCATCTCGGCCGAGACTTTCTGGGACGGTCTGAAAGCCAGCCGTGCTCTGCGCGCCAAGCTGGAGGCCATGACGGGTCTGCCGGTGTCCATGGGCTCTGATGCCTGCAGTGCGGCCTTCGAGGCCCTGGGCGTGCGGCGCATTGCAGTGCTTACGCCTTATCAGCCGGTGGGTGACCAAAATGTGGCCCGCTTCTTTGAAGAGTCGGGCTATCAGGTCAAGCGCATCAAGGGCTTGCGCTGCGCCAGCCCGGTGCTCATTGCCCACACCAGCGAGCGCCAACTCATGGACAGCCTGCGCGAACTCGACGGCGACGACATCGACGCGCTGGTTCAGGTGGGCACCAACCTGGCCATGGCCCGGCTGGCCGCGCAGGCCGAGGTCTGGTTTCACAAGCCGGTGATTGCAATCAATACGGCCATCTACTGGCATGCGCTGCGAGACAGCGGAATCATCGACAAAGTCAGCGGCTTCGGCCGTCTGCTGGAAAGTTATTGACGGCGGCCTTGGGCGACCGGCGCGGCCGAGCCTCTGGGACCGATCAATCCAGCGCGAAGCCCCCTGGAAACACCCACAGCAGCGCAGCCGTCAGGGTGACATAGCGTGCAAACTTGCCGATGGCCATGTACATCACACAGGGCCAGAAGGGCAGGCGCAGCCAGCCCGCCACCGCACACAAGGGGTCGCCCACGGCAGGCAACCACGACAGCAGGCAGGCCTTGGGGCCCAGTCGCTCAAGCCAGCGCAAGGCTCTGTGATGGGTCTTCGAGCCTCGGTATTTGTCGGCCACCTGATGCGCGCCGTAGCCCAGCCACCAGTCGACCGCACCGCCCAGCGTATTGCCCACGGTGGCCACTGCAATGGTGGGCCAGAAGAGTTCGGGCTGCAACTTGATCAGGCCAAAGACCGCCGGTTCCGAGCCCATCGGCAGCAAGGTGGCCGAGATAAAAGACACCAAAAAAACCGTGCTCAGCCCATGCTCGGGCAGGGCCAGCCATTGCAACAGGTGTTTGAGGGTTTCTTCCATGGACGCACGATATGCAGCACAGGCCCTGCAATCGCTGGCGGGCAGTATAGAGATCGGCAGCCGGGCCCAGGGTTTGCCTAGCACAAACATGGGCTTTCGCGCACGCGCACATGTCCGGATACGCGGCCCCATCGCCGTCGCACCTGCTGAAATTTCAGGCAGGTAGAATCCGCTTCCCTTTGCCGGTTCGCCCGCCCCTTTCCCCATGTTCATAGGCCCCTACGCCCTGCCCAATTGCGTGTTTGTCGCGCCTATGGCCGGGGTCACCGATCGACCCTTCCGGCGCCTGTGCAAGGCCCTGGGCGCCGGCTATGCGGTCAGCGAAATGGTGACCTCGCGGCGCGACTTGTGGGACAGCCTCAAGACCTCGCGCCGGGCCGATCACTCGGGTGAGGCGGCGCCGATTGCGGTGCAGATTGCCGGCACCGACGCACAGATGATGGCCGAAGCAGCGCTCTACAACGTCGAGCGCGGCGCGCAGATCATCGACATCAATATGGGCTGCCCGGCCAAAAAGGTGTGCAACAAGTGGGCTGGCTCGGCCCTGATGCAAAACGAGACGCTGGCCCTTGAGATTGCGCAGGCGGTGGTGCAGGCCTGCCAGCCGCACGGCGTGCCGGTCACGCTCAAGATGCGTACGGGCTGGTCGGCCGCGCACAAGAATGCGGTGCGGCTCGCTCGCGCTTTTGAGGGCGTGGGCATACAGATGCTCACCGTGCACGGTCGCACCCGCGAGCAAGGCTACAAGGGGCAGGCTGAATACGACACCCTTGCTGCGGTCAAGGCCGCGGTGGGTGTGCCGGTGGTGGCTAACGGCGATATCGATTCGCCGCAGAAGGCCCAGCAGGTGCTGCG
The DNA here is from genome assembly GCA_964413475.1 of uncultured Polaromonas sp. Lineage (GTDB taxonomy): Bacteria > Pseudomonadota > Gammaproteobacteria > Burkholderiales > Burkholderiaceae_C > Polaromonas. Next base: position 863 of record CAYPSU010000207.1, on the reverse strand, counting down.
CCAGACCGGTGCCGATGCGGTGATGATCGGCCGAGCCGCCCAGGGCCGACCCTGGATTTTTCGCGAGGTGGCCCATTACCTGGCCACCGGCGAGCATTTGGCTGCGCCACTGGTGGCCGAAGTGCGCCGTCTGTTGCTGGACCATCTGGCCGAGCACCATGGTCTGTATGGCGAGTACACCGGCGTGCGCAGCGCCCGCAAGCATATTGCCTGGTATGTGAGCAGCCTGCCGGGCGGCTCCAACCTGCGCCAGCTGGTCAACACCATCGAGACGGCGGCCGAGCAACTGGCTGCGGTCGACGCCTATTTCCAGGAGCTGGCATTGCGCATGGATCGTCTGCCGCCCGCGCCCTGGCAGATTCCGCAAGCAGAGGAAGTGTGTGCATGAGCAAGAAGAACATCGAAGACTGCGTGCGGTCGAGCCTGGAGGGCTATTTCAAGGATTTGCGCGGTACCGAGCCGGCCGGCATCTACGACATGATGGTGCAGGTGTTTGAAAAACCCATGCTCGAAGTGGTGATGCAACAGGCCGACCAGAACCAATCGCGCGCGGCCCAGTGGCTGGGCCTGAACCGCAACACCTTGCGCAAGAAGCTGCTCGACCACAAGCTGCTGTCGTGAATGCCGGCGTGCAGCCCTCAAGCTGCCCCCTCTTGTTGTTCCGCCCATTTTGAGGCCCGCCATGTATGCCCTGATTTCCGTCTCTGACAAGACCGGCGTTGTTGACTTGGCCCGCGGCCTGCATGAGCAGGGCGTGCACCTGCTGTCGACGGGTGGCACCGCCAGGCTGCTGGCCGAGCAGGGCCTGCCCGTCACTGAAGTGGCGGACATGACCGGCTTTCCGGAAATGCTCGACGGCCGTG
>CAYPSU010000206.1:0-3148 GCA_964413475.1 uncultured Polaromonas sp. | reverse complement strand
CTTGATGGCCGAGGCCTTCATGGGCTACCTGCTGCCCTGGGGCCAAATGAGTTACTGGGGTGCGCAGGTCATTGTGAACCTGTTCTCCGCCATTCCCTTCATTGGTCCGGATCTGGCCCTGCTCATCCGTGGTGACTTCGTCGTCGGCGATGCCACCCTCAACCGATTCTTCGCCTTCCATGTAATCGCTGTGCCCCTGGTGCTCCTGGGTCTGGTGGTGGCCCACATCATTGCCTTGCACGAAGTCGGTTCGAACAACCCTGACGGCGTGGACATCAAGGCCAAGAAGGACGCCAGTGGCAAGCCTCTGGATGGCATTGCCTTTCATCCCTTCTACACCGTGCACGACATCTTCGGCGTGAGCGTTTTTCTCCTGGTGTTCTCGGCGGTGGTGTTCTTTGCCCCTGAGGCCGGCGGCTACTTCTTGGAGTACAACAACTTCATCCCCGCCGATCCGCTCAAGACGCCGGCGCACATCGCCCCGGTCTGGTACTTCACCCCCTTCTACTCCATGCTGCGTGCCATCACCACGCAGATGATGTACGTGCTGGTGTTGTGTGTGGCGGTTGCAGCAGTGCTGGCTATCCTCAAGGGCGGACTGAGCACGGTCTTCAAGGGCGCGGTCGCGGTGGGCGCCGCCCTGCTTTGCGTGTTGTTGCTTAGCATCGACGCCAAGTTCTGGGGCGTGGTGGTCATGGGCGGTGCTGTGATCATTCTTTTCTTCCTGCCCTGGCTCGACCGCAGCCCGGTCAACTCGATCCGTTATCGCCCGAGCTGGAACAAGTGGCTCTATGGCATCTTCGTGATCAACTTCCTGATTTTGGGCTACCTGGGCATCAAGCCGCCCTCGCCGATCAACGAGCGCGTTTCGCAGGTCGGCACCCTGTTCTACTTCGGCTTTTTCCTGCTCATGCCGTGGTGGAGCCGCTTGGGCCAGTTCAAGACCGTACCTGAACGCGTCAATTTTGCTGCCCACTGAGTCCGGCCGGAGCTTACTGACATGAAACGAATCCAACAATTGCTATTGGCTCTGCTGGCTGCCGCCTCCTTTTCTGCCCAGGCGGCTGGCGGCGGTATCGCCTGGGACAAGGCGCCAGACCGCACCAACGATTTCGCTGCCCTGCAAAACGGCGCCAAGATATTCGTCAACCATTGCCTCAGCTGCCACTCGGCCGCCTTCATGCGCTACAACCGTCTGACCGACATCGGTCTGACGGAAAAACAGATCAAAGACAACTTGCTTTTTGCCACCGACAAGGTGGGCGAGACCATGAAGGCCTCGATTGATCCCAAGCAGGCCAAAGACTGGTTTGGGGGCAATCCGCCGGACCTCACCCTGATCGCCCGGTCTCGCTCGGCCGCCGGCATGGGCAGCGGATCGGATTACCTCTACACCTTCCTGCGCACCTACTATCGCGACGACTCCAAGGCCACCGGCTGGAATAACCTGGCTTTCCCCAATGTGGGCATGCCCCACGTTTTGTGGGAGCTGCAGGGTGAGCGTCAGCCCGTCTTCGATAAAGCCACGTCGCACGGTCAGGAGGTGCAAGTCCTCAAGGGCTGGAAACAGGTGACCCCTGGCACGATGTCCTCCCGCGAATACGACGATGCGATCGCCGACCTGGTGTCCTATCTTGACTGGATGGCCGAGCCAGCCCAAAACACCCGCGTTCGCGTGGGAGCCTGGGTGCTGCTCTTTCTGGGACTGTTCATTGTCGTGGCCTGGCGCCTGAACGCCGCGTATTGGAAAGACGTCAAGTGATCATTCAGGTCAGCCCTGAGGGGCTGGCCCTGTCGGGAGTGGCGGCTGCGGGAGTGTTTCCCGGGCCCCCACTCCTTCTTTATCCAGGAGACCTGCTGACATGATGGTTCTGTACTCCGGCACGACCTGCCCGTTTTCTCACCGCTGCCGTTTTGTCCTGTTTGAGAAGGGCATGGACTTTGAAATCCGCGATGTTGATCTGTACAACAAGCCCGAGGATATCAATGTGATGAATCCCTACGGCCAGGTGCCTATCCTGGTTGAGCGCGATCTCATCCTTTACGAGTCCAACATCATCAACGAGTACATCGACGAGCGCTTCCCCCATCCCCAGCTCATGCCTGGCGACCCGGTCGATCGGGCACGGGTGCGTTTGTTCCTGCTCAATTTCGAGAAAGAGCTTTTTGTTCATGTCAGCACTCTGGAATCGCGTGCCGCCAAGGGAAATGAAAAAGTTCTGGAGAAAGCTCGTTCGCATATCCGCGATCGGCTCACGCAGTTGGCTCCCGTGTTTCTGAAGAACAAATTCATGTTGGGGGAGAATTTCTCGATGCTCGACGTGGCCATAGCGCCGCTGCTCTGGCGCCTGGACTATTACGGCATTGACCTGTCCAAGAATGCCGCACCCCTGCTCAAGTATGCTGAGCGCATCTTCTCCCGTCCCGCCTACATCGAGGCGTTGACGCCGTCCGAGAAGGTCATGCGCAAGTGAGTGTGAGGCTGGTTTGACCGAGTTGCTCAAGGGGCCGGAGACGGGTTCCACCCGCCCCTATCTGATTCGAGCGCTGTATGAATGGTGCTCCGACAATGGCCTGACGCCCTATGTTGCGGTGCAGGTGGATGAGAGCGTTCAAGTGCCGCGCGAGTTTGTCAAGAACAACGAGATCGTGCTCAACATCAGCTTCGATGCCACCAGCTCCTTGAAGCTGGGCAATGATTTCATCGAGTTCAAGGCACGTTTTGGGGGTGTGGCCCGTGAGATCGTGGTTCCTGTGCATCGCGTGATTGCGATCTACGCCCGCGAGAATGGGCAGGGTATGGCTTTTCCCTTGACCCCGGCCTCAAGTTCGGCCGGGCCGGTGGCTCCTGCACAGCCATCGACCGGTTCGGCGTTGGCGCTTGCACCCCCTCAGGGCCCGGCGGCCGCAGCTGAACAGGGCACCAATGACGAACAGCCCCAAGCACCCGATCCCCAGCCGCCCAAGCCGCCCCCTGGTGGTCGGCCAGCCCTCAAGCGGATCAAGTGAGCCGCTGAAGTACACTGCGTACTTCGCCGGCTTAGCTCAGTTGGTAGAGCAACCGCCTTGTAAGCGGTAGGTCATCAGTTCGAATCCGATAGCCGGCACCATTCGCTAGTTCAAATGGCATTCGGGAAAATCCGCCCTC
>CAYPSU010000205.1:0-3162 GCA_964413475.1 uncultured Polaromonas sp. | reverse complement strand
TCAGACCCAGGAGATGCGGATAAAACTCGGCCAGGAAACGAAACTTGGCCTCCTGTCGCTCGGGGCTGGAAGAGCCGCTGGGGAAATAGCAGCTGATGATGGACAGCTTGGGCGCCGTCTTGCGGCCCGGTCGGTCAAAGCGCAACTCCACATAGCGGCCCTCTGCATCAAACTCGCCCGAGCCAAAGCCGATGATCACATCGGAAGGCTCGTGCCGGGTGTAAACGGCCACGCCTGAGTAACCCTTTTTCTCGGCAAAATGAAAATGCCCTTGCAGTCCGGCAAGCTGCTCAAACTGGCCTTGCACATCGGCCTGCTGGGCCTTGAGCTCCTGCACGCACATACAATCCGGACGCTCTTTTTCGAGCCAGGCTTGCAGGCCTTTGCGCGCGGCCGAGCGGATGCCGTTAAGGTTAAGGCTGGTGAGTTTGAACAAGGACATCCCCATGACAAAAGCAGGCCCGCACGACACGCTGGCGCAGGATTTCGTGCAATTCTCGCTCGATTGCGGCGTGCTCAAGTTCGGCCAGTTCAAAACCAAGGCGGGGCGCATGAGCCCCTACTTTTTCAACGCGGGGCTGTTTGATGACGGCAAAAAGCTCGGCCAGCTGGCCGCCTTCTATGCGCAGCGCCTGATGCACAGCGGCATCGAGTTCGACATGATCTTTGGCCCGGCCTACAAAGGCATTCCCCTGGGTGCGGCCGTCAGCATCGAACTGGCGCGACTGGGCAAGGTGGTGCCCTTTGCCTACAACCGCAAGGAAGCCAAAGACCATGGCGAAGGCGGAGCCCTGGTGGGCGCGCCCCTGAAAGGGCGGGTGCTTATCGTCGACGATGTGATGAGCGCTGGCACGGCCGCACGCGAATCGATCGCTCTGATTGAAGCCGCTGGCGCCAAGGCCCACGCGGTGGCCATCGCGCTGGACCGTCAGGAAATGGCGACCGAGAAACAGGCCGACGGCTCAACCCGCGATGTGCCACACAGCGCGGTGCAATATGTACAGAACACCCTGGGCTTGCAGGTGTGTGCGATTGCGCGGCTGGAAGACTTGCTGGCCTATCTGGCCGCACAGGGGGGGTTGGGCGCGCTGGCCGCTCACTTGCCGCAGGTGCAAGCCTACCGGGATCGTTACGGCGTTTAGGGCATCGCGCCGAGGGCGGCGCTCCCACACCCCCTAAGCTGGTCGCGAGTGAGTAACGGTTGCACCCTCACGGCGATACACCTTGAGTTTGCAAGGGCCGCGCCCTGACAGCGATGCGCCATGGATTCGTAGGAGCCGCGCCCTCGCGGCGATACGGCCGCACTCCCAAAAAACCTTCTTCAGGCACCCGCCCCCGCCAGGAAATCGCCCTTGCCAATCGCCACCCCGTTATGGCGCAAGATGTTGTAGGCCGTGGTGGTGTGGAAAAACAAATTAGGCAAAGCCCAGGTCTTCACATAGGCCTCCGCCGTCATGGTGCGTGAGCCGGTCTTGCCTACCGGGAAGGTGATTTCCTTGGCCTCAAGACCGTCAAGCGCGCTGGCCGGCACCGTCTTGAGCCAGGCCACGGTGTTGTCGACACGGGTGATCAGTTCGGCCAGCGTGTTCTCCACGTTGTCGTACTTGGGCGCATCGAGCCCGGTGATGCGCGCCGCGCACAGCTTGGCTGCATCGCAGGCAATGAAGATCTGGCTCTTGAAGGGCAGCATATCCGGCGCCAGCCGGTACTGCACCAGGGCCTGCTCGTCGTAGCCACGCGCGGCCACATCGGCCTGGGCTTTGGTGAGCAGGTGACGCAGATTGCCCAGAAACTTGATGAAAACGGGGAGGGAAGCGGTGGAGAGAGTGGTGGACATAGGGACCTTTTGATCGGTGGCAAGCAAGGAGGGGCCACAGTATGCCTGCACTGCCCATTCGGTGCCGTCCTGGGCGCCCATGCGCTTGACCCGACGAATGCGATCGAGCGTCCTGTCTGATCCAGAACAATCAGGCCTTGCTGGCCCTGGAAAGTCAGCGCCATGCGGAAGTGGAGCGGCCCTATAAATATACAATCTCTTTATTCAAAAGATATAATAACGTGGCCCAAACAATTCAACCACGATGCAAAAGCCAGACCTCCACGATGCAATCATCCTGGCCTGTGCTGTCGGGGGCGGTGCCATGGCCAGCGCAGCGACCGAGCAGACCGGCCTGAGCCGCGTGGCCGTTTCGAGGCGCATCAAGAAGCTCGCTGACGCCGGCTATCTGCAGCGCCACGGCAGCGGCACCCGCCAAACCTACACCCTGGGCGCCCTGCGCTTCTGGTTGGGCGTGCAGCCCTTGCGGGACATCGTCCAGGGGGGCGGCGAAATGGCCGTCTGGGAAAGACACCTTGCGCCCTTGCTGGCGGACGTGCGGCCGAATGTGCGCCATCTTGCCAACATCGCCTTCACGGAAATGCTCAACAACGCGCTGGACCATTCGCAGGCCCAGGAGGTCGCCATGGGCTTGCATCTGAAAGAGGGGCGTCTGCAAATGTTGGTGGCCGATGACGGCGTGGGCATTTTTGCCCGGATCGCCGAGTCAGCCCGTCTGAGCGACAGGCGGCTGGCCTTGTTGGAGTTGGCCAAGGGCAAGTTCACCACGGCCCCAGAGGGGCATTCGGGCATGGGCATCTTTGTGTCTTCCCGCATGATGGACGGCTTTGCCATTGAATCGAGCGGTCTTCGATTTGATCCGCACGATGTGGGACAGCCCTTGCCCCGCTTTGAATGGGTCGACACCAACACCTGCCTCAAGGCCCGTGCACCGCAAACCGTGGTTCGGATGGACATCGCGCTGGACAGCCAGCGCCAATCGAATGATGTGTACCTCAAGTACTTTGAACCCAGTGAAGTAGGGGGCGAGGCCTTTCACACCACTGAGGTTCCCGTTCGACTGGCTCAGCTTAGCAGTGAGCTCGTTTCTCGATCCCAAGCCAAATGGGTGATGGAACGGGCCACACAGTTCAAAACCGTGGTCCTCGACTTCGAGGGTGTTAAAACCGTAGGCCAAGCCTTCGTCGATGAAGTTTTCCGCGTCTTTGCCACCGCACACCCCCACGTCCGGCTGCGCACCATGGGGCTGATACCCGAGGTGGCACAGATGCTGCGGCTGTTTGGCGGGGGCTGGGCAGTGAGCTGACCGACCGCGGGGCGGCTGC
>CAYPSU010000204.1:0-3170 GCA_964413475.1 uncultured Polaromonas sp. | reverse complement strand
GTGGAGGTCGCCAAGCAGATGGAGGACGAGGGTCAGAAGATCATCAAGCTCAACATCGGCAATCTGGCGCCTTTTGGCTTTGATGCGCCCGAGGAAATCCAGCAGGACATGATCCGCAACCTGCCCAATGCCTCGGGGTATTCGGACAGCAAGGGGATTTTTTCGGCGCGCAAGGCGGTGATGCACTACTCCCAGCAGCAGGGGGTGCAGGGGGTGACACTCGACGATATTTACCTGGGCAATGGGGCCAGTGAGTTGATCACCATGGCCACCAATGCGCTGCTCGACGATGGCGACGAACTCTTGGTCCCCTCACCGGACTATCCGCTGTGGACGGCGGCGGTCAGTCTCTCCGGCGGCCGGCCGGTGCACTATGTCTGCAACGAGGCCGACGGCTGGATGCCCGATCTGAACGATATTCGCGCCAAGATCACGCCGCGTACCAAGGGTCTGGTGGTGATCAATCCGAACAATCCCACGGGTGCGCTCTACAGCGACGAGCTGTTGCGCGGTCTGGTGCAGATTGCGCGAGAGCATCATCTGGTGTTGTTGGCCGACGAGGTCTATGACAAGGTGCTCTACGACGGACTCAGGCACACCGCCCTGGCCAGCCTCTCGAGCGATGTGCTGACCCTGACCTTCAATTCGCTCTCCAAGTCCTACCGAGCCTGCGGCTACCGAGCCGGCTGGATGGTGATCTCGGGCGACAAGAGCTTGGCCAGCGATTACATCGACGGCCTGAACATGCTGGCCAACATGAAGCTGGGCTCCAATGTGCCTGGGCAGTACGCCATTCAGACCGCGCTGGGTGGCTACCAGAGCATCCATGATCTGGTGAAAGAAGGCGGTCGCCTGCGTCGCCAGAGGGATCTGGCCCATGAGCTCATCACTGCCATTCCCGGCGTGAGCTGTGTCAAGCCGCAGGCTGCGCTCTACATGTTCCCCAAGCTCGATCCGGCGATTTATCCGATCGCCGACGATCGGCAATTCTTCATGGAAGTGCTCAAGGCCACCCGCGTGATGCTGGTGCAGGGCTCGGGTTTCAACTACCCGGACCACCAGCATTTCCGCATTGTGTTCCTGCCGCATGAAGACGATCTGCGCGAGGCGATTGAACGCATGGCCCGGTTCCTGGAGGGCTGGCGCAAGCGGCATGACGCCCTCAATCTCAGGGCCTCTTGAGCCAGTCCCGGTCAGACACTGGCCGAGTCGGCCAAGACTTGTCATCCATTTTTTCTTGAAGAAAGCATCATGAACCATAAAAACCTGGCGCCCATCCGTGTTGGATTGCTGGGCATAGGCACCGTCGGAAGCGGTGTCTTCACGGTCCTGCAGCGCAACCAGGAAGAAATCACGCGGCGCGCCGGTCGGGGCATTGAGATTGCGGTTGTGGCAGACCTCGATGTGGAGCGCTCTCGCCGATTGGTGGGCGACTCGGTGCCTGTGGTTTCCGATGCCCGCGCCGTGATTGCAGACCCCAATATCGACATCGTGGTTGAGTTAATTGGTGGCTACGGCGTAGCGCGACAACTGGTGCTGGAGGCCATTGCAGCCGGCAAGCATGTGGTGACCGCCAACAAGGCGCTGCTGGCGGTGCACGGCACCGAGATTTTTGCGGCGGCCTCCCAGAAGGGCGTGATGGTGGCCTTCGAGGCGGCTGTAGCCGGCGGCATCCCCATCATCAAGGCGCTGCGCGAGGGTCTGACGGCCAATCGCATTGAATGGATTGCCGGCATCATCAACGGCACCACCAATTTCATACTCTCTGAAATGCGCAGCAAGGGTTTGGGCTTCGATGCGGTCCTCAAGGAGGCGCAGCGGCTCGGATATGCCGAGGCCGACCCCACCTTTGACATCGAGGGCGTGGACGCGGCCCACAAGGCCACCATCATGTCAGCGATTGCCTTTGGCATCCCGGTGCAGTTTGACAAGGCCTATGTCGAGGGCATCACCCGACTGGAGGCCCAGGACATCCGATATGCCGAGCAGTTGGGTTACCGCATCAAACTGCTGGGGATCACCAAGCGGGCTGCCCAGGGCATAGAGCTGAGGGTGCATCCTGCGCTGGTGCCGGCCAAGCGCCTCATCGCCAACGTCGAGGGTGCCATGAACGCGGTGGTGGTGCAGGGCGACGCAGTGGGCACCACCCTGTATTACGGCAAGGGGGCTGGCAGCGAGCCTACGGCCAGCGCGGTGATCGCCGACCTGGTGGATGTGGCCCGATTGCACACGGTTGATCCGCTCAACCGCGTGCCGCACCTGGCCTTTCAGCCCGGCGCCATGAGCGCTCTGCCGGTGCTGCCCATGAGCGAGGTCTGCACCAGCTACTACCTGCGCCTGCGGGTGGCCGACGAGGCCGGCGTACTGGCCCGCGTAACCGGCATCCTGGCCGGGGCTGGCATCAGCATCGATGCAGTGCTGCAGCGCGAGGCCGATGAGGTGGGCGGCGAGGGCTCGAACCAGACGGACCTGATCATCCTGACCCACGACTGCGTCGAGGCGCGTATGAATGAAGCCATGGTCAGGATGCAGGATTTGAGCAGCGTGCTGGCGCCCATCATCCGCATCCGCAAAGAGGAACTGGCCTGATGCGCTATCTGTCCACCCGCGGTCATCCCGATCGCAGGCGCTTTTGCGAGATCCTGCTCGAAGGCTTGGCGCCCGATGGCGGGCTGTATTTGCCCGAAAGCTATCCGCAAGTGGGCGATAGGCTGGCCGCCTTGCGTCAGGTCTGGTCCGAGCGCGGCTACGCCGACCTGGCCTTTGAAATTCTCAAGCTCTACATTGACGACATTCCCGAGATCGACCTGCGGGATCTGTGCCGCAAAACCTACCGGCCCCAGGTTTTTGGTACGCCCGAGATCGTGCCCTTGCGTCAGCTCGAGCGCGGACTTTATCTGCAGGCCCTGTCCAACGGGCCCACCCTGGCCTTCAAGGACATGGCCATGCAGCTGCTGGGCCACTTGTTCGAGTACGAATTGGCACGCCGGGGCGAGGAACTCAACATCCTGGGCGCGACCAGCGGCGATACCGGCAGCGCGGCCGAATATGCGATGCGCGGCAAGAAGGGCATTCGGGTCTTCATGACCAGCCCGCATGGCCGCATGAGCGCTTTTCAGCAGGCGCAGATGTTCAGCCTGCTCGATGAAAATATTCACAACCTGGCCATT
>CAYPSU010000203.1:0-3220 GCA_964413475.1 uncultured Polaromonas sp. | reverse complement strand
TGGCCGAGTTGAGCATCTCGTAGAGGAAATTGTTGAGCACGAAGGGCAGACCCTGACCGCCGTACTGCGGATCGCAGGACAGCGCCGGCCAGCCGCCCTGGACGTATTGGGCGTAGGCCGCCTTGAAGCCTTCGGGCGTTTTCACTTCATGTGTTTGCCGGTCGAGCTGGCAGCCCTGTTCGTCGCCCACCCGGTTGAGTGGGTGGGCCACCTCGGCGGCAAACTTGCCGGCTTCTTCCAGCACCGCATGGAGGGTGTCGGCATCGAGGTCCTGGTGCGGGGGCAGCGCCTTGAGCGCATCGGTGACGCCCAGTACCTCGTGCATCACAAACTGCATATCGCGCAGCGGGGGGGTGTAGACAGGCATGGAGACTCCTAGATCGATAAAGAGAGGGGGTTCATCGCCGCGGCGCAGGGCTTCTGCGCTTGTCGCCGGGGGTGGCACAGCGTTCAAGGATGTGCTCAAACGACTGCAGGGCCCAGTCGATGGAGCTGGCGTTTTTCAGAAAGCGCGCCTCATAGTGCAGCGCCAAAATCAGGCCGTGGATTTGGAAAGCCAGTTGTCGCTCGTCGGTCTCGGGCTTGAGGTGGCCCTCTTGCCGGGCCAGCACAATGGCGCGGTGAAACGCCCGCAGCCAGGTCTGTACCGTTTCGGCCAGCGCATCGCGGACCGGCCCCGGTCGGTCGTCGAACTCGACCGCGCCGCTGATGAAGATACAGCCCGACTGCAACTCCACCGACACCTGCTTCATCCAGTTGGCAAAAAGAGCCCGCAGCCGGGGCAGGCCACGCGGCGCGCTCAGGGCGGCGCGAAACACCTCCCGGTCGAAACGCTGGAAGTATTCGCGCACCACCGATATCTGCAATTCCTCGCGCGAGCCGAAGTGCGAAAACACGCCCGACTTGCTCATTTGCATCAACTCGGCCACCGCACCAATGGACAGCCCTTCCAGCCCCACCTGCGAGGCCAGCGCGAGGGCCGCATCGACGATGGCCGCCTTGGTTTGCTGCCCCTTGGCCTGCGGGCGCGGCTCGGCCTCGGCCGCTTGGGCGGGGATTCGCCCGGGGGTCCGAACCAATGAGGGGGTGCGCGTCGCCATGGAGCTCATCAAAAAAGAACGATCGTGCTATTTTGACCGAAAATCCGACCCTGTCAATCCTGGGGGCTATGGAGGGTGCAAGCCGGGCGGGGGGATGTCCTGCGAAAGGCATCGCGCCGAAGGGAGGGTTGAGCCGCGACCTCGCGCCGACGGGTGGCCATGGATAAGCTGTCCCCGGCCCTAACGCGGTATCCTTCCGGCATGACCCGCATCCCATGTTCCCTGTGTGGCCTTGGCTTTGACTGCGGCGCCTCTGACACCCGAACGCCCTGCTGGTGTGTGGCCTTGCCGTCGCTGCCCCGTCAGGCGCTGGGCCAATCGGCGCAGACCTGCTTTTGCCCCGATTGCCTGCGCGAACAACTGCGGCAGCAGGGTGTGACGACCGATGCCCAGGAGCTTCCATGAGCGTCAGCCTCGATGGTCAGTTGGTGGTGGCTATTTCCTCTCGCGCCTTGTTTGACTTTGAGGAGGAAAACCGCGTTTTCGAAGACGGTTTGCGTCACGGTCAGGCCCCTGGTGTCAAGCCCGATGCCGCCTACATGCAACTGCAACTCGATCGCCTCGATGTGCCCGCCAAGCCTGGTGTGGCCTTTTCCCTGATCAAGAAGCTGTTGGCCTTCAACGAAGCCCCAAGCAGCCTGGAGGAGACGCTGAGCGCCGAGCGCTTGCCGCAGCGGGTGGAGGTGGTCATTCTTTCGCGCAACGACCCGGTCTCTGGCATGCGCGTGTTTCGCTCGGCCCAGCACTACGGACTGGACATCAAGCGCGCCACCTTCAACCGCGGCGAGGCGCCTTGGCGCTACCTCAAGCCCCTGCACGCCAATTTGTTCCTGTCGGCCCACCTCAGCGATGTACGCGCCGCCTTGGAGGCGGGGGTGCCGGCCGCGCAGGTGTATCCGCAGTCGGCTCAGGCCAGCCATGCCCATCCGCATGAGGTGCGGATTGCCTTCGATGGGGATGCGGTGCTGTTCTCAGACGAGGCCGAGCGGGTGTTTCAGTCCCAGGGCCTGCAGGCCTTTCAACAGCATGAGCGTGACAAGGCCGAGCAGCCGTTGCTGGCCGGCCCCTTCAAGCCCTTGCTCGAGGCCTTGCACCGGCTGCAGCACGTTGGTACGTCACGCATGCGGGTGCGCACAGCTCTGGTGACCGCGCGCAGCGCGCCAGCCCATGAGCGCGCCATCCGCACCCTGATGAACTGGAACGTGGAGGTTGACGAGGCCATGTTTCTGGGCGGCCTGGCCAAGGGCGAGTTCCTGCGCGAGTTTGAGCCCGATTTTTTCTTTGACGACCAGACCGGGCACGTTAACGCGGCTGCTGCGCATGTGCCCGCTGGCCATGTGGCCAGCGGGGTGGCCAACGGTTCAGCTTGAGTTTTCCGACGGACGCACCGCCCCGGCGCGATGGAGTTTGTAGGAGCGCCGCCCCGGCGCGATAGACCTGTACAAATGCCAGGCCGCATCGCCGCGAGGGCGCGGCTCCCACAAATTCAAAGGCATCGCCGCGAGGGCGCGGCTCCTACAAATTCAAGGCGCGATCAGCCTTCAACTCTTGAGAAACAGCCGATACGCCGGGTTATCGGTTTCCTCCACATAGGGGTAGCCCAGCGTCTGCAGAAACTGCTTGAACGCGGCATGGTCTGCACGCGGCACTTGCAGACCCACCAAGATGCGTCCGTAGTCTGCACCCTGGTTGCGGTAATGGAAGAGCGAAATGTTCCAACCGGGCCGCATGGACAGCAAAAACCTCATCAGCGCGCCCGGCCTTTCAGGGAAGATAAAGCGCAGCAAGCGCTCGTCCTTTGAGAGCGCACTGTGCCCGCCCACCATGTAGCGGATATGTTCTTTGGCCAGGTCGTCATGGGTCAGGTCTACCGACTTGTAGCCCTGACGGTTGAAGGCTGCGGTGATGCGCCCACTCTCGCCACGGCTTTGGGTGGTCAGCCCGACGAACACATGCGCCTGCTGGCTGTCGCTGATGCGGTAATTGAATTCGGTGACATTGCGTGGCCCGCCCGGCAACTCGCCTACCAATTCGCAAAAGCGCCTGAGGCTGCCGCGCTCCTCGGGGATCGTCACGGCAAACAACGCTTCACGTTCCTCACCCACCTCAGCGCGCTCGGC
>CAYPSU010000202.1:0-3230 GCA_964413475.1 uncultured Polaromonas sp. | reverse complement strand
CCCAGACCCGCTGGAGAAAAAGCTTGAAGTCGTGAAGTTTGCCGTGCATAGAAGGAAGACCGCTAGATCGGAAGGAAACCCGATCGTAGTGGCCTTCGAACCTGCAGGTGAAGCCAAGGGCCGCTGACGGGCCCGCCAAGCGACGAGGCGCAAGCTGCTGAGTCTTGTGGTGTCTGCGCCCGCGCGGCGATGGCCCTTGGACGGCGCGGGAGCCGCGCCCTCGTGGCGATCAGGCCGGAGTCAGGGCCTTCTCTCGCCAGCGCAGGATCAGCAAGGCCAGCACGCCGCTGACCATCAGCCACATCGAGACATGGATGGCTTTTTGACTGATGGCGTAGGTGATGCTGGAATAGGTCAGCCAGGCGCACGCGGCACAAAACACGATCGGCAGCACGGGGTACAGAGGCACCTTGAAGGGCCGCTCGGCCTGACCGTCGGTCTGGCGCAGCCAGATGACCGACACCCCGACCAGGAACAGAAAGCCCCAGAAGACCGGTGCGGTGAATTCAACCATGGCCGAGAAACCATCGGCCTCCTGCGTGCCGAGCAAGATCAGAGCGATGCTGATCAGGCCCTGCATCCAGAGCGCCGGCTTGGGGCTGCCTATCTGCGACTGCCACTGGCCCAGGCCCTTGAGGGCGCTCCAGTCCCGGCCGACCGCAAAATTGGTGCGCGCCCCCACGATCATGGTGGCGTTGATGCTGGTCAGCGCGGCGATGGCCACGAACAGACCGAGGGCCTTGTGAGCCCAGGGGCCGAAGGCCAGGCCCAGCAGGTCGGAGGCGGCCGTCTTGCTGGTGCTCAGACCCTTGAGGCCCAAGCCCATCATCAGCGCCAGATTGACCAGCAGGTAGATGGCGGTCAGCGCCGCCATGCTGGCCACAATCACCCACACCATGGTGCGCGGCCCACCGCGCACTTCAGCCGACACATAGGCCGACTCATTCCAGCCGCCGAAAGTCAGCAGCACGAACACCAGGCACAAGCCCCACTGGGCCGGCGCCGGCGCTTTCACGAACCACTCGATCACGCCCGAGGCGGGCGCATCTACCCAGAAGCCCGCCACGATCACCGCCAGCAAACCGACCACCTCCAGCCCGGTGAGCAGGGCCTGGACGCGGGACGAGGCTTGAATGCCAATCAGATTGATGACCGTCAACCCCACCACAATGGCCAGCGCCCAGATCGCACTGGAGTAGGCCCCCAGAGGCAACAGGGTGCTCATGTAATCGCCAAACACGAAGGCCAGAAGCGCGATCGAGCCGGTGTTGATGATGGTCGCCCTGGACCAGGCGTACATGAAGGACAGGTCGCGCCCGAAGGCGCGCTGCAGAAAGTGGTAGTCCCCCCCGGCGTGCGGATAGGCGGTGCACAGCTCCGCGTAGCACAGGGCTCCGGCAATGGAGATCAGTGCACCGGCGAGCCAGAGCACCAGGGCCCAGCCCGCATCCCCGCTGATACCAGCCACCAGGGACGGGGTCTTGAAAATGCCCGCCCCGATGACGATACCCACAATCAGGGTGATGGCCGCGAACGGGTGCAGCAGGCGCAGGGGTTGGGCCTGCTCGTTGTCGTGCGTACTCACAGCAATAGACTTTCTCGGGGTAGCCCCCCCGCGGGCTTAGAGTTTGGTGGCCTCTACTGAAACCTGTGAGCCCGAGGTCGAGACGGTTCCGCTGATGCGGTTGCCCGAGACTCTTCCTGTGAAGGTGTGGACCACCCGGTCAGGGGTGCTGAACTGGAAGCTGATTTCCTCGCCGCGCAATTTGGCTCCGAGCAGGGGCAGGGGCACGCTGGCACGGGTGAGTGAGCCGCCAATGTTCTGATAGGTCTGCCGCAGGCTCATACGTACCGGGCCGCCATCGAGTCCGGTGAGCATCCAGTCGCCCTCCACCTGCGCTGGCACGATCCAGAAGTAGCCCCGCGCAAATTCGTGGTTCATGGTTTCATCAGGCTCCCAATCGCCCATGGTGAAGGCATGCGAGACGATGCGGGTGCCTGGCTTCATCTTGAGCAAGGTCGGGCGCAGGCGCAGGTTGAGGTCGGGCAGCAGATAGAGGGTGACGACGTTGGCCGAGGAGAAGTTTTCCTGGAAGATGTCGCCGGTGATGATGCGCACCTTGTCGGTCAGGTTGGCCTCCTTGACCCTGCAGCGGGCATAGTCAGCCATCTTCGGGTTGTATTCAATGCCCACCGACTGCGCGCCGAACTTGCGGGCCGCAGTGATGGCAATGATGCCGTCACCGGCGCCCAGATCAAACACCCGGTCTTGAGCGGTGACTTTGGCAGCCGCGAGCATCTTATCGATCAGCCCCTCGGGGGTCGGGATCCAGATCACATCCTTGCCGGCCTGACCACGGGTGGGGGCCAGGTCCTTGCAAGGGTCGGCCCAAGCCGAACCCAGACTCAAAAAGCCCGCCAGCACGGCGGCGGTCAACGATCGAAAAGCAATCACGTTCGACTCCTGAAAAAATGATGTTTTGTGAGCCGGCGAAATGCGCACGGCGGGCTGCAAAGAAGTAAGCCCCGTGAATTTAAAGGATTTCCGACCCCAAACACGACCGTGGGGACATAAGCCGCGTTCTCGGAACTAAGGATTAACCCTCGGTGACCCGATGGCAAAACGCAGCGGAGCACAGCGGCGCAGCCCCGCCCGCGAACGCCGCCGACCCACGCCCGGGCCCGAGAGAGCGACAGAAAAAGACACCGGGCTCGAGCGAGCGCGCAGTTGGCGCTGGGGCCGCGCTGCAAAAGGCCCCCCATGCACCCTCCAAACCGGTCGGCCGGGGCGGCCCTGGGGCCTTAGTAAGTCTCCAGGTGCAGACGACCCTGCCGCTTGAGGTCACCGGCCAGGCTTTCCCAGTCCAGGCCCGCATGCTCGGCCACTTCGCGCAGCGCCAGTACCACGCCCTCTTCCATGCTCTTGAGTCCGCAGACATAGAAGTAGGTGTTGGCGTCCTTGAGCAAGGCCACCAGATCGGCGGCGCGCTCGCGCATCACATCCTGCACATACTTTTTGGGCTGGCCCGGCGTGCGGGAGAAAGCGAGATTGACGTCAATGAAGTCCTTGGGCAGGCTCTGCAGAGGGCCGAAATAGGGCAGCTCCTGCTGGGTACGCGCTCCAAAGAAGAGCATCAGCTTGCCGCCCTCAAACTTGCCAGAGGCCCGCAAGCGCCTGCGCCACTCGGTCATGGCCCGCATGGGAGCCGAACCGGTGCCGGTGCAGATCA
>CAYPSU010000201.1:0-3259 GCA_964413475.1 uncultured Polaromonas sp. | reverse complement strand
CGTGCCGGTAGGGGTAGTGGCTGTCGCGGTTGCGTCCCACCTCGGGTGCGGTGGGTAGCAGCGCGATGCCGCCGCCGGCGGCGCGCAGGGCGCGGGCCAGTGCAGCACGACGGCGCGCATAGGGTGCGGCTGCTTTGGAGGGGCCTTGGTTGCTCATTCAAATTCCTCGGCTGTGAGAGTCTGCTGGGCGTCTGGATGCGTTGATTTGTGCCAGCCGCTCGGGCGTGCCTACATCGGTCCACGAACCGTGCAGACATTCGGCGCTGACCCGTCCATTGTCCATGGCCTGACGCAATAAAGGGGCCAGTGCGATCTTCTGGCCCCGGGGGTTGCCGGCCGGCAGGCCGGCGAAGCATTCACGCCGGTACAAGCCAATGGTGCTGAAGGTGTAGCGCCGCCCGGGGTCGCCTGCGGGCAGATTGAGCGCCAAGCCCTCGGCCAGGCCGAAGTCGCCTCCGGGGTTGTGGTCGGGGTTGGGCACCAGCCAGAGATGGGCCAGATGAGAGCTCTGTGCGAACCGGCTCATCGCCGCCTGACTGAAGTCGAAGTCCGGGACGAAGACATCGCCGGCGACCACCCAGAACACCTCTGCCAGCCAGGGCAGAGCGCGCGCAATGCCGCCGGCGGTCTCCAGCGCATCGCCAAAGTCCCGCCCCTCGTGCGAATAGCTGACGCTGCAACCCAGCGCGGCCGCCAGCCGGTTCAGGTGCGGCGGTATCTGATCGCCGAGCCAGGCGGTGTTGACCAGCAGCTCCTTGAAGCCGCCGTGGACCAGGGCGCGCATATGCCAGTCGATCAACGCCTGGCCGTGGACCTGCAGCAAGGGCTTGGGGGTGTGATCGGTCAGGGGCCGCATGCGCTGGCCGCGACCTGCGGCCAGGATCATGGCTTGCGCCGGTTTTGGGGGTGCGATCTCGGCCATGATGTGAGTCGGTGGGCAGGTCCGGGGCTTGTCGCGCTATGCTGGGGCCCCTCCAGGGCGGCAGATTAATGCAAAGTCGAACCGATGCTATCGCGGAATGCCAGAGGGTGCTGGGCCAGCCCCGGGGGGGTTTCGTGCCGCGCAGGCGGCCTTTGAACCGGGTGGCCTGATGAGCAGTCTGCGCTGCAAGGCCTTGCTGTTTGATCTCGATGGCACGCTGGCCCACACCGCGCCTGAGCTGAGCCAGGCCTTGAACCAGACGCTGACCGAAATCGGTCACGCGGCGGTGGATGAGGCGCTGGCCACGCGCTGGATCGGCCACGGCACGCGGGAGCTGGTGGCGCAGGCTCTGGCCCATGCCACCGGAGCCGACCTGGCCTCGGCGCGTCTGGACGCTCGACTGCCGCAGGCCCTGGCCCGTTTTGACCATCACTACCAAGGCTGTGTGGGCACCCGGTGTCTGCTGTATCCGCAGGTGCGGGAAACGCTCACGGCTCTGGGCGAGCGCGGCTGTCGTCTGGCCGTGGTCACCAACAAGGAGGGCCGCCATACCGAGCGCGTCCTCCGGGCGCTGCAGTTGCAACAGGCTTTTGATTGCGTCATCAGTGGCGACACCTTGCCCACGCGAAAGCCCGATCCCGCCGGGGTCCGGTTCTGCCTGGAGCGCTGGCGCATCCGCCCGACGCAAGCCCTTTTTGTGGGCGACTCGGCCATCGATGCCCAGACCGCAAGGCGTGCGGGCGTGCCGGTCTACTTGATGCGCTACGGGTACAACGGGGGGCTTGATGTGCGCGCGAGCCGACCCGATCGCGTGCTGGATCATTTTTCGGAGCTTCTTCAGGCGTAGCCCGGCTTTCGGCCCCCGCAGGCCAGCGTCAAGTCATGCGCGCGATCCGTCGACAGCGCCGGGGCGGCCTGCCCCGGCAGGCTCGGTAAAATCGCCGGTTTACTTCTTTGCGACACCGGAGCCCATCGATATGGCTAACTCTTCAATCATGGGCCATGCCATCCGGGCCTTGGCCATGGATGCTGTTCAGCAAGCCAATTCGGGCCATCCGGGGGCGCCCATGGGCATGGCCGACATGGCCGTTGCCCTGTGGGGCCGGCATCTGCGGCACAACCCGGCCGACCCGCACTGGTCCGACCGCGACCGCTTCGTGCTGTCCAACGGCCACGGCTCCATGCTCATTTATGCGCTGCTGCATCTGACCGGCTACGACCTGCCGATGCAGGAGTTGCGCAACTTCAGGCAGTTGCACAGCAAGACGGCTGGACATCCGGAATACGGCATCACCCCGGGGGTGGAAACCACCACGGGCCCGTTGGGGCAGGGCATCACCAATGCGGTCGGCATGGCCCTGGCGGAGAAGCTTCTGGCCAACGAATTCAACCGGCCCGGCCACGCCATCGTCGATCATCACACCTATGTGTTTCTGGGCGATGGGTGCCTGATGGAGGGCATTTCCCATGAGGCCTGCGCGCTGGCTGGCGCGTGGAAGCTGGGCAAGCTCATCGCCCTGTATGACGACAACGGCATTTCCATCGACGGGCAGGTGCAACCCTGGTTTATTGACAACAGCGCCCAGCGCTTTGCCGCCTATGGCTGGCAGGTGATCGGCCCGGTCGATGGCCACGATGTCAGTGCCGTGGACGCGGCCATTGCGCAGGCCAAGAAAAGCACCGACAAACCGACCCTCATCATCTGCAAAACCTCGATCGGCAAGGGTTCGCCCAACCGGGCCAACACCGCCAAGGCTCACGGCGAGCCTCTGGGCGCCGATGAGATTGCGCTCACCCGTGCGGCCCTGGGCTGGACGCATCCGCCTTTTGTCATTCCCCAAGAGGTGTACGCGCAGTGGGATGCCCGCAAGGCGGGCGCCCAGCAACAGGCCCAGTGGAACCAGCGACTGGCCGCTTATGCGGCCGCCTATCCGGATTTGGCGGCTGAGTTCAAGCGCCGCATGGCCGGCGACCTGCCCGAGACCTTTGCCGATGTCGCGGTGGCTGCTGTGCGCAGCGCGCACGAGAAGGCGGAGACGGTGGCCAGCCGCAAGGCCAGCCAGCTGGCGCTTGAATTCTTCACCGCGGCCTTGCCCGAGCTGCTGGGCGGTTCAGCCGACCTGACCGGCTCCAACCTCACCAACACCAAGGCCACCCCCGCCCTGCGCTTTGATGCCGCCGGCGCCGTGGTCCGCAATGAGGCCGGGCAGGGCGGGCGCCACATCAACTATGGTGTGCGTGAATTCGGCATGGCCGCCATCATGAACGGCGTGGCCCTGCACGGCGGCTACATCCCCTACGGCGGCACCTTCCTGACCTTCAGCGACTACTCGCGCA
>CAYPSU010000200.1:0-3306 GCA_964413475.1 uncultured Polaromonas sp. | reverse complement strand
CGACCCACGGCCAGAATCATCAAGTCAAACGGGATCGAAGCCGGGCCGCCCGGCGTTTGCAAGAGGGCCAAGGGCGGCTGACCCGCCCGGCATTCAAGCAGCTGGCTGTCCAGCAACACTTGAACACCGGCAGCTTCCAACGCGTCCCGCGCTCTCTGGCTCACCGCTGGCCCCTCCTGCGCCAACAGGGCTGACCCGCGTTCGACCAGGGTAACGACCACGCCGAGTCGCGCCAGGGCCTGCGAAAGCTCGCAACCCATCGCACCGCCGCCGAGCATCACGATTCGATCAGGCCTCTTCGGCAAGCCCGCCAGGTGATCCCACAAGGTGTCGCTGGTGACCGCGCAGACCTGGTCCAGGCCGGGCACCTTGGGGCGGATGGGCTCGGAGCCTGTGGCCAGCACCACGGCCCGCGTGGTCACAAGCTGGCGGTCGGTGTCGGTGGTGATCTCGACCGTCCAGGGATTGAGGATGCGGGCCCGTCCGATCCGAACATCCACGCCGAGGCCGGTGTAGCGCGCCACACTGTCATGGGGCTCGATCTCGCGGATGACCTGCCGCAGGCGCTGCATCAGCACCGGCCAATCCAGCTGGGCCGGGCCCACTTGCAGACCATGCTGCGCCGCCTGCTGTATCTGCGCCATCTGACGGGCTGCCTCGATCAGCGTCTTGCTGGGCACGCAACCTCGATAAAGACAATCGCCTCCCGGTCGGTCTGCCTCGACCAGTGTGACCTGCGCTTTCAGGGCGCGGGCCATGTAGGCGCTGACGAGACCGCCTGCACCGGCCCCAATGACCACCAGGTTCCGATCGAACCGCTGGGGACGCTGGGCACGCCAGGGGCGCAGGGCGCGGCTACGGCGCCATAGCGGCAGGATGAATCGCACCAGCAAAGGCATCAGGGCCAGCAGGGTGAGTGCCAACAGCAGATCGGTCGACCAGAGGTCACCCGTGGCCGACAGGGTGGCCAGAGCTGTCCCGGCCTGCACATAGACCAGGGTGGCCGGTGCCATGCCGAGCAAGGTCAGCAGGGCATAGGTGCCCACCGGCATGCGGGTCAGGCCCATGGCCAGGTTGACCAGAAAAAAAGGCATAACCGGCAGCAAGCGCAAGGAAAGCAGGTAGAAACCACCGTACCGAGCCATGCCGCGCTCGAAGGCCAATTGCCATGGGCCCAGGCGGCGACGCGCCAGATCAACCCACAGATAGCGCGCCATCAGCATGGCCAGGGTGGCCCCCGCTGTGGCCGAGCACAGCACCAGCACCAGTCCGACCTGCAAGCCGAAGATGGCACCGCCGGCCAAGGTAAGAACAGCTGCCGATGGCAGCGACAAGCTGGTCAAAACCAGGTAGAGCGCCACATAAGCGCCGCGAACCTGCCAAGGGTGCTCGGCATGCCACTGGGCCAGCGTCTGCTGATGCTCGCGCAAGGCCTGCAGGGTGATCTGCTCGCTTGCGAAATAGCTGCCAAGGACCACGCACAGCAAAAAGCCGCCCACGCACCCGACCCACCACCTGGGCATGCGGCGCGCACGCTGCGCAATTGGAGCTGGCTGGGGCATCAAGGCAAAGTGCTGGGGGCAGTGGCTGCCCGGAGGACTGTAGCACCCGACCCTGCGCCTGCGGCTGAGCTTGCGAGCGCAGCACCCTCGGGGCTGCGGGGTCAAGGGCTCTTGTGAGGTGCGTCGGCCGGCCCGTTCCTGCATGCAGGGTAAAACCCAGGTGTCCGTTTCCAACGCATGAGCTTGCCTTGGAGGGCGATAGGACTAGGATGGACGCTTGCCCTATCGGAGTGCCCTGCCATGATTTCTCCGCTCTTGACAGCTCAGCAATCCGAGCCGTCCTTGCCCGCTTCAGACCTGAGGCAGGAAGCGGCGCGCTATGCCCTGATGCGCCGGCTGGCGCCAGCCTTGCGGCACCACCTGGCCAGTGAGTTCCAGCCCATGAGCATCATGGCGGCCCTGATCGAACGTCAGCTCAAGCAATCTGGCCCTTCAGACCCCCTGGTCGAGCATGCGGTGGCGCTGGGGCAGTTATCCCGAAAGGCGGCTGCGCGGTGCATGAGCCTGATGAGCTGGCTGGTGCCGACGGCCGAGGCATCAGCCGATCTGCAGACGGCGGTGGAGGAATGCCTGCAAATGGTGAGCACCGGCTTGCGTCTGCAAGGCCTTCATCTATTTCACCATCCGCACGACAGACCTCTGCGCGTTGCGGCGTCGGTCACCCGGACGGTCCTGCCGGCTGCCGTGCTACATCTGGGCGATAGCGCCCGCGGAGCCGGGGATCTGCATCTGCGCGTGCACAAGCAAAGTCGAAAAGCGCTGATCGACCTAGAGCTCGAGGCCAGCGACCGGCCGGTCGAACCCGCCCCGGTGGCACGCTATCGGCCGATTCAATGGGGCGATCTGCAGGCCCTGGCCGAGGCCGAGAACGTGGGACTGGAAGCGCTGAGCAAGGGCTTGCGACTGCGCCTGAATGCGGGCACCTGAGCGCGGCGCCCCAGGCCTTGGGGCTGCAGCATCACCCCGGGCGCCCTTCGGACACAACTCGATCAGGCGGTCTGCGTCACCAGTCGATAAGCCGATGCGCTGCCGGGTGGCTCCGGCTCGAGCTGCCAGCGACTGCGGTGAAACTGTGCCACCGCCGGTCGATGCGCAATGGAGACCAGTGCGCCGCCCTGGCTCTGGATCATCGCCTGCAGCCGGGCATACAGAGTCTGTTCGGCCTGAGGATCGAGGGCGCTGGTGGCCTCATCAGCGAACACCCAACGCGGACGCTTGAGCAGCACCCGAGCCAAGGCCAGGCGCTGCTGTTCACCTCCGGATAGTTTTTGCGTCCAGGCGTCCTCATCGTCAAGTCGCCTCGCCAATTGGGGCAGCAAGGCCTCGCGCAGGGCCTGCTCGAGCTGCGAGTCGGTGTAGCGTCCCGACGACTCCGGGTAAGACAGCGCTTCGCGCAAACTGCCATCAGGAAAATACGGACGCTGCGGAATGAACATCGCATCGGCAGGCATCTGGATCCGGCCGCGGGCAAACGGCCAGATCCCCGCAAAGGCTCGGAACAATGTGGATTTGCCGCTGCCCGATGGGCCTTGCAGCAGCACACTATCTCCGCTGTGCACCTGCAGATGGATGTTGGACAACAGCTGCCGGCCATCGGGCAGGGACAGGTCCAGACCCTGCGCCTGCAGAGACGGGGCCTGGGCATCCATCGGCCGCTCAAGCGCCTGACTGCGTTGCGTACCCATGTGTGCCTCGAAACTGGTCAACCGGTCGGTGGTGGCTCGCCAAGCGGCCAGGGCTGGAT
>CAYPSU010000199.1:0-3475 GCA_964413475.1 uncultured Polaromonas sp. | reverse complement strand
CCCGACCGGCGGACGGTCTATCTCGGAAACCTTAGCAATACGCACTTGGCTCAATGGCGATCATCGACGCCAGGCGTAGAGCCGCCGCACTGGTCTTACGGACCCACTGTGCTGGATTAAGCAGGGCCTGAGCATTTTTTTCGCGGCCGAGCAGGTGGTGCCGGGTCGCGCAGTTGCGCCCTGAAGCAGACCCCCGACCTGGAAAACCCGCACGGGTACCCAAAACCGCTTGGCTCGTCCTTGACCCGAGCGCAGCCCAATTGCCAAGCAGCTTTGCGCGCCGTGCACTAGGATAGCTGCTCATGTACTTCCAAGCGCCCGAATTCCTATGGCTGCTGCCAATCGTGCCGGGTCTGGTGCTGCTTTATCTGTGGCTGATGCGACGCAAGAACAAGCAGGCCCTGCGCTACGCGAGCCTGGCTATCGTCAAGCAGGCCATGGCGGGGGTCCCTGGCTGGCGTCGCCATCTCCCGCCAGCGCTTATCCTGGCGGCCATCGGCCTGGGTCTGCTGGCTGCATCACGCCCCTTGGGCGTCATCCCCCTGCCCTCATCGAGCGCCACCATCATCCTGGCCATAGACGTTTCGCTGAGCATGCGTGCCACGGATGTCAAGCCCAGCCGACTGATAGCCGCGCAGGAAGCGGCCAAGGCCTTTCTTCAGGAACTGCCCCCTCAAATCAAAGTCGGCATTGTGACTTTCGCAGGTAGCACGCAACTGGTGCAGGCGCCCACGTTCAACCGCGAGAGCCTGGTGGCCGCGATCGACCGCTTCCAGATGCAGCGTGGCACCGCCGTCGGCAATGCCATTGTGGTGTCCCTGGCCACGCTGTTTCCGGACGAAGGCATAGACCTGGGCGAGATGACCTTCGGCAGCCCGTCGCGCGGCAAGAGCCTGGACGACAAGAGCAAGCCCGCAAAGAAGGAATTCACGCCCGTCGCACCCGGCTCTTACGAGTCAGCAGCGATCATCCTTCTGACCGACGGGCGCCGAACCACGGGTATCGACACCCAGGAGGCTGCCAAGATGGCCGCCGACCGAGGCGTGCGCGTGTACGCCGTTGGACTGGGCACAGTCGACGGTGCGGTACCGGCCTACGACAGCTGGACCGCCATCTACATGCGACTGGACGAACCCAGCCTGCGCGCGGTGGCACAGCAGACGCAGGCCGAGTACTACTACGCGGGCGATGCCGAGACGCTCAAAAATGTGTACGCCAAGCTCAGCTCGCGCGTGCAGGTCGAGAAAAAGGAAACCGAGCTATCCGCCCTGTTAGCGCTCATGGCCGCCGGCTTGTCAGTTGCGGCAGCGACCCTGTCCCTGTTGTGGTTCAAGCGGCTCGCCTGACATAGGCCCCCCAGGGCTCCCGTGGGTATGAGTGCTGGCTTCGGAACGGATGAACTCTGGCCCCCGCCATGTCGGATAAAGGCACTGGGGCTTTAGAAGCCTTCTGCGGCAATTATTGAGCTTGCGGGGTACATTCACCCGCACAGCATCCACTCAAACAAAGGCTTGCCCGTGAAGATCTACGAATCAATTGTTGCGGTCGAAAAAGCAATTCTGATCCTGATCGCCGGCTTTACCGTGTACGCGGTGGCCAAAGAGATGTACAACGTGATCTTGTCCCAATCGGTCAAATTGACCGATCTGCTGCTGCTGTTTATCTACGCCGAGGTGCTGGGCATGGTGGCCAGCTTCTACAAGAACCAGCAGATTCCCATTACCATTCCAATTTTCATTGCCATCACCGCGCTGTCGCGCTTGATCATCCTGCAAGGCAAGGAGACCAGCGCGCTGAACCTGATTTATGAAAGCGGTGCCGTTCTGTTGCTGGCAGTATCTGCAGTCATTCTGGCCTGGGGTCGAACCAAAGAACAGGCAACGAATGACAAAAGCGACTCCTGATCACCCCGGCTCCACCGCCTCGGGGCTGACTCAAGCGCTATTGAGTACCGTTTGCAGGCAGGCTCGCATCGGGCCGGGCCGCGCCAACCACATCGTGCGCCGCAGCAGCCACACATAAACCAGCACCCGCCCCCTGCAAGGCCTTCGGTGACTGCGCGACCTGCGCAGCCACCTCGATGGTGCGGCCTTTGCACCTGTTACAGATCAAGCGGGACGCTGCGCCCACTTTACAGACCCAGGCGGTCCATCGTGAGGCCTGCCCAGACAGCTCTTTGTCGGCACCTGCCCAAGACACCGGGCTGCCAGCTTGTTCAGTTTTCGCCCGGCGGGACTCACGTGCTCGATCCCTGCGCCGCTCAACGCAAATGGCGCGGCGGCGGCATCCGGTTGACACCATTGGCCCAGTGCACGGATCGCATGCAGCCAGCCAGGCAGCGGCAGGAGCCATGTCGCCGGGGCCCTGGCCGACCAGAGCGCCTGCCAAGGCGATGAGCTGCGACACCCGCAGGCCGACGCCATCGTCGACCACTCCCTTTTATTCAACGGACGTTTTTGCCAACAAACTGAAACTTTACTAGTTTTAATGAGTAATTGGACAAATTTTTATATTCTCACCGGGTTTGTCCTCTGTATCAGCCGGTCACGTCAGTAGGTTCGCAAGCTCTTCTTGGCTTGGCGAACGGGTACAGATCCACCCCAAGTTTGTCCAGAAATACTGTCCATGCAAGTCGAAATTCTGAATCTTGATCCCTCCGCCAAAGCAACGTCCCTGGTTAAAAAACAGATCACTCCAGGCCAGCCACTCCAGCTGAAAGCCCAGCCGGGTATGCGGCTTGAAATCAGCATTGACGGAATCAAGCAAACGGGCAAGGTCCAGAACCCGGCAGCTGGCCAACTCAAGCTCAAGCGCAGCGGGGCTAACTTGCTCGTGCTCGATGAGAAGGAGCAGACGCTGTGCGAGTTGCTCGACTTCTTCCAGACGCCCGACGTGACCCTGATGGGCACGGAATGGACTTTCACAGGGGAAATGACCGCCAGCGAAGTCGCCGAGATCACGTTCAACAATGTGGGCCTGTACGTCAGCGCCGACATTGTTGCCTTCGCCGGCGTCGCCCCGGTGGTAGCAGGCGGCGGAGCCACCCTGGGGGCCATGGGCGTGGATCTGGCCGCAGCGGCCGCGGCAGCCGCCGCTGGCGGAGGGGGTGGCGGAGGTGGCGGAGGTGGCGTGATCAGCCCCCTCACTGCGATCAGCGATGCCGCTCAGAAAAACAGTGCCACCGCCAGCTCCCCCAGCGCGCAAACCTATACCGACGCGGGCGTCAGCGGTGTGGACAGCAACAACCTGGCGGCCATCAACGACGCGCTCAACAGCAACGACGTCAACGGCACCAAAGCCGACACGCCCGCAGAAATCCAGGCCATCGTCAACAGCTACAACGCCATCCTGGGCGAAGCCAACGATGCCGACGCCACCGCAGGCGACAACACGCCCGATGCCACCCCTGCCACCGACCCGACCGCGCAGGACTTTGCCAACATCGGTGCCGATATTGGCGCTGCAGCCACAGACG
>CAYPSU010000198.1:0-3511 GCA_964413475.1 uncultured Polaromonas sp. | reverse complement strand
CACCGTCGGTACACCGATAAGCGGTGATCACGGATTTCCCTTAGCGATCCACTCGCGCAAATGGCCCACATTAGCCGTCACTGCCGCCTCACCCATGGCCAAGTACGTGGTCTCCAGCGGCTCGCTCGGCAACGTAGCGGTGTAGCGAGCACTGGCCTTGCCCACTTCGCTGAGCACCACCTCGGCACGCCGCAGCCCGCGCGCCGGCTGATCCATGCGCAAACTGACCTGTAGGCGAAGGACGTCGGCAGATTCAGTCTGTACGACCTCAAAACCGCTTCGAGTCAAACCTTCAGTCACACCGACCAGCAAGGACTTTCCGCTTTGCTGATCATCCAAGAAAAGCTGGACCTTGGGCCGGGGACCTGCCTTGGCGAGCAAGACCGTCGGCAAGCGCGCCTGCGCAGCTTCAAGGGCGGCCCCCACCTGCCGCGCGACATCGGCCAGGGCTGGGCCTTCGGTATCGCCGAAGTCAAACTCCTGCCCCAGCGAATGCTGAATGCGGGCATAGGCGGCCTGAGCATTTGCGTAGGCAATAGCGCGCTGGTACCGGCTAACAGCTGCGCGCGCGTTCACGCGTACCAACTCCAGTTCAGTTTCAGTGCGGCTGCTCACACCAGCCCGCGCTACCGCTGCAGCGCGGTCGTCAACCTCCAGGCTGCGCTGGGCCAACTCCAAGTCGCCGCGGGCCAAACCGTAGCGCAGAACCGCAATGCGCGTCTGGGTCATGATGGCCATGGCCAAAGCCTGGCGACGTGCATCGTCGGCGTCGAGTTGACGCTCACCGGCCTTGCGGACTTCTGGCGCGCTGAGCACTCGCAGCAAGTTCCAGGATAACCGGGCCGAGCCCTCCACCCAGTCGTTGTTATAGAGCAAACGGTTGCTGTCGTACTGCACACCCAAACCAAAACTCAGGTTGGGAAAAGCCTGCATCAGTTGCCGTCGCGTCTCATCGCCGGAAATGCGTCGTCGCAGATCCTCCTCGCGCAGCTCAGGCCGGTTGAGCAGGGCCGTGTCCTCCAGCAGCGCCAGATTGCTGGGCAAGGGCTGCAGGGCCTGCTCGGCGCGATCGGCCAGCCTGAACTGACTGGTCGGCGCCGACATCAGCGCAGCCAGTTCGGCGCGCGCAAAATCAAGTTCGTGCCGCCGCGTGTTGAGCAAGGCTACGGCGTCGACCAAGGCACGCTGGTAAGCCAAGGCCGTCTGCACCGGCAGCGCGCCGCGCCGCTCGGCTGCACGCGATAACTCAATCGCCGATTCCGCCTGCTTCATGACGTTCTCAGCCTCGACCGTCAGGTTCTGCGCCGCCAAGGCGCGCAGGAAAGCAAACCGCACATCGTGAACCATGGTCTGTATGACCCGGCGTTTTCTTTCCTGCGCAAC
The DNA here is from genome assembly GCA_964413475.1 of uncultured Polaromonas sp. Taxonomy (GTDB): domain Bacteria; phylum Pseudomonadota; class Gammaproteobacteria; order Burkholderiales; family Burkholderiaceae_C; genus Polaromonas. The sequence goes on along the minus strand of CAYPSU010000198.1, from coordinate 2,128 downwards.
CAAAAATTCATCAGCCCGCTGCTTGGCTCGGTAATAGGACACCCCGAAATCAAGCACATTCCAGCTAAATTCCACCGAGCCGAGCTTGCGGCCCATCTCCGAGGAGGTGGAGAAGTTCTGGGTTCGTGGCAGGGCTTCATCGGGACGCGAACCCCTCGGCCCGTAAAGGGGGCGGCCATCACCGCCAGAATAGTTGCTGCGGTCGGTGTAGCCTGCGCCCACCACCAGATTGGGCAGCAGGTCGTAGCGCGAGACCTCATGGAGCTGTCCATTGACAGCCGACTCCATCTTCTTCAGCCGCAGATCGAGGTTGTATTTGAGGGCGCGGGCGATAGCCTCCTCCAAGGTCACCGCTGCCGTGATCGGCTCTTGCTGGTTGAACATGGCCACCCGATCAGCCGCTGCGCGGTCACGCACAGCCTGCTCTTTCAGGGGGTCGGGGTTCAGACTGGAGCAGCCGGACAAGACCAGGGCGGCCAGGGCCAGGCTGCCAGGTCTAAAGGATCGGACAAAACATTTACTCATAAAACCCCCGCTCCAGACTGGCGAAATTCAGCCGGGCCTGTACCCGCTGGCTTTGGCTGAGCCCTGCCCATGCCCTCATTCGGCTGTGCAGAGTCGATTGTTCAAGGGATGCCCGCCTGGCGCAGCCGGCTACGAGAAGCAGCCACTTTCGTCTTTGGGCTTCGCTCAGGCTGCTCCAGATGGCCTCAAGAGGTCCGAGGGAGACTTGCTGCTCCCGGGTAAGGTCTTGCCACGTCGGCCTGGCGGCCCACTTAACGCTGGCCCGCTCGTCAGGTCTAACGGATCGAACGACGATTTCTCTCATAGAAAGTCCTGTTTAAAACGAGGTCTGAAGCATTCAAGAAGTAGCGCATGTGACGGACCTGAACATCAAAATCTCCTCAATCCCAGACTGCGCTCGGCAGCCAGACGCTGGAGCTTCTGGCTAAAGCCCAGCTGCCCTCCCAAAGTAGCCCCGGTCGCGACTCGCCCGGCTATCTCTCGCACAGGGCTCTGGTGTTTGGGCTCCCGAATCTCGGCCCCATCTGCCGCCTGATCCGGCTCCTCCTGCTGATCAGACGCTGCGCGAGCCGGGGCACGCGCCAACTGCTCCAGGGTCTCATCAGCCAAGGTCTGCGCCTGCTCAGCGGCTGGGGAAAAGCTCCACACCAGTCCCGCCGACGACGCGCCAATCGGACGACTTTCTCGCAGCAGCCCCGTCTGGATCGAAAAAGCAGGGACTACCGCCTCGTTGGACTGCTGACGCGATGAATGCACCGCGTTTTGAACATGCAGGGCGGGATCAGTGACACGGTCGAACTTGGCGATCAGCAAGTCGGTGCGCACCATCTCCTGGCGCCCTTCGGCCACTGCCCCGCTGGCACCGGCCTGGACCACAACACTCAGACTTCCTGGGCTGGTCGCCATTTGCCGGCTGTCGGCCACGGCCTGCTGGACATGCAGGCTGGGCTGGGCTGGCGGCAGCGCGGGTTCGAAGGATCGGACTTGCACATTGAGCTGCTGCGGCGCCGTCGCGGCCAGGCGATCGTCATCGAGCACCTGTAAGCCCAAGGCGGCCAGGCCGTCAGGCTCGCCGGTGGTGTTGGCGGCACCAAACAAAAGGCCCCTGCCATCGTCACGGATAGCACCCAGGCCTGTGGCCGCAACCAGGCTGACGTTGCGGGCCGTCAGGGTGAGCACTTCCCGGTCTTCAAATGAAAAATCATTCACGATGGCCACACGTACGCGCAGGGGTCCGTCGGCGCTGAGTTGGTTACCCGGCACCCGAACAAAGGTACCTGGTGTGTAGCTTTGCCATTGCTGACCATCAAAAAACTCCAGGACGGACGCCGTGTCCTGACCCATGAGGGCCGTGCCCGAGGCCGCCTCAAGCTGCACATACTGGCCCTGCTTGGCAGTGACCGTCCAGACCAGGTAAGGCGAGGCTTCATTGACCTCGACGCTATTGACCGCAATCGGCCGGTCGTCATTGAGCAACACGGTATTGGCCGGCAGTGCATTGGGGTCGACCACGGCGCTGCTGGCTGCTACGGTTGTGTCAGCGGCGCCGGTGTTGTTGTTGGCCGAGTAGCGCGAACCCGTGCCGTCGTCGATGATGGTGCCT
>CAYPSU010000197.1:0-3534 GCA_964413475.1 uncultured Polaromonas sp. | reverse complement strand
CCCGTCCCCGCTGACGCCTGTGGCGCTCATGACGGGTGGTGGCGACAAATTGGGGACGCTGTCCCCCTTTCTTTTCTCACGCGGGCCGATCAGGACCGTGAGGATTTCTTCATCGTCGGGAATCACCCCGACTACAGACCGTCACCGTAGAAATCCAACTCTGGCGGCGGCCTAACGTAACGCACCAACCCATTGATATTCCTGAAGAATTCTCCTAATGTGAAGTTAAGCTTGGTGAAGCAAGCTTAATCTGACCCCATTGAATTGACCCAGCTGGTCATGCCATCGCGACGGGATGGAAGTCGCAGGAGTGGCGCGGGGAAATGACTCACCAATCACGCTTCGAAGTGCGGCGGCTCTGAAGATCACATACCAGCGCCTGGCAATTGCAAACAAATGCTGGGCTGCATAGGGGCAAGACCCCATAGAAGACGGTCAGACAGTTGGACAGCGCAGTTGGTCTAACGAATTGGTGCAGAATAAAAAGGGTTTAACCAGTCAAACATGCCATTGATTCCAGGCAGCTACGAAGCCATCCTCACCCGCCGCTTACAAGAAGCCTTACGGGGTTTGGACGGCTCTTGGTCGCACCATGAAGCCAAGCTCGAGCCGGCCGAGGCAGCGGACCGACTGGCTCTGCATTTGTCTCGTGTGATTGAGAAAGTTCTGGTTGCCATCCCCAGTGAGGACCGTGTCACCGAGGGTACGCAGCTGGTCCGTCAATTGATTGCACAAGCGCTCAAAGGCGCGGTAACCGTCTTAGAGGGCGAGATTCCTGCTCAAGCGGGGGTTTTGTTGACCCAAGTGGTAAGGCGTTTGCCAGATGGGTCGGCACCCAACCCTCAGCCGCCAGTTGTGCCCTTGCTGGACACCGCCTTGATGACCAATGCGCCTGGAGAGCCGCGCCTGGGCGCACAGCTGATATCAGAAATTCCATCGGCTGACGGCATTGATCTGATCATGGCCTTCATTCGACGCAGTGGCATCGCCCCCATGCGCGAAGCGTTAGCGAGGCACACGCAAGGGGGTAAAGCTTTGCGGGTCTTGACCACCACCTACACAGGGTCAACGGAACCTGCGGCGCTCGAAGACTTACAAACCCTAGGCGCGCAGATTCGCGTCTCTTATGACACTTCGGTAACCCGCTTGCATGCCAAGGCATGGGTGTTTCATCGGTTTAACGGGTTTTCAACGGGCTACATCGGCTCGTCCAACCTCACCCACTCAGCGCAGGTACATGGACTGGAATGGAATCTGCGCGTATCGGCGGCACGCAACAACAACGTCCTCGAACGCATGACCGCATTGTTTGAGTCGTGCTGGAACAGTGAAGAGTTCATAGATTTTGACGGACCAACCTTTCGAGCAGAGCTCGCCAGACAAAACCACCGTCACTCACTCCATCCTGTCGGGGTACTACCGGCCATTGAGTTGCGGCTTGAACCCTTCCAAGAGCAATTACTCGAGCGAATTGCGCTCGAACGCGTAAGGGGCCATCACCGCAACTTGCTGGTATCGGCCACAGGGACTGGTAAGACGGTCATGGCGGCAGTGGACTACGCACGGCTACGCCATACCCTGCCGCGCTCTCGGTTGCTATTCATTGCACACAGAAAGGAAATACTGGCCCAATCGCGCGCTACCTTTCAGCTCGCGCTGCGCGATGCCTCCTTCGGGGAGTTTTGGGTCGACGGCGAGCGCCCCGAGCACTATGAGCATGTGTTTGCCTCGGTACAAAGTTTGTCACACATGGACTTGTCGTTGCTAGACGCGACGCACTTTGATGTCGTCATCATCGATGAATTCCATCATGCGGCTGCACCGACCTACAGCAATCTGTTAGCTCACCTTCAGCCTCAAGAGTTGCTAGGTTTAACAGCAACCCCTGAGCGGGCTGATGGGCAATCGATCACGCAGTGGTTTGATGGCCGCATGGCGGCCGAGTTACGCTTGTGGGACGCGATCGACAAACAGCGTCTTGTCCCTTTTGCCTACTACGGCATAGGTGACAACACAGACCTCCGGCAGATTCCATGGCGACGCGGACGCGGGTACGACACCAATGCGCTAAGCCAATTGCTTACTGCCGATGATGCCTGGGCGCGTATGGTGATCGACCAACTCATGCGCAAGGTGGACCGATTAGAGGAAATTCGGGCATTGGGATTTTGTGTTTCGATCAGCCATGCCATCTTCATGGCCAGGGTATTCAATGCTCATGGCGTTGCATCAGTGGCTGTGTCGGGGGATTCAACAACTGAGGAGCGCGAGCAAGCTTTGCGCCAATTGGCTGCGCGCCAGCTACAGGTCGTGTTTTCCGTAGACCTGTTCAATGAAGGCGTAGACGTTCCCGCTGTCGACACCCTATTGATGCTCAGACCCACCGACAGCCCCACGCTGTTTTTGCAGCAACTCGGGCGTGGCTTGCGGCGCCACGATGGCAAAACGATCTGCACTGTACTGGACTTCGTGGGCCAACACCGACGGGAGTTCAGCTTCGACCGTCGGTTCCGCTCACTGCTGGGGGGCACACGACAACAGCTCATTGAACAAGTGGAACAGGGCTTCCCATTGCTGCCCTCGGGTTGCCACATGGCACTTGAAGGTGTCGCACGAGACCGCGTGTTGCGAAGCCTCAAAAACGCTGTGCCAAGAGGATTAGTCGGCATGGCAAACGAGCTTCGGGCCATGAAACAGGCTGGGCTGCCCATCACCTTGGCCGATTTCTTGGCGCAAAGCGGCTTAGATTTAGAAGACGTGTATGCCAATGGACGGTGCTGGAGCGAATTGCTGGCATCGGCCGGAGAACCATTAGCGCCCAGTGGGCCTCACGAAAGAAACTTGCGGAAGGCCTATGCCCGCTTGCTCCATATTGATGATCCTGGGCGCCTGAAGGCCTATCAGCAGTGGCTCGCTCAAGCTGAGCCCCCGGACCTTGCATCCCTCGGAAAAGCACAAGCCAGATGGCTGCGCATGCTGCTGTCAGCCTTGACCTCGCCGATTGCAGATTTACGAGACCTTCCAACCACTGCGGGCGCCCAGGCAGTGTGGTCGCACCCGCAAGTTCGTGCCGAGCTCCTCGGGCTCTTTGAATTTCTCGAACAGCGTGTCCAACATATAGGCCATGCCTTGATGGATCGAGGCGATGTGCCGCTTCTGGTGCATGCCCGTTATAGCCGGACAGAAATTCAGGCGGCCTTTGGCGATGTAGGTGCAGGCAGAGATGAGCATTCGCAGATCCGAGTTCCTCCATGGCGTGAAGGTGTGAAATTCATGCCGCAAGAACGTTACGACGTTTTTCTGATCACACTCACCAAGACCGAAAAACGGTTTTCGCCCAGCACACGCTACCGTGACTATGCCATCAGCAGGAGTCTTTTCCATTGGGAAAGCCAGTCACGCACCACAGCTGACTCGCCCACTGGTCAGCGTTACCAGAGACACGCGACAATGGGTACGGGCGTCATGGTCTTTGTGCGACTCAATGCAGACGACCGCGCGTTCTATTTTCTGGGGCCTGCCACTTACGTCAGC
>CAYPSU010000196.1:0-3556 GCA_964413475.1 uncultured Polaromonas sp. | reverse complement strand
TCATGCACCCGATGGAGTGCCATGGACTGCGTCCTGCCGTCCCCAATTGCGGCCCAGCGTGCATATTTTCATTACATTGCGCCGGTTTTTTGTTACAGTTGGTCGCAGCTGTTTACACGAGTAATGAAATGTCAAATTTCTCCCCCAAAGAGTCAGTGACAAGCGATGCCGAAGCAAGGAATTTGGCGGCGTCAACCGAGGGACAGGCGCCTGTCCGCGGACGCAGCGTCTTTATGGTCGAGACCGTGGCAGCCGGCGTGTCGGTGCGCACGGCTTTTTTGACCGAGGACGGCCGGCTGGCGGACCTGCCAGCCATCTTCCCCGATCTCAGCTACGCCACCTCGCAGATTGACGAGCTCAAGCAATTGGTGGTGGCGCACTTCGCGCAGGCTGCGCAGGTGGGCGCCCAGGTGATCGCGGCGCAGGCGGCTGCTGCAACAGCGGGTGCGGCCCCGGCTGAGGCGACCCCGGCCGAGCCGACGCCGTCCACCGCTTCTGCGGACCGGTCGCAGACTCTTTCAGACTCGGCCGCCTGAAGCGCCGCAGGCGCGTCTTCAAAATCGCAGCAGGGGAGACGGTACAAGGTGTCCGGGTCGACCCATCGAGCATCGCACGGGCTGCTGTGGTTGGCCGCTGCCCTGACGCCCGCCTGGGCGCAGACCAGCGCCGCGCCCGATGCCGGTTCTCTTTTGCGCGATACCCAGCGGGCCTTGCCGGCGCCTGAGCCGCGCTTGCAGCCGCCGGCGGCCCGGCCCGCCTCCCGCCCTTCAGACGAACTGCGGTTTTCGGTCAAGCGGTTTGACCTGTCGGGCATCAACCTGATTGCGCCGGTGGAGGTGCAGGCCGTGCTCAAGCCCTGGCTGGGGCCAGAGATCGCTTTTGCCGATCTCGAGAAAGCCACCCAGGCCATTGGCACGCTTTACCAGGAGCGCGGCTGGTATGCGCGTGCGCAGGTGCCCGAGCAGGATGTGATTGACGGCGTGGTGCGCATCGAGATCATCGAGGCGCAGTTGGGTGCGATCCGTTTTGCGGATGTGGAGCGCTGGCCGCTGTCTCGCGAGCGCATCGAGCGCGTTTTCAAGAGGCGCCAAAGCCTGGGACAGCCGCTGAGCCTGTCGGCCATGAACCGCTCGGTCAGTGTGCTCAATGACATGCCGGGTGTGAGCGTCAAGGCCGCACTGGACGGCAGCGAGCAGCCCGGCGCCACCGATTTGCTGATATCGGTCAGCGGCAAGCCCGCTTTGGGCGGGTCGGCCTCCACCGACAACCAGGGCTCGCGCTCCACCGGGCAGATCCGTGCCAGCCTGAACCTGAGTTGGGACAACCCGGCCCGCATCGGTGATCAGGTTTCGGCCAACCTGATGGGCAGCGAGGGCGTGCGGTATGCGCGCCTGACCTACGCTCTGCCGCTGGGCGATGACGGTCTGCGTCTGTCGGTCTATGCGTCAGTTCTGGACTACCGGCTGATCGGCAGTTTCAAGACGCCGGGTGGCACCTTTGGCAGCGCCTGGACGCGCGGCGCCGTCTTGGCCTATCCCTGGGTGCGCAGCGCCGGCAGCAATGCCAATTTGAGCCTGACCTTCAATGACGCCGACTATGTCAATTTCGCCAACGGGGTGGAGAGCTCGCGCAAGGCAGGGCGCACCAGCACGCTCAACGTAGGCGGTGATCTTTACGACGAATGGGCCGGTGGGGGCACCAATATTTGGGGCCTGAGCTGGGTCAACGGCCGGGTCAACGGCTCGCTCAACAAATTCACCGCCAACCTGGCCCGCCTGCAGCGCCTGAGCGCCCAGACCAGTCTGTGGTTTGCCTTCAATGGTCAGCGTTCACTTGACAACCTGGATTCATCGGAGAAATTTGGCCTTGGAGGAGCCCAGGCGGTGCGAGCCTATCCCGGCGCACAAGGCTCGGGAGACCACGGCTGGTTGATCACCGCCGAGGCCCGCCATAACCTGCGCCCCGACCTGCAACTGACGCTTTTCGTGGATCGCGGGGGCGTCAGCTACAGCCACGACCCGCAAAAGGTTCCACCGGACAACACCCAAAGGCTCAACAGCTACCGGCTACAAGGCATGGGGCTGGGCGTCAATTACGCCATCAACCCCAAGACCAGCGCCAAGCTCACCCTGGCCCGCCGCATTGGCGGCAACCCGGTGCCCTCGCCCAGTGGGGCCGACGCGGACGGCACCCGCATCCTCAACCGGGCCTGGCTCAACCTCTCGACCTTCTTCTGAGCGATGAACCACGTCTACCGCATCGTCTGGAGCAAGGCCCGTGGGCGCTGGGTGGTGGCCCACGAACTGGCGCGCACCAGCGGCAGTGCCTCGACGACTGTCAGCGGCCTGACGGGCAGCGGTGGGACTGCCGCCTGTGGGAGCGCCGCCTGTGGGAGCGCCGCCTGTGGGAGCGCCGCCCTCGGCGCGATTTCTGCCGAAACCGGTGCGCTCCTCAAATCCCTGACCCTGGCCCTGGCCATGGCCTTTGGCACCCCGTTGCTGGCCCAGGCCCAGTTGGCGCCCAACGCGCTGCCCAGCGGTGCGCAGGTGGCCGCCGGCCAAGTCAGTATCAGCCAAAGCGCCCACCAGATGACGGTGCAGCAAGGCACTGACAAGGCCATCGTCAACTGGCAGAGCTTCAATGTGGGCAGTCAGGCCTCGGTGCAGTTTGTCCAGCCCTCGGCCAGTGCGGCCATTCTCAACCGGGTTGCGCAGGGCGAGGCCTCGCAGATCATGGGGCGCATCAGCGCCAATGGCCGCGTATTCCTGCTCAACCCCAGCGGTGTGATTTTTGGCAAGGACGCCCAGGTGGACGTGGGCGCCCTGGTGGCCGGTGCGATGAAGATCACAGATGCCAACTTCCTGGCGGGCAAGTACGAATTTACCGAAGGCAAGGGCGTGGTCACCAATCAGGGCACGCTCAACGCCAAGGACGCCGGCCTGGTGGCCCTGCTGGCGCCCGAGGTGCGCAACGAGGGCATCATCCGGGCCAAGCTCGGCACGGTGGTGCTGGCTGCCGGCGAGGCCATCACCCTGAGCAACCTGGCCAGCGGCGTGACGGTGGTGGTCAACAAGGGGGTGATGAACGCCCTGGTTGAAAACAAGCATCTGGTCAGCGCTGAAGACGGCCGCGTCTTCATGAGCGCCCGCGCTGCCGACGCCTTGCAGCGTGCCGTCATCAACAACACCGGCATGGTGGAGGCGCGTAGCGCTCGCCGGGTCGGCGGCGTGATCCGCCTGTCGGCCGATATCGTCAAGAACAGCGGCGTCCTGGACGTATCGGCCGGTCCGGCGGCAGCGGGCGAGGCGCCCAGCCGCGGTGGGCAGATCGAGATCAAGGCCGCCGAGGTGCAGCACAGTGGCACGCTCCGCGCCAACGGCGATACGGGCGGTAGCATCGGTGTGGAGGCTACCGAGCGTGTGCGCCAGGAAGGCCTGATGGAAGCGCGCGGCTTCAATGGCGCCGGCGGCACGGTGAGCATCAGCGCGCCGCAGTTCACCCAGTCCGCCCCGGCCCGCATCAGCGTGGCTTCCGGTCTGCCCCTGTCGCCCGCCCC
>CAYPSU010000195.1:0-3569 GCA_964413475.1 uncultured Polaromonas sp. | reverse complement strand
CGTGGCCGGCACCGAGAACTTTTACGTGATCACCCGCTACAACTGGAGCAGCTACTACGCCATGGCGGTGATTGAGCTGGGCCAGGAGATCGCTGCGCGACGCAGCAAGCCGGCGCCCTAGCCCGGCCCGGATTGATCACCCCATCATGGCGCGGCGCGACCTGACCACCGGCTCCATAGCCCAGCATTTCCTGGCCCTGGCTTTACCCACGGCCATCGGGATGGTGTTCACCACCCTCTACAACGTGGTCGATGTCTACTATGCGGGGATGCTGGGCACCGAGGCACAAGCGGGTCTGGCCATTTCCTTCACCGTCTTTTTCGTCCTTTTTGTGGCCATCGGTGTCGGCCTGTCCAGCGCGATGGGCGCCTTGGTGGGCCATGCCTTGGGCCAGCGCTCGGGACAGGAAGGTCTGATCGCAGCGCAGGGCATCACCTTTGGGCTGGGCGCCTCCGTCTTGACAATGGGCGTCGGCTGGTTTGCCGCGCCCTGGCTGATCGCGCTGGTGTCCGAACCGGGCGCCTATCGGGAGGCAGCCAACCAGTATCTGCGCGTCCTGATGTTGGGCGCGCCTGCCTTCGTCATTGCCTATGCTGCCAACGGCATTCTGACGGCGCAGGGCGATACCAGGTCCATGCAGTACGCCAATATTGCGGCCTTCTTTGCCAATTTGGTGCTCAACCCGCTGTTTATCTTCGGGCTCGGCCCGCTCAAGGGGATTGGCTTTGACGGCATCGCGCTGTCAACCGTCGTGTCCCAGACCGGGGTGATGGTCTATGTCCTGTGGCGCGCCTTCCACTCCGAGGCGATGGCGGGCACCCGCCGCTTCAGACCCGAACTGTCGATGATGCGCCAGATCCTCGGTCAGGCCCTGCCCGCCAGCTTTTCCATGGTGGTGATGATGATGGCCGGGTTTGTGATCCAGTTCTTTCTGAAGGGTTTCGGGGGCGAGGCGGTGGCCGCCTACGGCATTGCCCTGCGGATCGAGCAGTTGATCCTGCTGCCCGCCTTCGGCCTGACCGGGGCGCTGCTGCCGATCGCGGCTCAGAACTACGGGGCGGGAAACTACGACCGTGTGCGCGAGGCGACGATGTTCTGCTTCAAAGCAGGCGTGGCGCTGATGCTGATGGGCTCTTGCGTCCTCTGGTTCGCAGCCGCCCCTGCGATGGCGATCTTCACCCACGATGCGCGGGTGATCGAGATCGGCAAAAGCTACCTGCAGGTCGATGGATTCATCCTGCCGGTCTACGTCACCTTGTTTGCGATCACCTCCTTGTTGCAGGCCTTGAAAAAACCGATCTATACGCTGTGGATCGGCATCTACCGGCAGGGGGTTGGCGTTGCACTTTTCTCATGGATCTACGTCCATGTCTTCGATCTTGGCTATCTTGGCATCTGGATCGGCATTGCAACGGCGGTCACGACGGGGCTGATGCTCTCGCTTGTCCTGACGGAGCGTCTGGCGCGCGGACTGATCGGCGGACTGTTCCTGCGCGCGCCCGCCACAAGGTCGGCCTAGCAGCGCCAGTGGACGCGACGAGCGCTCGCGGGGCGGTGGCGACGGTCGAAGCGAATCCGGCCATTGCCCGCCCAAGCAACCGGGGCCACTGGCGCCCGGTTGCTCGCTGCGGGTCTGCTGAAGGCTTGCGCTCGCAGACAGCCGGCTTTGACTCGCGGTCGTCTGCAATGCCCAGATCAGGCAGAGTCAGCCCGCCGATCAGGGCCGCGCCGCCCTGTGGAAACTGGTGTCGATATAGCTTTCAACCGGCTGCATTTTCTTTTGCGGCTTGCCGTACTTTTCGCGCAGTTGCACCGCCGTCCTCACACCGTCCACACTGATGGAAGCGTCGCGAGTGAAACCGTTTTTGGGGTCGAGCAAGATGGCGTAGCTGGTCTCGGCGCTCTGGCGCGTCGCGCCATTGACATTTTTGATGAAGATCTCGAGTGCAGCTTCCTTGTTTTTGGGGTCGTAGAGCCAATCCAGAGCGCTGCGGTAGCCACGGATATACCCCACCAGGGTGTTGCGATTGTTGTCGGCCCAGGTCTTGCGCACACCGGCGACCAAGCCCTGGTAACTGCCGAGCGCGGCTGACGCATCGGCCAGAACGTTGATGCCCTTTTCTTTGGCCAACACTTCAAAGGGCGAGATCAGCATGGTGGCCGAGTGCTTGCCCGCGATCAAATCGTTGTAACGGCTGAGCACCCCGCCAGCAGAAACGGTCTTGTAATCGCGGTCAAGCACCAGACCGTTGCGCTCGAGAACCTCGAGCAGCACAAAGGCGTATCCGGTGGTCAGCGCGTCCACCGACAAAGTGGTGCCGCGCAGGTCAGCGAAGGTCTTGACATTGGGCTGGGCACCCACGCGCAGAAAGCCGTTGTCAGCCCCCATCACCGCAATCAGGTTGGCGCCGTCAATCGGCACCGCGCCCTGACCCTCGCGGTAGGCCAGCAGGTTGTCAACCGCAGTCATCGCGATTTCAAACTGGCCATTGATCAGGCCGGTAAGCTGCTCGCGCGAATTGGGCGTGTTGATGGTCTTGACCTCGACGCCGTTATTGGCAAAAAAGCCTCGCTCCTGACCCACCCAGATCGGCCAGTTGAAGCCCCCAGGGAAGATATTGACCCTGATTTCCTGTTTGGGCGCGTTGGCGGCGGGAGCCGATGGCAGGCTGCCGCAGGCGGCGAGCAAGCCGGCCGAAGCCACGGTCAGTACGGTGAGGAGTCTTTTCATGAACGGTCCTTGCGGTGATGGCATGAACAAAGAGAGGACCCGAAACGGCTGCCAGTGGCCATCCGGATCGCCATGGCCCCCCTGGCATGGCGGGCCGCGACCCCAAGAATTACAGCAAGCCTGAGCGCGCACAAGAGGGAGAGCGCGCAGATGTATCCCGTAGACTGAAAAACAGATTTTCAGTGCGCGCATCAAGTCGGGCAACGCTACCCGCTCAGGCCGGAACCAGGAACTCCCGGCTGATGTGGGCGCCAATCTCGTTGACCCGGTCGAGAAACTGGGTCAGGAAGGCGTGCAGGCCGGTGGCCAAAATCTCGTCAATTCGCGCAAACTGCAGATCGGCCCGCAATTTGCCAGCGCGGCGCCGGCTTTCGCTGGCCGGATCGGAGGCAACGCTGTCCAGGTTGACGATCACCTCGCGCAGGCACCCATGCAGGGATCGGGGCATGTCCGCGCGCAGGATCAGCAACTCGGCCACCCGCTCGGGCTTGATCACATCGCGGTAGACCTTGCGGTAGACCTCGAAGGCCGAGACGCTGCGCAGGATCGAGCTCCAGTGATAGAAATCGAGTTCCTGATCTTTCTCGGTGCCCTGGCCATAAAAGTCGGTCTTCACCGCATGGAACTTGACGTCGATCAGCCGCGCGGTGTTGTCGGCCCGCTCCAGAAAGGTGCCCATGCGCAGAAAGTTGAGCGCCTCATCCTGCAGCATGGTGCCCAAAGTCACGCCACGGGAGAGATGCGAGCGGAATTTGACCCACTCAAAGAAAGACGCAGGATCGCGCTCCAGATCACCGTGCCGCAGCATCCGTACCAATTCCAGATAGGTCTGGTTCT
>CAYPSU010000194.1:0-3595 GCA_964413475.1 uncultured Polaromonas sp. | reverse complement strand
GTCAAAGTGCTGCTGCTGATGGATGTGGGCGGCACCATGGACGAACACATCGCCCGGGTTGGAGAACTTTTTTCTGCCGCCCGCACCGAATTCAAGCACCTGGAGTTCTATTACTTCCACAACTGCGTCTATGACTTCATGTGGAAAAACAACCGGCGTCGCTTTGCCGAGAAGTTCCCGACCTGGGACATCATCCGCAAATACAACAAAGACTACAAGCTGATCTTTGTGGGCGATGCCACCATGAGCCCTTATGAAATTCTTCAGCCCGGTGGCAGCGTGGAATACAACAACGAAGAACCCGGCGCGCAATGGATCTCCAGGCTGACCCAGGCCTTTCCACGCTTTGCCTGGATCAACCCGGAGCCCCAAGGGGTCTGGCAGTACCGTCAGAGCATCTCGATCATGCAGCAGCTGATGAACCAGCGTATGTTCCCGCTGACCCTGCGGGGCCTTGAAGAGGCCATGCGCCTGCTGACCAAATAACGGCTTCAAGGCTTGCACAAATGCCCGATGCCCCCGCCAGTCACCGAACTGTCAGAAAAACGGGGCATGATGACCACCCATCCCTAACCGAAACGCTCAGCAACCCTCATCCGATGAACACTCGCATCAACCGACGACTCGCCCTGGCCACCTGGGCCAGCATCGCCCTTCCCGCCCTGGCCCAAAGCGGATGGCCGCAGCGCCCGGTCCGCATCGTGGTGCCCTTTGCGCCTGGGGCTGGCACCGATGCCATGGGCAGACTGTTGGCACAAAAGCTCGGCGAACTGCTGGGCGCCAGCTTTGTGGTGGACAACCGCGCCGGCGCCTCCGGCGCCATCGGTACCCAGCATGTGGCTCAAAGCGCGCCCGACGGCCACACCCTGCTGCTGATCGCTGCACCTTTTACGACCGTGGCAGCGGTATTGCCGCAAGCCGGCTACGACCCAGTGCGCGGCTTTGCACCGGTGAGCATGGTGGCCCAGGGACCGCTGCTGTGGGTCTGCAACAAGGACCTGCCCGTCTCCAACTTGCGTGAGCTGGTGGACTACGCCCGCAGTCGGCCTGGACGGCTGAACTACGGCTCTGCAGGGGCGGGCGGCATCAACCACCTGGTGCTGGAGAGCCTGAAGGCACGTACCGGTGTTTTCATCACCCATATCCCTTACCGAGGCATCGCCCCAGCCACCGTTGACCTGGTGGCGGGCCAGCTGGATGTGCTCACGGGCACCATCCCGGCGCTGGCTCCCTTCGTCCGCGACGGGCGGCTCAAGGCGCTGGCCGTGACCACCTCCAAACGCACCCCCGCCCTGCCCGATGTGCCCAGCATGGCTGAAATGGGCATGACAGGTTTTGATGTGAGCAACTACTTTGGTCTGGTCGCTCCTCGTGGCACACCGCAGACCGTGATCGACCGGATCAACGAGGCGCTGCCGAAGTTGCTGGCCCTTGCCGATGTGCAAGCGCGTTTCAAAACCGATGCGCTCGAGCCGGCCAGCCTCGGACCGACCGCCTTGTCCTCTTTTCTCGCGCAAGATTTTGGCGACTGGCAAAAAGTGGTGGCTGCCCAGGGCATCCGCGTCGACAGTGTCTGAACGGACTCCGCCAGGAAAGCGGCGGTAAAGCTCAAGGCCAGGGCCCTGGTGCCGATAAACTGACCAAGGCTCCCGCATTCCTGCGGCCGGGCCGGTTCAACCACACCCGAGCCCCATGCCACGCCTATCCCTGACCGCACTGACCTGGCTCGTCCTGACCGCCAGCGGCTTGCAAGCCCAGACTCCTGCCCCGGCCCGGCCGGCAGCGCGGCCGCAACCGGCTCGTGCGGCCGAACCGCCGCCCAATTGCCTGGTCACCGAGTTCAGAGCTCTGGCGCTCAACACCCACGACCTCAAGGAACGCGCCGAAAAGGCCAGCGAGTGGTTGCGGCGCCATGGGCCGGCTTGCTCAGAAGACCAATTGCGCATCCTCTACGCCAACCGGGCCAACTGGCTGGGTAACGCCGACTCGATGCAACTGACGATGCAGATTGAGGGGGCGCTGGAAAACCGGCTCAAAGGCAAGCCCGATCAATTGGCCCAGCTGTTTGGTGCGCCTCCCAGGCCAGCAGCACCCGGCAGCGAGACGACACGGGCCGGTGACCTGGCACCCAGGCCGGGCCCGGTGGTGGCGCCGGGCACGCCGGCAGTGGTGCAGGCTGCGCCGGTGGTCGCGGTGGCGGTTCCGGCTGGAGCTGCGGCCGCAACCAACCCCGGAACCAGCCCAGGCAGCCCTCCGGCTGGCAAGCCCCCTGAACCGGGCAAGTTCTTCGACCCAGCCCTGAGAAAATCTGTTCAGGACTACTTCACGGCCAACCGGGGCAATGGCCCCTGCCCAGCCGACCTGATACTCAAAGGCGGCCGCTGTGAATCACCCAGCGCCAATCGCAACTGGAAAATAGGGCAGCCCCTGCCGGCGAACCTGAGCACCAAAACCCTGCCGCCGCGCCTGCTTGAGGCCTTGGGCGTGCCTCCCAGAGGGCATAGCTATGTTCAGGTGGAAGGCGATCTGCTGCTGATCGCCGACGACAGCAAAATGGTGGTCGACTCGGTGCTCGATCTGGGGCAGATCGCGCCGCGCAGCTGAGGAATTAGCCGGCTTACAAACCCCTGCACCCCTCAGGTGAATCAGGGGAGTCCCGGATGAGTCCATCGGCCGAGCGGGTGCATACTCCCGTCCTCACGAACGACTTCCTGATGGGAAACCCCTATGAAACTGCGTTTGCTCACCCTTTGTGCCGTCCTCGCGCTGGGCGCTGCTGGCCTGCATGCCAAGACCTTCAAATGGACCAGCGCCAGCGACATTCCGACGCTGGATATTCATTCCCAGAACAATGCGTTGGGCAATGGCGTTCACGCCTCCATTTATGACGCGCTGGTCTACTACAACAGCAAGACTTTCAAGGCGGAACCACAGCTGGCCACCAGCTGGCGCGAACTCTCACCCCGGCAACTGCGTTTTACCCTGCGACAGGGCGTCAAATTCAGCGATGGCTCGGCCCTGACGGCCGATGACGTGGTGTTTTCCCTGACCCGGGCCATGGCCCGCACCTCCAACTACCAGATCTACACGCAGGGCATCGACCGAGTGGTCAAGGTCGACAACAACACCATAGACATCCTCCTGAAAGACCCCAATCCGGTGCTGATCAACCAGCTGACCGAGCTGCGCATCATGAGCAAGGCCTGGGCCGAGAAGAACCGCTCGACCGAGCCCAAGGACATCCGCACCAAGGACGAGACCTTTGCCCACCGCAACGCCATGGGCACAGGCCCCTTCATGGTCAAGGAGTGGCAGCCCGACCAGCGTCTGGTGATGGTGCGCAACCCCAACTACTGGGGCAGCATTCCCACCAACGTGACCGAGATCGTCTACACCCCGGTGCGCGCCGAGGCCACCCGCATCGCGGCACTGCTGTCGGGCGAAGTCGACTTTGTGCTCGATCCCAGCCCGCAGGATCTACCGCGCCTGCGCTCCAACGCCAACCTGAAAGTGCTCGACGGCGTGGAGAACCGCACCATCTTCCTCGGAATGGACCAGTTCCGCGAAGAATTGCCGGGCTCCAACATCAAGGGCA
>CAYPSU010000193.1:0-3599 GCA_964413475.1 uncultured Polaromonas sp. | reverse complement strand
TAGGGAGGCTCGAAATATTCGCGATACACCGCATCAACCGCGGGCATGTCCGCCATGTCGGTGAGATAAATCAGCACCTGGGCCACATCGGACAAGTGGCCGCCGCCGGCCTTCAGCGCCTGCGAAAGATTGGCCAGCGTCAGGCGGGTCTGCGCCTCGATGGACCCGGTCTCTATGCGCCCGTCGGGCAGCACCGGGCCGTGGGCCGTGAACAGCAGGCCACTGGCCTTGACGGCCCAGCTAAAGGGCTGCGCCAGGGGTGGCAAGCCGGTATCGATGACCTGCTTCATGACCGCCCCGCGCTCAGATGCTCAGGCCACCGAGCGACTTGCCGCCGTCGACAAACAGGGTCTGGCCGGTGATGAAGCGGGTCGAAGGGGAGGCCAAGAAAGCAATCGCATCGGCGATCACTTCGGGGCTGGCGGCCTTGCCGCCCGGCTCGAGCTGCTCCCAGGCGGCAAACATCTCTGGCGGCGCCGAGCGCGTCATTGGGGTGTCGGTGAAGCCGGGAGCCACCGAGTTGACCGCGATCTGCCGCGCGCGAAGCTCCATGGCCATGGCGCGGGTCAGGCCGATGACCGCTGACTTGGAGCTCACATAGTGGGCGAAGCGGGTACCGCCCAGCGCGCCACGCGAGGAAATCGTGACGATGCGACCCCCGGCATGCATGCGTCTGGCCGCCTCCTGCGCCGGGATGAAGGTGCCCATCACATTGACCTCGAGCATCTGCCGAAAGGCGGCATCGGTGAGGTCCAGCAGGGGCGCATCGTTGTAGATGCCGGCGGCACAGACCAGGGCATCGATGCGCGGCTGCGTCTGCAGGGCCGCGACCACTCCAGCGCGATCGCAGACATCGCACACGGCCGGCACGATGTCCAGCCCATTGGCGCGCAGCGCCTCCACCGCGGCTTCAAGGCGCTCGCGCTGCCGGTCCATGGCCACCACCCGAAAACCCTCTCGCGCCAGGCGCTCCACCGTGGCGCAGCCTATGCCCTGGGCCGCACCGGTCACAAAGGCAGTTGCAGGGGATGCGCTATTTGTAGCCAAAGGCATGGGGCAGGAAAAGAATGATCTCAGGGTAGAGGGTCAGTACCAGAAGCAAGACACCGAGGGTGATGACAAAGGGCCAGATCTCGCGAATGATGTCCATCAAGGGGACCCGCGTCAACGAGGACATGACAAAGAGTAAGAGCCCGTAAGGCGGCGTGATCAGACCGATCATGAAATTGAGGGTCACCACGATGCCGAAATAGGTGACATCAATGCCCAAGGCTCGCACGCTGGGCATGAGCAGCGGCACAAAGACCAGCATCATGACCGACCCATCGAGAAAACAGCCGAGCACCAGAAAGAACAGGTTGACCACCAGCATGAACTGCAGCTGAGTCAGCTCCATCGAGGCGATCAAGGCCACCAGACCGGCCGCCAATTTTTCGTTGGTGATCGCGTAGTTCAGGATGAAGGCACTGGCGATCAAGAGCATCGTGGTGGCCGTCTGCCCGCTCGATTCACGCAGAATCTCGCGCAGGGTCTGCAGCTTGATTTTTCGGTACAGGACGGTGCCCAGGGTCAGGGCCCACAAGGCCGCCACCGCCGCCGACTCGGTAGGTGAAAACACCCCCGACCAGATGCCGCCGAGCAGTACGACCGGCAGGGTCAGCGAAGGCAGCGCGCGCACCATCACTCGGGGCAAATCGCCGGCCGGCACAGACTCGGCCTGTCCGATGCCCCGCCGCTTGGCGATCAACCAGATCGCCAGCATCAGGGCCAGCCCCATCAGAATCCCCGGCAAGATGCCAGCCAGAAAAAGGGCACCAATCGAGGCCCCGGAGATCAGCGCGTAGATGACCAGCGGAATCGAGGGTGGAATGATGGGCGCGATCGTGGCTGAGGCGGCGGTGATCGCGCAGGCCAGCCCGCCGGGATACTTGCCCACCTCCCGCATCATGCGCGTGGCCACCAGACCCGGGCCTGCAGCGTCGGTCACCGCGCTGCCGCTCATACTGGAGAAGATCATGCTGACCAGAACGGTCACATGGCCCATCCCACCCTTGAAGCGACCGACCAACGCATGGGCCGCCGCCCACAGGCGCTCGCTGATGGAGGCGGCATTCATCACATTGGCCGCCAGAATGAACATCGGGATGGCCACCAGCACATACATGGTGGTCATCTGCCCCATCACCTGGCCCACCAGCAGCCCGATGTCCTGGCGGCTCACGAAGAGGTAGGAGCAGCCGCCGGCAAACATGACCAGCGCCAGGGGCAGGCGCATCAAGGCGCCAAAGAGGATCACCCCCAGCAGGACCGACAGGGAGGCGTTCATGGTGCGCCCCCCTCCCGATCGCCCCCGCCCCAGTGGGCCAGCTCCTGCCGCCACTGGTGCCCGAGAAGGCGGCGCAGGCTCAGCAGCAGCCGGATGATCACCGCGATGAAAAACACCGGGAAGATGGCATACACGAAATCGAGCCGCATGCCCAGCATGTCCGTGCGTTCACGCCAGAGGAAAAGCGTGTAGTCCACCAGGCCCGGCAGGGCCGCCAGCATGAGCAGCACAAACGCCGAGCCCACCACCAGCAGCATCAGTCTTTGCGTGGAGGCTCTGACGTTGATGAAGATCACATCAAAGGAAATATGCTCGGACCAGCGCAAGTTAAAGGCAGCCGTCCAGAGCACCGACCAGACCATCAGCACGGTGACCAGCTCATCGACCCAGCTGATGGGCCGGTTGAACAGGTAGCGCATCGCCACGCCATAAATGAAAAGCACAAAGACCGTCCCCAGGCCCAGAACAGACAGGGCCCGGGAGATGCGGCCAAGCGCATCCCACAAACTCACCCGGGCAGGCCGGCTCATGGCGCAAAAATCGGCAGGATCAGCCGATGCTGATAGGTCATGGCTTGCACCTCAGAAGATCGGGCCGCCCGCAGCCGGGGCGACCCATGAGCCAGCAGAATTTATTTAACCGCCTGAATTCGGGCCATCAGGCCCGGCTTCCACTTGCCTGCCATGCCGGCGGCCTCGTATTCCTTGAACACAGCGGCGCGGAAGGTACTGGCATCGGGCTCACTGATGCGGATATTGGCCGCCCTGAACGTATCGATAGCCGCCCTTTCGTCGGCCAGCGTCTTGGCAATCTGCATGTCTGCGGCCTCCCGGGCGGCGGCATACAGCTCCGTCTGCTGAGCCGGCGTGAGTTTGTCAAAAGCGGGCTTGGCCATGGCGATGAACACCGGCTGGACCAGGTGGCGCGTGAGCACCACCTGCTTGGTGACCTCATGAAACTTCCAGTCCCGCGTCATATTGGTCGGGTTGTCCTGGCCGTCGATCTGGCCCGTCTTGAGCGCCAGGTACACCTCGGTGATGGGCATGGACACCGGCGTGGTGCCCAGCGCCTTGGCCAGCACCTGAAACGAAGCGCCCGGCGGCATGCGCATCTTGGTGCCCGCCAGGTCGCTGGGTTTCTCGATTCTTTTATCGTTCGACAGGTTGACGGTCCGCGTGCCCAGATAGGCGGTCTCCAGGATGACCAGGCCCATCCTGTTGGCCACCTCGTTGTAATACTCCTTGCCGATATCGCTGCGGAAGGTCTTGATCAG
>CAYPSU010000192.1:0-3611 GCA_964413475.1 uncultured Polaromonas sp. | reverse complement strand
CAGCGCCCCGGTGGGCGCGAGCATCTCGGGCATGCCCGGTCCGCCCTTGGGGCCCAGGTAACGCAGCACCATCACATCGCCGGCCTTGATCTTGCCGTCGAGGATGGCTTGCAGGGCCGACTGTTCGTCGTCGAATACGCGTGCCGGTCCGGTGATGACCGGGTTTTTCAGGCCGGTGATCTTGGCTACCGCACCTTCGGGTGAGAGGTTGCCCTTGAGGATGGCCAGGTGGCCCTGCGCGTACAGGGGCTTGTCGATCGGGTGGATGACATCCTGATCGGCGCGGGGCGTGTCGGGCACGTCGGCCAGGTTCTCGGCCACGGTCTTGCCGGTGATGGTCATGCAGTGACCGTCCAGAAGTCCGGCCTTGAGCAGGACTTTCATGACCTGCGGAATGCCGCCGGCCTGGTGCAGGTGAACGGCCATGTATTTGCCACTGGGCTTGAGGTCGCAAATAACGGGCACTTTCTTGCGCACACGCTCGAAATCTTCAATGCTCCATTGAACCCCGGCCGCATGTGCAATGGCCAGAAAATGCAGCACTGCATTGGTTGATCCACCGGTGGCCATGATGACCGTTACCGCGTTCTCGATGGCTTGGCGAGTCACGATGTCGCGAGGCTTGAGGTCCCTGCGGACCGCCTCCATCAGCACCCGGGCCGATTCGCGCGCGGAGTTGAGCTTTTCATCGTGCGGGTTGGCCATGGTAGAGGAATAGGGCAGTGACATGCCCAGTGCCTCAAAGGCTGAGCTCATGGTGTTGGCGGTATACATGCCACCACAGGAGCCGGTACCGGGGATGGCGTGCTGCTCGATAGCCTTGAGGTCGTCATCGCTCATCTTGCCGGCCGCATTTTGTCCAACGGCCTCGAACACGCTGACGATGTTGAGCTCTTGCCCCTTGTAGTATCCGGGCAGGATGGTGCCACCGTAGACGTAGATCGAAGGTACATTGGCGCGCAGCATGCCCATCATGCCGCCCGGCATGTTCTTGTCGCACCCACCCACGACCACCACGCCGTCCATCCACTGACCCTGCACACAGGTCTCGATGCAGTCGGAGATCACTTCGCGACTGACCAGCGAATATTTCATGCCTTCGGTGCCCATGGCCATGCCGTCCGAGATGGTGGGCACGCCAAAGATCTGGGCGTTGCCGCCCGCCTCTTCAATCCCCGCCACCGCCGCATCGGCGAGTTTTTGCAGGCCGCTGTTGCAGGGGGTGATGGTGCTGTGACCGTTGGCCACACCTATCATGGGCTTGGCAAAGTCACCTTCCTGGTAGCCCATGCCGTAATACATGGAACGATTGGGCGCGCGCGATTTGCCCTGGGTGATGTTGGCGCTGCGGCGGTTGGCCGGTGTGATGGGGATGATCTTGTCGCTCATGTGGCTTTGGGCTTGAGGGTTCGGGAGGCGGCATTGTAGGTTTTGCTTCTGCCGGACCCTCAGAGTCTGAGGGCCGTGTGGGGTTGGTCGCCGGTCGAACCGGGGTTTGGGCGGGCTTGGAGTCCGGGGCAGTCCATGGCTTCGTGCGCCCAGAGCTTCCCGGTCTTGCAGGGGGTAGGCCCTGCGGCCGATTTCGGGTACTCCCGCATGAGGCCGGGGAGCCTACCCCCTCCGAGGCTCCAGCTCTCCCTCGCGCAGCCCCCTCCTACAATTGCCGCCCATGCTGATGCACCCTTCCATCGACCCGATAGCCCTGCAAATCGGGCCGCTGGCCATTCACTGGTACGGGCTGACCTACCTGGCCGCCTTTGGTCTGTTTTTTTTGCTGGCGCGCCTGCGTCTCAAGCATGAGCCCTTTGTTTCGGTGCGCGAGCCGGCCCCATGGACCGCCCGCGATGTCGAAGACCTCCTGTTTCTGGGCGTACTGGGCGTGGTGCTCGGTGGGCGCTTGGGCTATTGCCTGTTTTACAAGCCGGCCTACTACGCCGCCCATCCCCTGGAGATATTGGCTCTGTGGCAAGGCGGCATGAGTTTCCATGGAGGCCTGCTTGGGGTGCTGGTTTCCCAGTGGTGGTTTGCGCGTTCGCGGGGGCGTCCCTGGCTGCAGGTGATGGACCTGATCGCGCCTTGCGTCCCCACCGGCCTGGCAGCGGGGCGGCTGGGCAATTTCATCAACGGCGAGCTTTGGGGACGGACCGCCTCGCCCGATTTGCCCTGGGCCATGGTGTTCCCCGGCAGCGGTTCGATGCACCCGCGCCATCCTTCTCAAATCTATCAGTTTCTGCTGGAGGGCCTGCTGCTCTTCGTCTTGCTGTGGCTGCTGGCCCGCCGGCCCCAGCCACTGGGACGGGTGTCGGCCGGGTTTTTGCTGGGCTACGGTGTGCTGCGCTTCATCGCCGAGTATTTCCGTCAGCCCGATGATTTTCTGGGCGTGCTCTCGCTCGGGCTGTCCATGGGCCAGTGGCTGTGTCTGCCCATGATTCTGGCGGGCGCCTGGCTCTGGGCCTGGTCGGGTCGGCCCCACCACCCTGGGCCGGCGCGATGACCCCCCGCCGCCGTTTGGCTCCAACTGGGGGGACAATGTGGAACTTTTTTAATTGATCGGTTCTTTGCCGGTCCCACCAAACCGAGGTGGGGGTTGGCCGAGCCGGTGATGACTCGACACCCATAAATCGAAGGAGACCTTATGAACGCCCGGAATTGTCTGTTGTCCCGCCGCACCGTTTTGCGTGCCGGCGCTGCTTCGCTGGCTGGCATCGGTTTGACCGGCCAGGCGCAGGCGAGCTGGCCGAGCAAGCCGGTCAACCTGATCGTTCCCTTCCCGGCCGGGGGTGGCACCGACGCCTTCGCGCGGCCGCTGTCGGTGCAGTTTGCCAAACTGACCGGTCGGCAGATGGTGATTGACAACCGCGGCGGCGCTGGGGGCACGGTGGGGGCCAGTGCCGCAGCCAAGGCTGCACCCGACGGCTACACCCTCTTTATGGGGGCGGTGCATCATGCGATTGCGCCTTCGATGTATCCCAAGCTCGATTACGACATTGAAAAGGATTTCGCGCCCTTGGCCCTGATGGCCAATGTGCCGCAGGTTCTGGTGGTCAACCCCAAGAGCCAGCCTGGAGACTTCAAGGAATTTCTGGAGCGGGCGCGCAAGTCTCCCGGCCGTTTCAATTACGGCTCGGCCGGCGCAGGCACTTCGCACCATCTGGCCGGTGAGTTGTTCAAGCAGCAGACCAAGACCTTCATCACCCACATCCCTTACCGGGGCGCCGGACCGGCCTTGCAGGATCTGATTGCTGGCAATGTGGACATGATGTTCGATGGTCTGGGTTCTTCGGCCCAGCACATCAAGGGTGGCCGCATCAAGGCGCTGATGGTGGCGGGTGGCAAGCGGAACCCGGCTTTCCCCGATGTGCCTTGCGCAGCCGAGCTGGGCCTTCCCGATTACACCGTCTCTACCTGGTATGGTGTCTGGGCCCCCCGGGCGACGCCGACCGATGTGCAGGCCCGTATCGTTGAAGAACTGCGGCGCGCCAGTGCCACCGATGAGCTCAAGGCGATCTGGGCCAACAACGGGGCCGATTTCGGCAACCTGACGCCGGCCCAGTTTGGCAGCTTTGTCAGCGCCGAGGTCAAGCGCTGGGCGGCTGTGGTCAAGGCATCGG
>CAYPSU010000191.1:2157-3622 GCA_964413475.1 uncultured Polaromonas sp. | reverse complement strand
TTGGCGCACAGGCCGAAACGGGTTTCACAGGTCAACGCGGTCCGGACCTTGACCTCGTCGACACCGGCGGCCTCAAGCTCGTCGATCATGTCTTCGTCAAGCATCACGCCCGCCTGGGCAATGACAGCGCGGGTTTCGGGGTGCAGCACATCTTCGGCCGCCGTGCGACCCAGCACCCGCTCGCGCAGCGATTCAATGACTTCACCGCCCTCGACGATGGCCCGCATCAGCGAGCCGTGGCTGGTGCCGCAATCGTCTTCGGTCACCACCAGATCCTGGGTCACATCCACCAGACGGCGGGTCAGGTAACCGGAGTTGGCAGTCTTGAGCGCCGTGTCGGCCAGGCCCTTACGGGCCCCGTGCGTGGAGATGAAGTACTGCAGCACGTTCAGGCCTTCACGGAAGTTGGCCGTAATGGGAGTCTCGATGATCGATCCATCGGGCTTGGCCATCAGACCGCGCATGCCAGCGAGCTGCCGGATCTGCGCGGCCGAGCCACGGGCACCGGAGTCGGCCATCATGTAGATGGAGTTGAACGACTCCTGCTCGACTTGCTTGCCATGGCGGTCGGTGGTCTTTTCCTTTCGCAGCTGGTCCATCATCACCTTGGAGACCGCGTCGCCGGCCTTGCCCCAGATGTCGACCACCTTGTTGTAACGCTCGCCAGAGGTGACGAGACCCGAGACGTATTGCTGCTCGATGTCTTTCACTTCCTTTTCAGCCTCGGCAATGATGCTGTGCTTTTCGGGTGGCACCAGCATGTCGTCAATACCGATCGAAATGCCGGCACGCGTAGCCAGACGGAAGCCGTTTTGCAGCAATTTGTCAGCGAAGACGACGGTTTCCTTGAGGCCGCATTTGCGGAATGAGGTGTTGATCAGGCGCGAGATTTCCTTTTTCTTCAACGCCTTGTTCATGTTGGAAAACGGCAGCCCCTTGGGCAGGATCTCGGACAGGAGCGCACGACCCACGGTGGTATCCACCAGGGCAGTCACAGGTTCGAATTCGCCATGGTCCTTGCTGCGCACCCACTCGGTCAGGCGCACACTGATTCGGGCGGTGAGCTCGACCACGCCAGCGTCGAGGGCACGCTGTACTTCACCAATGTCAGAAAAGATCAGGCCTTCGCCACGACCATTGATGCGTTCGCGGGTTGTGTAATACAGGCCCAGCACCACGTCCTGCGAGGGCACAATCGACGGCTCGCCCGAGGCGGGGAACAACACGTTGTTGGAGGCCAGCATCAGGGTGCGGGCTTCCATCTGCGCCTCCACCGACAGCGGCACGTGAACGGCCATCTGGTCGCCGTCAAAGTCGGCGTTGAACGCTGCACACACCAGCGGGTGCAACTGAATGGCCTTGCCTTCGATCAGGATGGGCTCGAAGGCCTGGATGCCCAGACGGTGCAGCGTCGGTGCCCGGTTGAGCAGCACCGGGTGCTCCTTGATGACCTCTTCCAGAATGT
>CAYPSU010000191.1:0-2147 GCA_964413475.1 uncultured Polaromonas sp. | reverse complement strand
TTGAACAGCTCGAGCGCCATCAGCTTGGGCAGACCACACTGATGCAGCTTGAGGGTCGGGCCCACGGTGATCACTGAACGACCGGAGTAGTCCACCCGCTTGCCCAGAAGGTTCTGGCGGAAACGGCCACTCTTGCCTTTGATCATGTCGGCCAGCGACTTGAGGGCACGCTTGTTCGCGCCGGTCATGGCCTTGCCACGGCGGCCGTTGTCCAGCAGGCTGTCCACCGCTTCCTGCAGCATCCGCTTTTCGTTGCGTGCAATGATCTCGGGCGCCTTGAGTTCGAGCAGGCGCTTGAGACGGCTGTTGCGATTGATGACGCGGCGGTACAGAGGGCGCAGATCCGGCGGCAGCACCGGCAGCACTTCCATGATCATCCACTCGGGCTTGATGCCCGACTTCTTGAAAGCTTCGAGCACCTTCAGACGCTTGGCGTTCTTCTTGACCTTGACTTCGGAGCCGGTCAGATCGCCGCGCAGGCGTTCGATTTCCTGGTCGATATCAATGCCCTGCAGCAGGTCCTTGATACCTTCGGCGCCCATCTTGGCCTGGAATTCGTCACCGTATTCCTTGATCTTGGCATCGTAGTCGTCCTCGCTCATGATGCCGAACTTCTTGAGCGGTGTCATGCCGGGATCGGTCACCACATAAGCTTCAAAGTACAGCACACGCTCGATGTCGCGCAGGGTCATGTCCAACACCAGGCCCAGACGCGATGGCAGCGACTTGAGAAACCAGATGTGGGCACAGGGAGCGGCCAGATCGATGTGGCCCATGCGCTCGCGGCGCACCTTGGTCTGCGTGACTTCCACGCCACACTTCTCGCAGATCACACCGCGATGCTTGAGGCGCTTGTATTTGCCACACAGGCACTCGTAGTCCTTGATCGGGCCGAAGATCTTGGCGCAGAAAAGTCCGTCGCGTTCAGGCTTGAAGGTGCGGTAGTTGATGGTTTCGGGTTTCTTGACTTCGCCGAAAGACCAGGAACGGATCTTTTCGGGGGAGGCCAGTCCGATCTTGATGGCATCGAAATGCTCATCGGGGGTGAACTGCTTGAACAAGTCCAGAAGTGATTTCATGGCTCAAATCCTTAAATATTGATCAGTGGAGGACAGGGCAGATTGGCTGCGCTAACAGGGGCCTTTTCCGCCACGCCTCATGAACGCTCGAGTTCGATGTCGATACCCAGCGAACGAATTTCCTTGACCAGCACATTGAACGATTCGGGCATGCCGGCTGAAATCGCATGCTCGCCCTTGACGATGGACTCGTACACCTTGGTTCGACCCTGCACATCGTCGGACTTGACGGTGAGCATTTCTTGCAGCACGTAGGAAGCGCCATAAGCCTCCAAAGCCCAAACCTCCATCTCGCCGAAACGCTGGCCACCAAACTGCGCCTTGCCGCCCAGCGGTTGCTGAGTAACCAGACTGTAGGGGCCGGTAGATCGGGCATGCATCTTGTCATCAACCAGATGGTGCAGCTTGAGGAAGTGCATATAGCCCACCGTGGTGGTGCGCTCAAATTTGTCGCCGGTGCGGCCGTCGTAGAGCTGCG
Source organism: uncultured Polaromonas sp. (assembly GCA_964413475.1). Lineage (GTDB taxonomy): Bacteria > Pseudomonadota > Gammaproteobacteria > Burkholderiales > Burkholderiaceae_C > Polaromonas. Next base: position 590 of record CAYPSU010000191.1, on the reverse strand, counting down.
CCTGCGTACGCGTGGCAGTCAGCCCCTTGGCGGCGGCAACGCTGTCCGGGTAGGCCAGCTGGAGCATGTTCATGATGTCGGCTTCGGAAGCGCCATCAAACACCGGGGTCGCAAAGGGGACGCCGTCCTTGAGGTTGGCTGCCATTTCCAAGATCTGCGCATCGGTGAGCTTGTTCAGCGTTTCGGCGCGCCCGGTCTTGTTGTAGATACCCTCGACGAAGCCGCGCAGCTCGGCGGCCTTGGTGTGCGCTTGCAGCATGTCGCCAATGCGCTGGCCTATGCCCTTGGCCGCCCAACCCAGATGGACCTCGAGCACCTGACCCACGTTCATGCGCGAGGGTACGCCCAGCGGGTTGAGCACAATGTCGCAGGGTGTGCCGTCGGCCATGTAGGGCATGTCTTCCACGGGCACAATCTTGGAGACCACGCCCTTGTTGCCGTGACGGCCGGCCATCTTGTCGCCAGGCTGCAGACGGCGCTTGACGGCCAGGTACACCTTAACCATCTTGAGCACACCGGCCGGCAGCTCGTCGCCCTGAGTGAGCTTTTTGCGCTTTTCCTCGAAGGCCAGGTCAAAGCTGTGACGCGTC
>CAYPSU010000190.1:0-3705 GCA_964413475.1 uncultured Polaromonas sp. | reverse complement strand
AGCTGCAGACCCTGCGCGAGATTCTGCGTGAATCGAGCGGGCAGACGGCCACCACCATGCTGCTGATCGCCAGTGCCTTCATCCTGAACTACGCGATCACCAACGAAAAATTGGCTGCCAGTCTGGTGGCCCTGATCGCCTCGATGGAGCTGACCCAGTTGCAGTTCATGCTGACCGTCAACTTGTTCTTCTTGGTGCTCGGCTGTTTTCTCGACGGCTCGGTCATGATGCTGGTCTTTGTGCCGTTACTCATGCCCAGTGTGCGAGCTCTGGGTATTGATGTCACCTATTTCGGCATTGTGGTGACCCTTAATTTCATGATCGGTCTGATCACACCGCCTTACGGGCTTTTGCTCTTTGTCATGTCCTCGTTGACGCGCGTACCGCTGATGGACATCATTCGCGAGATCTGGCCTTTTGTGCTTACGCTGGGTATTTTGCTGCTGGTCTTGACCCTATTTCCCCAAATCATTCTCTTTCTGCCCCATGCCTTCGGTTACAAGTAGACCCGATGTCCAGACCGCGTTTGTCACAGGTGCTGCCCAGGGCATAGGTCGGGCGACGGTAGAGCGTTTGGCCCGCGATGGCTGGCGGGTGATCGCCATGGACCGCCAGGCAGATCGGCTAGAGCAGGCAATGTCCGCGCTGCTCGGACAGGGCCTGAATGTGGGCACGGCGCCCTGCGATGTCTGCGACCGCGCTGCGGTGCGCAGCGCGCTGGACAGCGAGCCGCGCATCGATGCCATGGTGTGTGCCGCGGGAATTTACAACGATGCGCCCTTGCTCGAGTTGACCGACGCCGCCTTTCGCCAGATGCTCGAGGTCAACGTGATGGGGACCTTCATTCCGGCGCAAGAGGCGGCGCGGCGCATGCAGGCAGGCGGGCGCATCGTCACCATTTCCTCACGGGGCGCACTCGGCGGAACCCGTTTTGCTCACTATGTGACTTCCAAGTCGGCCGTCATCGGTCTGACCCGTGCGATGGCCATGGAATTGCGTGCGCGGCAGATCGCGGTCAATTCGGTGGCTCCGGGTTTCACCGACACCCCGATGACGCGCTCAGCGCCGCCTGAAATGTTTGCGGCCTGGGAACAGCTTGAGCCGGGTGGCAAGGCGGCCAGCCCCGATGTGATTGCTGATGCGATTGCTTTTCTGGCCTCCCCCTCGACCCGCTTCATCACCGGCCAGACCCTGTTCGTCGACGGTGGAAAGTCCCTGGGCGGTTTGACCATCTAGAGCCCCAGCGCGACCATGAAGCAAGTCATCGAAACCGGACTGCCGGCTTTGGCGCAGCCCTTTAGCTGGGCTGTCAAGGCCAGCGGCCTTCTGTTTACCGCGCATGGCCCGGTGCTGCCTGATGGGCGTGTGGACACCGGTCCGATTGAAGCCCAGACGCGTCTGACGCTGACCAATCTGTCGCAAGCGCTGCAGGCTGCCGGCGGCGGTCTGTCTGATGTAGCACAGGTTCTGATTTACCTGACGGATATCGCTGACATGCCTGCGGTCGATGCCGTCTACCGCGAATACTTCCAGCCCCCCTACCCCAACCGTTCTTCGGTGGCGGTTTCGGCTCTGGCGGTACCTGGAATGCGTATCGAGCTGGTGGCCTATGCCTGCGTGGAGTCCGGGCAATCGGGCCAACGATGACCATTTAAGGCGGTGCTGCGCGGGGCTCGGAGCTCAGTTGTCCCCCCGATGCTGACGTTTCAGCCATAGCGCATGTTGCGCTGGATAGGCAGCTTGGTAGCGCTGGCTGTGCGAGCTCAGAATCTGTCGTTCTTCCAGCAGCTTGGCGCTGTCGAGCAGGCGCTCAATGACCAGGGGCTCTGGAGAATGGTGAAGCAACTGCTCGGCCATCTGCAGTTGCGCGGCCGCGTTGTCTGCGGTCAGGGGGCTGAGGGCCAGTTTGGCAAACTGTGCATGGCCCTGGAAGAACCAGCTGCCTTGCGCGTGCTGCAGCGGGTCGCTGCGGTAGACGCTGTGCCGCTGCGCGGCCGGCAGATAGATTTGGCTGACCCGGTGGTAGTCGAAGGCCGCCACCGCGGTCCCCAGCAACAGGACCAGCGCTGCCGCGTTGATCAAGGCGCCCTGGTATCGGATCTGGGCGGGGTCCTGCGCCTGGCGCTGATCCGCACGGGTGCCCTGCCACAAACCGAGCGCTGCCAACAGCGCGGTGATCTGGAAAGGGCCGTACCACAGCGGGTATTCGAGCAGGCTGTGCAGGCCGATGACCAGAAGGGCGGCCCAGGCCGCCACGTGCTCATGCGTCGAGCGCTCTCGCGGCCGGGCCCACCAGAAGGCGGCCAGCAGGGCCGCGCTGAGCCCCAAGGCCAGCGGCAAACCCAACTCGACGGCCAGATGCAGCGGCAGGTTGTGGGCGTTGTCCAGTTTTTCCATGAACCGCGGCCCTTCAAAGAGGGTGATGTAGTGGGCGTAGTCCAGTTCATTCCAGCCCCAGCCCGTCCAGGGCCTTTGCAGAATCAGCGTCCACACATTGCGCCAGAGCGTCAGCCGGCTGTCGTTGGCCGACGTGACCAGGCGCGTCAGTGCATCGCAGGCGGCGGCACAGGGTGAGCTCAGCCCCTGCAGTGCAAGAACCCATTCCAGTACCGCAGGCAGAAACCGGCTGGCCAGCAGATAAAGCACCATGCCCAGACCGAGCAGCAGGGCCACAGCCCCTTGTTTTCGCCAGTACCAGAACAGGCCTGTGGTGACAATCAGCGTCCAGGCCAGCAGCCCGGTTCGCGAACTGGTGGCTGCATGGCCGATGGCCAGCATGAGCAAGGCCAGGACCGTCAGCACCGGAAGCGGCCTTTTGCCGCTCTCCCGCGGCCGGATGCTGTGCAAATAGGCCAGGCTGATCAGCCCCAGGGCTGTCAGGCTGGCCAACTGATTGCGCTGGCGCAGATTACCCGAGCCCTCGCCCGGTCCAACGGGGGCGATCCAGGGCTGCCAGACGGTGGCCCCACCCAGATACTGGATCAGCGCGATGGCGCAGCTGACCAGAGCCGCTGTCAATGTGGCGCGGGCCAGCAGCGCAGGGGACCAGTGGCGCCGTAACAGCAGCAGACCGGCCAGGCAGGCCATGGACAGCAGCCAGGGCCAGGCATTGCGCGAGGGGCCAACGCTCAGGGGTTGTATCCAGGGCAGTACAAGCAGCAGCACCACCGCCACCCTGGCCAGAGAAGAAGCCATGGGTTCAGCTTAGCAGGCTGCCGAGTCGGCCCCGCCCTGCAGCCAGCGACAGGGTCAGGCCATGACCCGTCTCGAAAGGACGCGATGCGCCCGCAGAGGCCGCTCAGCCGCCCTTACAACTGGCCGGCAGGTACTTTGCGTCCACGCCATCCGCGGCACCGGGACCGCAGACCCAGGCAATCTGACCGCCGCTGGCCAGGGTACCCTTGAGCTGCACGGTCTTGCCGCCAATACGAGGCTGGTCGGCTTTGATCTTGACCGTGATCACGCCCACGTTGTTGTCTGTGCCGTCCCTCGCATAGCCCACACTGTCGATCATTGCCGAGCTTTGCGTATCGATGGTCAGAGTTGCGGGCATGGCGCTGCCCACTTGCGCGGCCTCTGTGACCGCGGTCTTTGCGGGCGTGGTGGCCAGGATGACCTCGGTCAGTTTGGCCCTCAGGGTGTAGTCTTGATACATGGGCAGGCCCAATGAGGCCAGCAGACCGATGATGGCGATCACGATCATCA
>CAYPSU010000189.1:0-3706 GCA_964413475.1 uncultured Polaromonas sp. | reverse complement strand
GCGAGCTGACCGACCAATTCAATCTGGTAGCGATTGCCCACGCCCTTGAAGCTGGCATCGCGCGTGACGCGGACGTCAGCCTCGGTGACCGTCAGCCCCAGGCCCGCTTGCGGGGTGTTGAGCACCCGCACGAATTCGGCCTTGAGGTCGCGAATGGTGTTGGCCGGGTTTTCGGCCCAGTTGAAATGGAAGGGCGTGGGCGGCAACACCTTTTTGCCGCTCACATAGAGCTGAAAGCGCTGCTCACCGAACTGCTTGTTGAAGGTGACCGTGTAGCCGGGGTTGGTGATGGCGGTGCTGCCGTCTTGCAGGGTCTGCACCGCCGCGCTGGACGAGGCTTGGGCCAGGGCGTTGGTGATCAGGCGCAGCTGGTCGACATTGGCATTGGCATAACGTCCGCTCATGGCCAGCAGGTAAGTGCCGTCTTCGGCCAGCATGACCTCGATCTGGCCCTCGCCAAAGGTGGTGTCGAGCGCGGCCTGAATCAGCGCGGCCTGATCGGCTGGGGTGTAGCCCGCACTGCCCTCCTGCAGGGTACTGACGTTGAAGTTAAGGGTGTTGGGCCTGAGGCTGGCGCTGACCACCGGCACCCGCTCGGCCGTGATCTGGCCGATGTTCTTGCCGGCCAGCGAGCCACTGAAGGAAATGGTGAAAGTGGCCACATCATTGGACGTGCTCCAGCTCACCGACACCGGCCCGCCGTTCTTGGGCGCGCTCACGCCCAGCAGGCCCGCCACCGCCTGCCGAATTTCCTCGGCATCCTTGATCGGGCTGTTGGCAAAGTTCAGCTCGGCCGAGGTCTTGTCGCCGAGTTTGAGTACAAAGCGCTTGTTGGCATTGGCCTGGGTGTTGATGATCTTGAGCACCTGCTGCTCGTTGCTGCGCTCGCCCAGGGCCAGCAGCTCGATGTCACCGGTGACCTTGGTCTTGCCCAGGGCCAGGTTGAAGAAGTTGTCGATTCCCGGCACGCGGGTGATGACGCTCAAGTCCAGCACCTGCAGCTCGGAGACGCCCTCGATCCGGGTGGCAGCCGTCTGGGCATCAACCCAGTCGAGCTCGGCCGGTGCTTCGGCGTCGGCGCCTGTATCGGCGCCTGTATCGGCGCCTGTATCGGTGCCGGTGTCTGTTCCGGTGTCTGTTCCCGTGTCGGTGCCTGTGTCGGTGCCTGTGTCGGTACCCGCACCTGTACCCGTACCTGTACCCGCATCCGTGCCAGCCCCGGTGTCTTCGGGCGGCGCCGCTTTCAGGGTAGTCTGGATCTTGACCTCGGGGGCGTCTGCGGCAAATGCCAGCAGCCATTGGCCCGCCTCTTTGCCCAGCTTGACCTTGGGCTTGATGTTTTGCTCAGCCAGGGTTTTGCCATCTTCGTCCTCGGCAGCAGCCAGCTTGGCGGCCAGTTGACTGGCGCTGAGCTTGACCGACAGGTCTGAGACGGTGTACGCCACATCAGCCACGGTCACGCGCAGATCAAAAAGCGTCTGATCCGGATTGGCTTGCAAATCGATGAGGTAGCTCGGACCGGTCGCCGCCCTGCCCTCGGTCTGCGTAGCGGTGCTGGCCTTGACGCCGGGGGTGGCGCTCTGCACCTGCAATTGATCGAGGTTCAGATGGGCATAGCGCCCTGCCATGGTCAGCAGGTACTGGCCGTCGTCTGCGCTGACTTCAATCAGGCCGTCGCCAAACGTCTGGTCGAGCGCTGCCTGAATCAGCTCGACCTGATCGGCCGCGGTGTTTGCCGCGCTGCCGTCGCGCAGCGTGCGCGATGCGAAGGCCAGCTGACCCACGTTGCTGGCGCCGGGCACCAGCTGCAACTGCGCCAGATTGGCCGCGGCCGCGGCCTCGGTGACGTAGTCAATGGTGAAGGTGCGCCGGCTCTGCGCATCGGTGCCAAAGCGCACCTTGGCGCTGGCGATGTCGGGGTGCTTGGCCAGCTCGTCGGCGATCTTTTTGGCGTCGAACTCGGGGTTGCCCGAGTAGATGATGTCAGACGAAGTCCAGGTGCCGATCTTGAGCACAAAGCGCTTATTCACATCGGACTGCAGCACCGTGATCTGCTGCTGCTCGGCCACGGCCGTGCTGCCCAGGGTCAGCACCTCGATCGGATCGGTGACCTTGCTCTTGCCCAAAGCCAGCTTGAAGCTGCGATCGCTGCCCAGTCCGAGCTCGGCATCGATGGCCAGGCTCAGGCGCTGCACCTCGTTGACCGCAGCAGTGGCAGCCAACGCATCTTGCGCAGTGACCCAGGTCACGCCCTCTTCCACCACCGTCTCGGGCGGCGCATCGGGGCCGTCGCCGCCATCGCCGGTTTCAGCCTCGGCCACCGGGTCGCTCTCTTGCAGATCCAGGTTCAGGAAGGGCAGCTTCAGACCCAGCTTGTTGAGCAAGGCGGTGCCCAGCTTGATGTAGGGCACATACTGCTGCATGCCCTTGGGCGTGAAGTCGCCCAGGTTGAGCTCGAGGGCGCGCAGCTCCATCGGCTCGGCCGGCTCTTCGCCTTCGGCAGGCTCTTCGTCGTCGATGAGGTAGCCCAGAATATCTCGGAGCGTCTCGGGCAGCTTGTCCATCACCTCGAGCATGCTGAACTGCATGTAGCTCTCGCTCGGGTCCTCCTCATTGGGCTCGAAGTGAAAGAGCTCGATACCCAGTTCGTCAGCCACCGCCTGCACCGCCTCGGTCAGCGGCAGGGTCTGCTCGATGTTCAGGCCCAGCAAGCTCGCCGATACCGTCGGGTTGTACAGCCGCACCTCGCTGGGCATGGTCTTGAGCATCTCGACGAACTGCTCAACAAAAGGCACGCTCGGGCCAATGTCGGGCAATTGCAGCTCGGGCAAGGTAATCAGCACCGGCTCCTCGTCGGAGCCCATGGGCCGGATGAAAGGCTCCATCAGCTGGTACACGCTCTCGGGCAGGATCTCCGACAGGCTGAACTCGACCAGATCAGGTGCAAGTTCGCTCAGCGGAATTTCCTTATCGATCGTGACGCCGAAGATCTTGCCGCTGATGGTTGGATCAGCGATCTTGAAGCGCTCGGGAATGACCTGGATCAGCAGCTCAAAAGCATCGTTGACCGAGTCCAGGTCGGTCAGGTCGACCTCGATCGCATCTTCGCTCGGGGTGTAGAGCAGGTCTTTGAGCGCCTGGACATCGAGGTCTTCGCCAGCCAGCAGCAGATCAATCGCTGCATCGAGGTCAATGCCCGGCAAGCTGGCCTTGACCGGCGCGAGCGCCTCATCGATGTAGTCGGCATAGGCCTCGGGCGTCTCATAACGCAGCGTGGTGCCAAAGCCGATGGCCAGCTCCTTGCCCAGGATCGTCGCCTTGAAGCTGGGCAGGGCGATGTCGAAATACTTGGGCAAAAACGCCTTGATCTCGGGCAGGTCCTCGCCTTCGGGCAAGTCCACATACAGACGCAAGTCCATCTCGGGCATGGCCACCGAGAAGTCACCCTCGAGCCAGGCCTCCATGTCGACCAGGTCGGTCAACTGCATGTCTTTCCAGCCCAGGGCCAGCTCCAGCCCCCAGCTCACCTCGGTAACCGGCAAGGTCTCGCCCGTCTGCAGCGCCTGCACATTGAGCTTGCCCAGGGCTTGCTGGTACTCAAGATACGGCAGATCGACTTCCGGCAAGATGAGCTCGATGTCCAGCGAGGGGCCCTGCAAGGTGTAGGGCCCGATGTCGAGCATGGGCACCGTGATCGCAATCCCGG
>CAYPSU010000188.1:0-3741 GCA_964413475.1 uncultured Polaromonas sp. | reverse complement strand
GTCCTCACCGGCCAGGCTGTCGGTCTCCACACTGAAGGCACGCCGCAAGCGCCCACCGCCAGCCACGAAAACCTCGCCGTTGGCATTGCAGTCCTCGCTGGCCAACCAGCTGACCAAAGGCGCCACCGCTTCGGGGCGTAGGCAGCGGGCCAGCTCCTCGGCCAGATAGCTGTGCGTCATTTGGGTATCAGCGTAAGGCGACACCGCATTGACCCGCACCCCCTGATTGGCGCCCTCGGCAGCCAGGCTGCGCATCAGCATCTCGATCGCCGCCTTGGAGGCCGAGTAAGCGCCGAGCCCATGATTGCCATAGCGCCCGGCACTGGAGGTCATCATGATGACGCGGCCCCAGCGCTGGTCCAAGAGCTGCGGCCAGGCGGCATGAACGAGTTGCAGGGCCCCCTGAAAACCGACATCAAAGATCGCGCGAAATTCCTCAAGACTCTGCTTGCGAAAGGTGACCGCCTGGGGGCTTGCGGCATTGGCCACCAGGATATCGATGCGGCCGAAACAGGCCAAGGCATGGGCCACCATGCGCACACCCGCACCTTCGGTCTGCACCGATTCGTAATCTGCCTCGGCAACCCCGCCGGCCGCCCGAATGGAAGCCACGGTCTGGGCCGCCGATGTCTGTTCATCGGCCTGGCCGGGGTGCCGCCGGTTGTTCACCAGCACCCTGGCCCCCCGGGCGGCCAGCGCCATAGCGCAGGCACGACCGATGCCTTTACCGGCGCCAGTGACAACCGCCACCCGATCGCGAAGGTTCTCTTGCATGGCCATGCGCCTTAATTGAGCTTGACGCGACCGCTGTCAATGAGCTCGCGGTTGGTGCTCAGCTCGCGCCGCACGATTTCCTGCAGTTCGGCAGGCGAGCAGACCTGGGTGTCACCGAAGGCAGACAGTCTGGCCCGTACCTCATTGGATTGGAGAGACTTGACCAAAACCTCATGCAAGCGCTGAGCAACGGCCGCAGGCACGCCGGCGGCCAGTCCGAAGCCCACCCAGGGCGTTTCGTCGTAATCCTTCAGTCCATCGATCCCGCTGTCGCGGGCCGGCTGCGCGCGCGGAGCGAAGACCGCAGCCTTGGCCCCCGTGGAAGCAATGGCCACCACCCGGCCATCGTCCACAAAAGCCTTGCCCGCGGCGGAAACGATCATCAATTGAATCTGTCCCGATGCCAGATCGATGAGCGCCGGCGCCTCGCCCTTGTAGGGCACATGCGTGGCGTCAATGCCCATCCCCGTGAGCAGCTTCTCCATCGCCAGGTGATACCAACTGCCAACGCCGATGCTGCCGTAATTGAGCTTGCCCGGATTGGCCTTGCCCCAGGCCATCAGTTCGCGCAAGTTACGCACCGGCACGCTGGGGTGTACGGCGACCACATTGGAGCTGCGCAAACCGGTGGTGAGTGGCTGTATGTCCTTGAGCGGGTCATAGCCTATGGCCTTGTCCAGCAGAGGCGCAATCGACAGGATCGAAGGCGAGATGTAGGCCACGGTATGCCCGTCGCGCGGGGCGCGCAAGACGGCCTGCATGGCGATCTTTCCGCCCGCGCCCACCCTGTTGTCAACCACCACCGGTTGCCCGAGCAGATTGGACATCTCTTGCCCAACCGCGCGGGCCATTGTGTCGGCGGGGCCACCCGCCGCGAAAGCAACGACAATCGTGATTGGCCGCGAAGGAAATGACTGCGCCCGCGCCGGGCCGGCGACCCCAAGCGGCGCCAGACCCACCAGGGTGAGGCGAGAAAATTGACGGCAGAACTGGCGGCGTTGCATGGCGGTCTCCTTGGGGTGATGGTGTCGTGAAAAGAAAAAGTGCATCGATGCGGGTGGGCTGGCAACAGCAATCTCAGACGATTCGGTCTCGGCGCAGCTCTTCGATCGCCTGGGCGGACAGGCCCAAGCGCTGGCGCAGCACCTCTTCGGTGTGCTGGCCGAGGGCCGGCGGCGCGCGATGGTCCACCGGAGAGTCCGACAGATTGAGTGGACTGCGCAGGGTGGGCACATCGACACCGCTGGCATGGGGCACTTGCAGGACCAGGCCCCTGTGCTGCACTTGAGGGTCCTCAAAAAGTTGGCGCATGTCGTTGATGGGGGCACAGGGCACGCCCTGCGCTGACAGACGATCGATCCAGTGGGCCACCGGGGCGTGCGAGGCGGCCGCCTGCAGAATCTCGTGCAATTGCGCGCGATGACGGATCCGCTCCACATTGCTTTCAAAGCGCGGGTCGCGCGCGATTGCCGGATCGAGGCCGAGCATCGAGAGCATCACGAGGAACTGGTTGTCATTGCCGGCAGACATCGAAAAATAGCCATCGGCAGCAAGAAACACCTCACTCGGTGCAGTGATCGGGTTGAGATTGCCTTGCCTTGCGGGTGGCACCCCGGTCATCAAGTAGCCCAAGGCCAGATGGGCATTGATCGCTGCGGTGACATCGAGCATCGACATGTCGATGTATTGCCCGCGGCCGGTGATGCTCCTCTGGGTCAGGGCGGCTGTTATGGAGATCGTCGCGTACAGGCCAGTAAAGATATCGGTGATCGGCACAGCCGAGCGCATCGGCCCAGCACCCGGCTCGCCATCGGGCACGCCGCAGGTGCTCATCAAGCCGCCCATGGCTTGCAGAACCGAGTCGTAGGCGGCGCGATTAGCATAGGGTCCGTCCTGACCGAAGCCGGTCACGCTGCAGTAGACCAGTCCCGGGTGCAGCGCCTTGAGTGCCTCATAGTCCAGGCCGTACTCTGCCAACGTGCCGACCTTGTAGTTCTCGATCAACACATCGCTGGTCAAGGCCAGTTCGCTAACGATGGCGGCGCCCCGGTCCGTGGTGATGTCGACGGTGACCGAACGCTTGCCCCGGTTGCAGCCGAGAAAAAAGGCCGAATCGTTGGTCCTGTTTCCCTGGGCGTCTATGACAAAGGGCCCCACCCTGCGGGTATCGTCCCCCACGCCCGGCCGCTCGATCTTGATGACATCGGCCCCCAGATCGGCCAAGGTTTGCGCGCACCAAGGACCAGCGACGACTCGGGTCAGATCAAGGACTTTGACATGGGAGAGCGCTTGCATGGACTCAGCCTTTCCCCGGAAGACGTCGCGCTAGAACCCAGGAGATCATGCGGGCCTTACAGGCATCGCCTCAGGGCCGCCCCTTGTGACGGCCATCGGCCATCGAAACTCGCTGACCTTGTCGTCAACGTCATCTTGACGCATCTGACTAGTCTTGAAGTTCAAGCGCCCGCGGCCGCACATTGAGAAGTGCCGGCATCCGGGCGCCGCCTCCCTTGCGCACAGGGCTCAAATCCGGCACCGAGCGGGTTTGAATGCAGATCTCCGGCTTGGCCAGTCCACCTAGAATACGCACGGCGTCGACGATCAGGGGCTGCATTGAGCTCTCCGCTTGGGCTCTGAGTTATGAAGAGTCAGTCTGGACCGGCATGACCGCGTCGTCATCAGGGATTTCCCAGGTGGCCGTCCAACCTGAGCCAGGGGGCCAAGCCGCCCCCTTCAGGAGCCCAACACCTCAGGACGTCTTGTGAGGCGTGCAACCTTGGGAAGGGAGCAACTAGGTTCTAGCGGCCGACGCAGAGTCTGGCTTCATACGAGGTTGCCGCTGGTTCTGCGTGATGCTTCGCCCCTCCAACCGAGCTGCACAAGTGCGTCAGGCGCGCGTACCCGCGATCATAGTTATCGCAGATGTTTTTTCAAGAAATTTACTGTCTGTTGTCTTGCTTGCGCACT
>CAYPSU010000187.1:0-3832 GCA_964413475.1 uncultured Polaromonas sp. | reverse complement strand
CAACGGCCTTGCACATGTCCACGTCCAGACCGCTCCAGTTGCCGCTGGAATCGGCGGCCGAGAATCCGGCCAGGCCAGTATTGACACCGCACACCACTTGACCGCGCTGCTTGATGGCATCGAGGGTCTTGCCGGCATGGGCGGGGGCCAGAACGGCCAGCGTCAGGCTGGCGGCGGCCAGGGCCTTGAGGCCCTGCGTTTTGGTCAGTTTGAACACGAGGTACTCCCAAAAAGAAGAAAAGGATTTACCAAGCCTGTGAAAGGCTCAGAGGCGAGGATGCTATCCGAAACTCGAGCGCCGGCCACAGGCTTGCGAACCGATATCCCTAGGGCTAACCCGGGTCTTGTCCGCCTTCATGCACAAACGGGCATGGCCCCATGCCGAGCCCGCATGGATCAGCTCTAGCCGGACTGGCCGCAGATCTGAAGCACCTGGGCACCATAAGCGTGCCGCTTTTTCTCACCCATGCCAGCGATCCCAGCCAGCGCGGCAGCGTCGCGCGGATTGAGCTGAGCAATCGCCCGCAGGGTTGCGTCATGGAAGATCACAAAGGCCGGCAGGTTGTGCTCCCGGGCCACCTCAGCGCGCCAGGCCTTGAGCCGCTGCAAGCGCTCCAGCGCGCCTGCATTGAGACTGGACTCGGCCAGTCCACGAACGGAGGTGCGCTTGTGCTTGGCCGAAGGGCGCCCAGCCGTTGCCGCCTGCGGGCTGTGCCGTAACAACAAACTGCCCTGACCCTGCAGGAATTGGCGCGCTGCCGGAAGCAGGCTCAGCGTGCTCATGCCCTGACTGTCGACCTGCACCATGTCTCGGGCGATCAGTTGGCGCAATACCGCGCGCCACTGCGCTGCAGAGAGATCGGTACCTATGCCGAAGGTCGAGAGCCGCTCATGTCCATGCTGGCGCACTTTTTCGGTGCTCTTGCCCAGCAGGATATCGACCAGATGCCCAGCCCCGAAATCCACGCCACTGGCCTGCCGAACCCGGTAGATGCAGCTCAGCAGCTTGCGCCCGGCCTCGGTGCCGTCCCAGATGCGCGGTGGCCTGAGACAGTTGTCGCAGTTCATGCAGGGTTGGCTGGCCTGACCAAAGTAGCCCAGCAAATCGATCCGCCGACAACTGCTGCTCTCGGCCAGCGCCAGCAAAGCGTCGAGCTTGCCGCGCATCACCTGCTTGAACTCTTCGCTGGCGACCTCGCCGGCGTCAATCATGCGCCGCTGATTGACCACATCCTGCAAGCCATAGGCCATCCACGCATCGGCGGGCAAACCATCGCGACCGGCCCGGCCGGTCTCCTGATAGTAGGCCTCGATGTTCTTGGGCATGTCCAGGTGGGCCACAAAGCGCACATCGGGTTTGTCGATGCCCATGCCGAAGGCAATGGTCGCCACCATGACCAGGCCCTCTTCACGCAAAAAGCGATCCTGCCGCTGTTGCCGGACCTCGGTGGGCAATCCGGCGTGATAGGCCAAGGCCGGCACCTGCGCGGCCTGCAGTTGATCGGCCACCTCCTCCACCCGCCGGCGCGACTGGCAGTACACGATGCCAGCCTCGCCGTCGTGCTCGCTCTGAATGAAGCGCAGGAGCTGCCGCATCGGGTCGGTCTTCTCGACGATGGCATAGCGGATGTTGGGACGATCAAAGCTGCTGATGAACTGGCGGGCGCTCTCCAGCTGGAGCCTCTCGATCATGTCCTGCCGTGTCTGGTCGTCGGCCGTTGCGGTCAGCGCCACCCGCGGGACCGCAGGAAACCGCTCGTGCAGCAAAGACAACCCGCGGTATTCAGGCCGAAAGTCATGCCCCCATTGACTCACGCAATGGGCTTCATCAATAGCGAACAGACTGAGCCGGCCACGTTCGTACAAATCATCGAGCAGGAGCAGCATGCGCGAGGTATTGAGCCGCTCAGGCGCCACATAAAGCAGGGTCAGCTCTGCGCGCTGCAGCCGGCCCTGTACTTCCTGAGACTGCTCCAGACTGAGGCTGGAGTTGAGGTAAGCGGCCGGCACGCCCGCCTCCAGCAAGGCGCCCACCTGATCGTGCATGAGCGCAATCAAGGGCGAGATCACCAGGGTCACGCCGCGCTCTCCGGCGTGGCGGGCAATTGCCGGCACCTGGTAGCACAGGGATTTGCCGCCTCCGGTGGGCATGAGCACCAGAGCATCGCCGCCATCGATCAGGTGGTCGATGATGGCCTGCTGCGGGCCCCGAAAGGAGTCGTAGCCAAAGACTTGCTGCAGAATCTGCAGCGGCTGCGCCGAACTCATCGTCCTGTGGCGATGCAGGCCTTCACATCTGTTCCCAGGGCAAGCCATCGAAGCGCCAGCCCGAAAGGCTCGAGCGCTTGAAGTGTTCATCCAGTTCGCCCTCGAAACCATGCACCACGTGGGCGACCTCGGCAAAGCCCGCGGCCTCCAGGGCTGCGCCGGCATCCAGGGTGCGCTGCCCGGAACGGCAAATCAGCAAGACCGGACGGTCCTTGTGACCGGCTTCCCGCTCGACCGCTGCCACAAAACGTTGTGGCTCGGCCGTCATCTCCGGATATTCATACCAGGGGATGTTGACGACCCCCGGCGGGCGCCCGACGTACAGGGATTCGATTTCCATACGCACGTCCACAAAGACAATATCGTCACGGCTGTTGAGCCATTGCCAGGCTTGCTGGGGTTGCAGGTGCTTCATGCTGAAGAGTCGATGCCGAGTCGCCAAAGCCCCTATTGTCGAACAAGCGCAGCCGTAGCGGCGCGAGACCGCTGGACCGGGGACGCTGCCTACAATCGGCCCATGAATTTCCCCAGCTACACCCGGGCTCAGGCTCTGCCCGACCTTCTACGCCAGCGTCTGGTCATCCTTGACGGGGCCATGGGCACCATGATCCAGCGGCTCAAGCTCGGCGAGGCCCACTATCGGGGCGAGCGCTTCAAGGACTTTACCCGGGATGTGAAGGGCAACAATGAATTGCTGAGTCTGAGCCGACCGGACGTGATCCGCGATATTCACGAGGGCTATCTGGCCTCTGGTGCCGACCTGATCGAAACCAACACCTTTGGTGCAACGACCGTGGCCCAGGCCGACTATGACATGGCCGAACTCGCGCGCGAGATGAACTTGCAGTCGGCCCGATTGGCTCGCCAAGCCTGCGACAAGTTCAGCACCCCCGATCACCCGCGCTATGTAGCCGGCGCATTGGGCCCGACCCCCAAGACCGCCAGCATCAGCCCCGACGTCAACGATCCGGGGGCGCGCAACATCGATTTCGAGCAGCTGCGGCTGGCCTATTTCGAGCAGGTTCAGGCCCTGGTCGAAGGCGGCAGCGATGTGCTGCTGGTGGAGACCATCTTTGACACCCTCAACGCCAAGGCGGCCCTGTTTGCGATCGACGAGTATTTCGAATCCAGCGGCGAGCGCCTGCCCGTGCTGATCAGCGGCACGGTCACTGACGCCTCTGGCCGCATCCTCAGCGGACAGACCGTCACCGCCTTTTGGCACAGCGTGCGTCATGCCCGGCCCCTGGCCATCGGGCTGAACTGCGCACTCGGTGCAGCGCTCATGCGACCCTACATCCAGGAACTCCACCGCGTGGTTGGCGACGAGGCCTTCATCAGCTGCTATCCCAACGCAGGCCTGCCCAACCCGATGAGCGAAACCGGTTTCGACGAAACGCCGGAGGTCACCAGTCGCTTGCTGCACGAGTTCGCGGCCGAAGGTTTGGTCAACATTGTCGGGGGCTGCTGCGGCACCACGCCCGAGCATATCGGTGCCATTCGCGCCGCCGTTAGCCCATTGCGTCCGCGCAGCCTGTTGGCGCGCGAACAGCTGGCGGCCTGAGCC
>CAYPSU010000186.1:0-3849 GCA_964413475.1 uncultured Polaromonas sp. | reverse complement strand
CTTTTCAATCAAGGCCGCAAGGCCTGTCGCTGCGCGCAGCCCGCGCAGCCTGGGCATCCGCAGCCCAGTGCTGCGGCGTAGGGTCGAGGCAACGCCCTGCGGGCAGTGGCCGTCGAGAAAAAGACCGAACCTGTCTCATGCGGGCTCCCCGAGACCGAGGGATCGGCCGGCGCTGCGCACATGGTCCTGCGTGACCTCTTGTCGGTTTTCATCGCGCGCGATCTGTTCGGCTTGGTCGCGTAGGCGCTTGGCCGCCGAGATCTGAACCAGAACCGGTTGACGCGCTACCAGCTCGGCCAAGGCCGTCTGGGCCTGCTGCTGCCAGGGCTTTTGGGCCCGTTCACGGGCCAGCGTGGGCTCGACCCGATCCATGTCGGTACCCAGCGGCAAGATGTGGAACAGGGCATCGAACAGGGCATTGCACACCTCCTGAATCAGGTAGGTGGCGCCGCTGTAGCCCATGAAAGGCGTGCCTGTGTGGCGGCGAATGATGGCCCCTGGAAAGGAAGCCGGGATAAAGGCAGCGCGCATCGGACTCGATCCGGCGGCTTCGCTCATGTACATGCGTTCGTTGTAGCTGCCAAACAGCAACAACGGCATCTGCTTGTGTACCAGCTCACGCACCTGAGCGTTGTCGGTTTTCACGCCAGGCTTGCGGGCGACGGCAAACTTGCAGGGCAATCCCATCTCGATTTCTAGAAAATTGCGCAGGCCGCGGGTGTAGGTCTCGGTGGCCACCACGGCGAAACTCGCCGTGGCAAAAAAATCTTGCGTAACCGACCGCCAGAGATCCCACACCGGCTTGATCGTGGTGTGACGCTCCCGCTCAATGAAGGGCTCCGGGTCCAGATCGAGCAACTGTCCGAGGACGCGCAGGAACTTGGTGGTGCTGTGCAAACCGATCGGCGCCTGCAGGTAGGGGCGGTCCAGGGCTTCGCAAAGCAGGCGCCCAAATTCCCGGTACATGCAGATGTTGACGTCGGCCTCGACCAGTCGCGAGACATCGGCCAGGTGACTGCCCAGCGGGAAGACCAGATTGATTTCGGCCCCGATGCCTTGCACCAGTCGGCGGATCTCCGCCAGGTCACTGGCACTGTTGAACGTGCCATAGCAGGGCCCGATGATGTTCACCCGCGGCCGCTCGCCAGCCTTGCGCTCGCGCTTGGGTACCTTCTTCATGCCGTATTCGGTCCACAGCCACAGCATGGCGCGATTGGCGCATTGCCACTGGTCTTCGTCGATCGTGCGGGGCAGAAAACGCATCAGGCCAGTGCCCTCGGGCGTGACGCCGCCGCCGATCATTTCTGCAATGGAGCCAGTCACCACCACCGAGGGCAGATCGGGGTCGAGTGTGCCGTGGGCTCGCTTCATCGCTCCTTCGGTGCCCTCACGGCCGAGTTGTTCCTCGGCCAAGCCAGTGACCACAATCGGCAGCTCATGGGGGGGCAGTCCGTCGGTGTAATGCAGCACCGAGGTGACCGGCAGGTTTTCGCAGCCCACCGGTCCGTCGATCACCACTTGCAGACCCTTGATGGCGGTGAAGACGTAGACGGCGCCCCAGTAACCGCCAGCACGGTCGTGATCAAGCACCAGCGGCGACTTGCCGGCCGTGCCTGGGCCTGGCTCGCTGGCGCTCACGAACCCATCTCCTCTGCTTTGGCCTTTTTGCGCTTCTTTTCGGCCATGCGCCGCATGTCGGCCTTGAATTCCGGGTGCAGCACGGGCGGCTCCTGCCAGACGCCGGCTTCCTCGCCAATGCCCACGCTACCGAAGAAGTCCTTCATTGCGTCAAAGCGGGCCTGGTTGCCCATGGCCGCTTGCACCACCTGCAGCAGCGAGCCTACGCCGGCTGCTCCCATCAGGGGACGCGCTGAAATCAGGTTGGTGAAATAGAGCGACGGAATGCAGGCTTCCTTGGCTGCCTGCACGACCGGCGTGGTGCCGATAGCCAGCTGCGGCTTGAACTCATGCACCGCAGCGATATCCTGCTCCAGGGAAGCGCGGAACTGAACCTGTACGCCCTTGGACTGCAGCCAGGCTGCATCGTGTGCATTCCAGGGCGTGGCTGGGCAGGCCGATCCCACGTAGGGCACCTCGGCCCCACACTCGATCAACAGGCGCGCCACGAGAAGTTCTGAGCCTTCATAGCCGCTGAGCGTGATACGACCGCTCAGGGGCGCTTGGGCCAGCAAGCCGCGCATCGCGCTGAGCACCTGATTGCGGGCCTGATCAATTTTTTCGCTGGCCACGCCACAAGCCTGTCCGATAGCCCCGAGCCAGTCGTGTGTGCCCTCGATGCCCACCGGCGCCGAACCCACAATGGGTCTGCCCGCCGCCTGGAATTCACGCACGCTGGCGGTGTAGAAAGGATGGATGGCCGCTACGGCCGCGCAGTCCAGTGCGCTGTAGAGCTCGCGCCATTCCCGGGTGGGTACGCTGGCACCGACGGCCAGTCCCATCGGCGCGATCATCTGCCCGATGATGACCGGATCGGCCGGGAACATCTCGCCGAGCAAACTGATGGTGGGCAGCTCGGTGCGGGTCTGTCGAGGCTGCGCCACCGGCCCGGCCATGGCTTCCTCGCGGGCGTAGCGCAGCATGGCCCCGGCCAAGACGTCCTTGGCCTCGGCGTGGGTGGGCACTCCAAAGCCGGGCACATCAATGCCAATGATCCGCACCCCGTTGATTTCTTTGGGCAGCAACTGCAGGGGCACGCCGCTGGCGGTAGGAACGCACAAATTGATGATGACGATGGCATCTAACTTGTCCGGATCCGCCTCGCGGTGTACTGCCTCGCGAATATCCTCAAACAGCTTGCCCGTCACCAGGGTTTCGGAATTGAAAGGCACATAACCCACGCTCCGGCGGGCGCCGTAAAAGTGTGAGGTGAAGGTCAGGCCGTAGACACAGCAGGCCGAGCCCGACAGCAGCGTAGCGGTGCGACGCATGCGCAACCCTACGCGCAGGGAGCCGAAGGCCGGGCACATGCTTTGCGGCTGGTCGTGAGGTCCCTTCGGATAGTCTTGGGCGTACTGCTCGAGCACTTCGCTCTTGCCGGCACTGGCGGCGGCCTTGAGCAGCTCGTCCTTGCCAGCGTGGCAACCCAGGCCCTGCTCGGTGGTGGCGGCCGGGTTGGGCAAGGCGGTGATGGGGATGGACTTCATGGCCGGGCTCAGACGGTTTCGTAGACCACTTCGAGGCTGGGCTTGACGACCTGCTTCTGGCCGGTCATGTCCACTTCGGTGGCCGGCTCGAGCACCACATCCCGCCCCACCGCGGAGGCGCTGAACAGGCCGAGCAGTTCGTCCTGGGACAGCGGCTTGGGTCGTTGCGGCGGCGCCTCGGCAACATTGACGGCCAGACTTTCGAACAGCGGCCCCCAGTCACCGCCGGGCTTGCCGATGATCTCGTAGCTTGCGCTCTTGCGACGGATATCTTCATTGGCCGGGATTGCGGCGAGTACCGGAATGCCAGCCTGCTCGGCAAAGGCAGCCGCCTCACCGGTGCCGTCGTCCTTGTTGATGACCACGCCGGCCACACCGACATTGCCCCCGAGCTTGCGGAAATACTCCACAGCCGAGCAGACGTTGTTAGCGACGTAAAGTGATTGCAGGTCGTTACTGGCCACCACAATCACTTTTTGGCACATGTCGCGTGCAATCGGCAGACCGAAGCCGCCGCAGACCACATCGCCGAGAAAATCCAGCAGGACGTAGTCGAAACCCCAGTCATGGAAGCCCAGTTTTTCCAGGGTCTCGAAGCCGTGGATGATGCCGCGACCACCGCAGCCGCGGCCGACCTCGGGGCCGCCGAGCTCCATGGCAAAGACGCCATCACGCTTGAAGCAGA
>CAYPSU010000185.1:0-3941 GCA_964413475.1 uncultured Polaromonas sp. | reverse complement strand
GGCCGGCCACATTGCACAGGGGTCGCGCCATCTCCATGTCGGTGGCATTTTTCGGAAATCTCACCGCCACATAGTCGGCTTGCAGGGCCATGGCGGTCTTGATGTCCTCCATGTCCTTGGCGGTCAAGGCCGGCGCGGTCAGCCCGCCGCCCTGCTTGTTGATGCCCTTGTTGTTCGACAACTCTCCGCCGAGTTTGACGGTGGTGTGCACCTGATCGCCCTTGACCGCATCGACGGTGAGCACGATCAGCCCATCGTTGAGCAGCAGCACATCGCCGGCTTTGACGTCACGCGGCAATTCCTTGTAGTCCAGGCCTACACCCTGGACATTGCCCGGCTCGGTGCGGGCGGCATCGAGCACAAATTTATCGCCAGGGGCCAGCATGACTTTGCCCTCGGCAAACTTGCCGACACGGATCTTGGGCCCCTGCAAATCGGCCATGATGGCCACTTCGCGGCCTGCACGCTGGGCCGCCTGGCGTACCAACTCGGCGCGCTGGGTGTGATCTTCGGCCTTGCCGTGACTGAAGTTCAGCCGCACCACGTTGACGCCCGCCCGGATCATTTTTTCCAGCAGGTCCGGCTCGCTGCTGGCCGGCCCTAAGGTGGCAACAATCTTGGTGGCTCGACTGGGCATGGTGCACGCTCCTCCGTGTGTTGTTTAAGGGGATTCTCACACACGGCCGTTGAGGCTGTTACTGACCTGTTACGCCGGGCCCTGGGGAAATCCGGCGTGGCCTGGCGCTTTAGCGAGCCTACTGGCGGCCACGATGGAGGCCCCATGGCAGCGGCGCTCCAATTCACCCGTCGATGGCAGGGGTGCCTCAGTGCGCGCCAAGGTTTCTTAGCGATATCCGCCGTCGGCCATTACCACCTGGCCCATCAGATAAGGCATGGTCAACAGGTGCAGGGCGCAGCGCGCCATTTCATCGGGCTCGGCCCAGCGTCGCATCCAGATCTTGGCTGACTCTTTTTCTCGCACATCAGGGGGCAGGGTGGCGTTCAGATCGGTGTTGATCCAGCCGGGCGCCAGCGCGTTGACACAGACCTGCAGCTCCGACAAATGCTCGGCGGCGGTACGCACCAGCATATTGGCGGCGGCCTTGGAGGAGTCGTAGTGGGCGGACACCGGGTCCTGGCTGTTGATGCCGTTGGTTGAGGTCACCAGCAAAATCTTGCCTCTGAAGTCTCCGCGCAATGGATTGCTCTTCATGGCCAGGGCCGCATGCTTGGTCACCAAGAACGCGCCGGTGGTGTTGGTGTTGTGGACGGTATCCCATTCCTGCTGGGTCTGATCAAAGAAGTCGGTATTGGGCGAGACACCGGCGCTGTGAATCACATAGTCCACCCGAAATCCACTCTGTCCGATCTGTCTGAAGAAGTCTTCCACCGAGGCCTCGGTGCCGACTTCGCAGGGGAAGGCGCCGGTGCGTATGCTTTTGCCTGCGGCGGCGGCCTTGATGCGCTGCAAGGCTTTTTCGGTTTTATCGGGCCGGCGACTGCTGGAGACCAGCACATCGCCGCCGCAGCGCGCCACCAGTTCGGCGCAGGTCAGTCCGATGCCGCTGGCCCCGCCGGTGATGACGGTGGTGGTGCCGCTGAAATCAAAGCTTGCCTGAGCCATGGCTGTCCTCCTGGGTGGGCGTAAGGCGAGTGATGGCTGTGCTGCCGTGCTGCTAGAGAGAGAGCCGATTCAAGCCGTCGAGCGCCGCCGTCTTGTAGCATTCGGCCAGGGTCGGGAAATTGAACACCGCATCTGCAAAATAATCGATGGTGCCGTTGTGGGCCATCAGGGTCTGGCCGATGTGGATCAACTCGCTGGCGCCCTCGCCCATGATGTGCACGCCCAGCAGTTTTTTTGATTCCGGGCTGAAGATGATCTTGAGCAATCCGGTGCGGTCGCCGATGATCTGGCCCCGCGAGATTTCGCGGTAGTTGGCCTTGCCGATCTCATACGGTATGCCCGCTGCGGTCAATTCGTCTTCGTTCTTGCCTATGGTCGATATTTCCGGCACGGTGTAGATGCCGTAAGGGAACAGTCCAATGCCTCCCTCATGCTCCACCCGCAGGCCGAAGGCATGGCGCGTGGCGGCGCGGCCCTGCTCGTAGGAGGTCGAGGCCAAAGAAGGAAAGCCGATCACGTCGCCCACCGCATAGATGTGTTCGACATTGGTCTGAAAGTGTTCATTGACCGGCAGGCGGCCCCGGCTGTCCTTCTGTATGCCGGCCTTGTCCAGATCGAGCCTCGCAGTAGCGCCCTCCCGGCCAATGGAATACAGCACCGCTTCAGCGTGCAAAATTTTGCCGCTCTTGAGCCCCACTTCAACGGGCTTGGATACGCCCTGCAGCAGCTTGACTTCGGCCACCTCCTCGCCCAGACGCATGGTGACGTTACTTTGCTGCACCACATAGGTCAGAGCGGCGGAGATTTCATGGTCGAGGAAAGGCAGCAGCACGGGCCGCTTGTCGACGATGGTCACGCGCACGCCCAGTGCGGCGAACATGGTGGCATATTCCACGCCGATCACACCGGCACCGACCACAATGAGCGAGCGTGGCAGGAACTCCAGCCCCAGCACGTCGTCGCTGGTGAAGATGCGTTGCCCGTCAAAGGGAATGTGGTTGTCACGCGCAGCCTCGGTGCCGCAGGCAATCACAATCTTTTCGGCAGTGATCTGCCGCCGACCGTGTCCGGAGGCCGACTGCAATTCGACGGTGTGCGGATCGACGAAGCGTGCGGTCGACTCGATCAGCTCGACCCGGTTGCGCGTCATCTGATTGCGGATCACATCAATTTCCGAGCGCACCACCTGCTGAACACGGTAGAGCAGATCGTCAATGGAGATATCGTGCTTGACGCGGTAGGAGGATCCATAGATGCCCCGCTCCCTGAATCCGGACAGATGCATCACCGCTTCCCGGAAGGTTTTGGACGGAATGGTGCCGGTGTTGACGCACACCCCGCCCACCGCCCGCGCACGCTCGATGACGGCGGCGCGCTTGCCGATCTTGGCCGCCTGTATGGCTGCACGCTGGCCCGAGGGGCCCGAGCCGATGACCACCAAATCGTAGTCGTATTCAGACTTGTTTTTGCTCGCGGCGGCTTTGCTGGTCGTCTTCACAGCCTCGGGTGCTTTGGCCTCCATCTTCGTCCTCCCTTGTTATCTTGAACGGGCGCCTGTTCCGAGGTCCATGAGGCGATGCGGTGGGCGTTTTGCCCGCCTGTCAGAGCCCCGCCCAGCTGTAAACAGGCAAAGGCTGGGTGGCTCAGGATCTGAGGAACGGATGAGTTTGCAAGGTAAAGGGCTTTTGTAACAAAGTCAATGGGACTATCAGGTGGGCTCGGCCTGAATTGAGGGGGCTCGGCCCGCGTGCGAAGCGGGCTTACCCCTGCGCCCGTTTCTGCAGGATTTCAAAAGCGGGCAGCGTTTTGCCCTCGAGCACCTCGAGGAAAGCGCCGCCGCCGGTGGAGATGTAGCCCACCTCTTTCTCGATGCCGTATTTGGCAATCGCCGCCAGAGTGTCGCCGCCGCCGGCGATGGAAAATGCGCTGCTTTCAGCGATGGCCCGTGCAATGCCTTCGGTTCCTTTGGCAAAGGCCTCGAACTCAAACACGCCGACCGGGCCGTTCCAGACGATGGTGCCAGCCGCCTTGAGCTGCGCGGCCAGGCGGGCGGTGGTCTCGGGGCCGATGTCCAGAATCAGGTCGTCGTCGGCCACCTCGGTGGCCTTTTTGAGGGTCGCTGCAGCGTCGGCGGCGAAAGTCTTGGCCACCACCACATCGGTGGGGATGGGCACTTCGGCGCCGCGCGCCTTCATGGCGGCAATCACCGCTTTGGCCTGCTCGAGCAGATCGGCCTCGGCCAGGCTTTTGCCGATGGGCAGGCCCGCTGCCAGCATGAAGGTGTTGGCAATGCCGCCGCCCACGATCAGCTGGTCCA
>CAYPSU010000184.1:0-3956 GCA_964413475.1 uncultured Polaromonas sp. | reverse complement strand
GACTCAAACCCCAAGCACAGACCCGTCGACGGTGATCGCATCGGGATCGAGGAAGCGATCGACCAGCTGGGGAATCTGGGCCAGCATCATCTCGCGCCCTTTAACCAGAGTGCAGCCGCATCGTTCGGCCAGATCCAGCAAAGGGGTCTGCTCAGGCATCACCACCGCATCGAAGACCACCAGAGCCTGCGGCAGGGATTGCACGTCCAGCGGCAGGCGGGCATCGGAGAGCATGCCCACCGGCGTGGCATGGATCAGCACGTCGACATCGTCCACGCGGGCAGGCGCGATCTCGACCCGGGTGCTGGGGCTGATCCGTCCGATGCAGCGGCCGATGAATTGGCAGCGCTCTGGGCTGAGGTCGTGCAAG
The DNA here is from genome assembly GCA_964413475.1 of uncultured Polaromonas sp. Taxonomy (GTDB): domain Bacteria; phylum Pseudomonadota; class Gammaproteobacteria; order Burkholderiales; family Burkholderiaceae_C; genus Polaromonas. The sequence continues at coordinate 3,586 of CAYPSU010000184.1, read as the reverse complement.
CGGATCAACCGCGGACGCTCAGCGGCCATGGCGCAGGCAATGGCGCCTCCCGCACCGCCGAGCCCCAGCACCATGAGGGACCGCCCTTCGATGGCAATGCCACGCTTGATAAAGGCGCCGACGCAGCCCATGCCGTCGAGGATGTCCCCGCTCCAACCGCCATCGGAGCGGCGCACCAGCAGATTGATGCTACCCAGGGTTTGCGCCTGCACGCTCTGACGATCGGCCAGGCGCAGGGCTCGAGTCTTGAAGGGTACCGTCAGCACAAAGCCACCGAAATTAGCCAGGCGCATCAAGGCTGGCATCACCGCATCAAAGTCGGCAGCGGGTAGGTGAATAGGCACCAGGACTGCGTCAACGCCCCGGCGATGAAACTCCCAGGTGATCATTTCGGGCGAACGCACTTGCGCGATGGGATCACCCACAATGCCGAACATGCGCGTGCGCCCTTGAATGAAATCGACTTGCTGCATCGGTCCTCCTCAAGAGTCTGAGTCTTGGCTATCCTAGAAGCTCACGCATGGCCCACAAAGGCCTGCCATGCAAATCGCTTGGAGGTGGGTCCTGCCCCAACCCCAGCGGCCGTTGCAGGCTATGCTTGCGTTCTCAACATCTTAAAGGCCGCAGTTTCACTCACAACGACTCGCGCCCGCGCGGATCGACCGAGCTGCAGCCTCTGAAACGATGGCATCATGGGTACACCCAAACGAAAAATCTTCATCAGCGGCGGCACCAGCGGTATCGGTGCTGGTATCGCGCGAGCTTTTGCCGCCCAGGGCGATGAGGTCAGCGTGACCGGCGCCACTGCAGCGGAGGTCGAACATGCGCGGGCCGAACTTGAGGTGCAGGCCATCTACCCGCTCGATGTGCGTGACGACTCGGCGGTCAGAGACCTGGTCGGGGGTTTGGGCGAGCTCGATGTGGTGGTCAATTGCGCCGGGATCATTCGCCGCCAGGCCGAGCTTGAGCCTGCAGCCTTTGCCGAGACGGTCGACATCAACCTGACCGGGACCATGCGGGTCTGCGCAGCGGCGCGTTCAGGACTGAAGGCGCGGGCCGGGTGCATCATCAACACCGCCTCCATGCTCAGCTTTTTTGGCGGTGGTCTGGTGCCGGGCTACAGCGCCAGCAAGGGAGGTGTGGCTCAATTGACCAAAAGCCTGGCCATTGCCTACGCGGCCGACGGCATACGCGTCAACGCGGTGGCACCGGGCTGGATTGCAACCCCCCTGACCCAGGCACTGCAGGACGATGCCCAGCGCAGCGCAGCCATCTTGTCGCGCACGCCGATGGGACGCTGGGGAACGCCAGCCGATGTGGCAGGCCCGGTGCTCTTTCTGGCCAGTCCGGCGGCCGCCTTTGTCACCGGCGTGGTCTTGCCTGTTGACGGTGGCTATCTCATCGCCTGAGGCCTCTCGATCTGTTTCAACCCAAGCCGAGTCCCTATGACGAATCCCACTTCACGCCAGGCCGACAAATGGATGCCCTATCGGCATCCAATGCCCAAAGAGTCCCCCCCTGAACTGGTGGTGCCTCAGGTCATTCCTGAAGATGAGCGCATCTGGGTGCCGGTCGATGACAACGTGTGGTTTCGGCCCTTGTGCCTGTCGGCCAGCCGAGGCTACTGGATGAACCTGCTGCGGGTTCGGCGAGCGGGCGTGCTGTCGCGTCATCGCCATCCGCAACCGGTTCATGGCCTGGTGCTCAAGGGCAGCTGGCGCTACCTCGAGCATGACTGGGTGGCCACTGAAGGCAGCTATGTCTATGAAGCGCCGGGCGAGACGCATACCCTGGTGGTCGATCCCGGTGTGGAAGAGATGATCACGTTCTTTCAGGTCAATGGCGCCATGATCTACGTGGACCCAGACGGCCAGTGCACCGGCTTCGACGACGTCTTCACCCGCATCGACAAATGCCGCCGGCATTACGCCAACAACGGTCTGGGTGAGGGCTATATTGATCAGTTCATACGCTGATCAAGCTGCAGTACGGGCCAATCCGCCTCAGTCCGAGGCGTCCAGCCAAGCGACAAATTGCGACAGGGGCTTTTTGATGCCACCGTGTACCGGCACCAGGCACCCGGCCTTGGGGTAGCCCACCACCAGAAGAATCACCGGCTTTTCCGAGGCGGGGCGAGCGCAGATTTCATTGAGAAAGCCCATCGGGCTCGGGGTGTGCGTCAGGGTGGCCAGACCCGCATGGTGTAGCGCGGCAATCAGAAACCCGGTGGCAATGCCTACCGACTCCGGCACGTAGTAATGCGAAAAGCGGCTGCCATCGGGCCGCAGGCCGTACTTTTGGGCAAAGATCGCCACCAGAACTGGCGCTTCTTCCAGAAAAGGCTTGTTGGGATCGGTGCCCAAGGGCGCCAGCGCGTCGAGCCACTCCTGCGGGGCCCTGCCCGCATAGAACTCGCGCTCCTCCTGCTCAGCCGCATGACGAATGCGCTGCTTGCGCGCCGCATCGGTGATGACACTGAAAAACCAGGGCTGCTGATTGGCCCCCGAGGGCGCGGTACCCGCAGCCAACAGGCAGCGGTCAATCACCTCGCGTGGCACCGGCCGCGAATCAAAATCGCGCACACTGCGCCGCCTCGCTATTTCATCGTAAAAACCTCGGGCCCGCTCGATCATGGCCTCGGGCGGCAATTCCCGAAACGAACGAAGCGGCTCCTGCTCAAATTTGGGGGCAATCATCTAATGGCGCTCCGCGTTAGGACAGACTCGCACGTCAAAGGCTGCTCATTTTTATCGATACAGCGTTCCGACGAAAAAAAACGCACCACCGAAGCTTCAGTGATGCGTGTGTACTGGAGGCGCGGCCCGGAGTCGAACCGGGCTAGACGGATTTGCAATCCGTTGCATAACCGCTTTGCTACCGCGCCGATAGATCCTTGCGCGCCCAGTCGCGGAGCCGGGGGCGTCCTTCGCATGACCTGCGAATAGAAAAGGACAGCAGATTGACCTGCTGCCCTTCAAAACTGGAGCGGGAAAACGGTCTCGAACCGTCGACCTCAACCTTGGCAAGGTTGCGCTCTACCAACTGAGCTATTCCCGCGAGGACCGCCATTATAACGGTAATTTTTGGCCGAACCAGCCCGCACGAATCGGGCGCGGGCAAAGGTCCAGTCAGTGCTTGACCGGATCGATCACCACCCCGGCGGTGGCGGTGGGCGCCAGACTACCGGCCTGGGCAGCGGTCGCGGCGGCGGCAGCAGCGACCTCTTCGTCGCTCAGGGGAAGCGGCTGCCGCTCCAGGGCGATCTGCAGCACCTGATCGATCCACTTGACCGGAATGATTTCAAGCCCGCTCTTGACGTTGTCAGGGATCTCCTGCAAGTCCTTGGCGTTTTCTTCCGGAATCATCACCGTCTTGATGCCGCCGCGCAGGGCTGCAAGCAGCTTTTCCTTCAGGCCGCCGATGCTGGTGATTTCACCACGCAGGGTGATCTCGCCGGTCATGGCCACATCGCTGCGCACCGGGATGCCGGTGAGCGCAGAAACAAAGGCAGTGGTCATGGCTGCGCCTGCGCTGGGGCCATCCTTGGGTGTGGCGCCATCAGGGACGTGGATGTGAATGTCACGCT
>CAYPSU010000183.1:0-3960 GCA_964413475.1 uncultured Polaromonas sp. | reverse complement strand
GCGTGCCCACCTCCGATGTGTCGGTGGTGGACCTGACGGTCGAGCTCAACAACGCGGCCACCTATGCCGAGATTTGCGCCGAGATGAAGACGCAAAGCCAGGGCGCGCTCAAGGGCGTGCTCGGCTACACCGAAGACAAGGTGGTGGCCACCGATTTTGTGGGCGAAACCTGCACCAGCGTGTTCGACGCAGATGCCGGCATCGCGCTGGACGGTACCTTCATCAAGGTGGTGGCCTGGTACGACAACGAGTGGGGCTACTCCAACAAGTGCCTGGAAATGATCCGCGTCGTCTCGCGCTGATCCACTACCCCTATCGCGTCGAGGGCGGCGCTGCCACGCAGGCAAGTTCTCACAAGTGCCAGCGGGCCATCAGAAGAGGGGAGCAAGAGCCGCGCCCTCGCGGCGATACGCGGTCCCGCTCGCTTTGGCCAATCGAAGACAATGCGCTCTTTGATTGCCTTGCCTCCCCTCTGTGTCCTCCCCCGCCGCCTCGATGGTCGACCCTTCGCGCATGACGCCGCTGGAGCTGCGTTCGGCCTTGTCGCTGTCGTCGGTGTTCGGCATGCGGATGCTGGGCCTGTTTCTTGTGCTGCCGGTCTTTGCGCTGGAGGCCGCACGCTTGCCGGGCGGCGATGATCCGGCGCGCGTGGGTCTGGCCATGGGCATTTATGGCCTTACCCAGGCCCTGCTGCAGCTTCCCTTTGGCATGGCCAGCGACCGTTGGGGCCGCAAGCGGGTCATCGTGGCCGGTCTGCTGGTGTTTGCTCTGGGCAGCGCGATGGCCATGGCTGCGACGTCCTTGGCCGCGCTCACCTTGGGCCGCGCGGTGCAGGGGGCTGGCGCGGTGTCGGCGGCGGTGACGGCGCTGTTGGCCGATCAGACCCGAGATGAGGTGCGCACCAAGGCCATGACCCTGGTGGGCGTGAGCATTGGGGCGGTATTTGCCTTTTCCCTGGTGGCTGCGCCTTGGCTCAATCCCTTCATGGGACTGAGCGGCCTGTTTGCGCTGACGGCGGTGATGGCCTTGTTGGGCATTGTGGTGGTGCTCAAATTCACGCCGCCTGAAGCCCCGCGGCCCATAGCGCGGCATGCCACCGGCTTGTCGCAGGTGCTGGCCAATGCGCAGCTGATGCGGCTCAATTTGGGCGTGTTCATATTGCATGCGGTGCAGCTGGCCATGTGGGTGGCCATTCCGGGGTTGTTGGTGCAGGCCGGCTTGCTCAAGGATTTGCATTGGCAGGTCTATCTGCCCACGGTGCTGGCTTCTTTCTTCGTGCTGCGCATGACGCTCTATCCGCTGGAGCGGCGGGGCTATTTGCGAGCGGTCTTTCTGGGCTCGGTCGCCTCGATTGCTGTGGTTCAGCTGGCCTTTCTTTGGACGGCCGGACAGACGCCCAGCCTGACTTTTTTGGCCTGGCTTTTGTTTGTCTTTTTTTGCGGCTTCAACATCCTCGAATCGTGTCAGCCCAGCATGGCCTCCCGCCTGGCTCTCGCGCAGGTGCGCGGTACAGCGCTCGGAGTTTTTAATACTTTGCAGTCGCTGGGTTTCTTTTTGGGCGGCGCTCTGGGAGGATGGCTCCTGCGCACCCAGGGCTTGCAGGGTTTGTTCCTCGCCTGTGCCGCCCTCATGTTGCTTTGGCTGTTCGTGGCCTGGCCCATGCGTGCGCCGTCCTTGCACGAGCCGGTGCGTGATGCGACGAATGCAGTTGAAACCGGCGCGGCCCGCTAAACTTGAACCTACAGGAGAACACCCATGGCATCGGTCAACAAAGTCATCATCGTCGGCAATCTCGGCCGCGATCCGGAAGTGCGCACTTTCCCCAGCGGGGATCGGGTGGCCAACGTCACGATTGCCACCACCGATCGCTGGAAAGACAAACAGACGGGCGAGGCCAAAGAGGCCACCGAATGGCATCGGGTGGTCTTCAACGGTCGTCTGGCAGAAATCGCCGCTGAATACCTGCGCAAGGGCTCGCAGGTCTACGTAGAGGGCAGCTTGCGCACCCGCAAATGGACCGATGCCCAAGGCCAAGAAAAATACACCACCGAGATCCGCGCCGACCAGATGCAGATGCTCGGCCGCCGTGAAGGCATGGGTGGGCCGGGAGGCTCTGATGAAGGCGGCGGCTACAGCCGGCCCGCCCCGGCCTCGCGTCAGGGGGCCGCTGCACCGGCGGCCGCCAAGAGCGACAGCGGTTTTGGTGACATGGACGACGATATTCCCTTCTGAAGAAGGGGGGGTGTTTCCGTTTATCGCGCCGGGGGCGGCGCTCCCGCCCCTGGTGCCAGAGGCTACGGCCTTGTGGATGCCGCGTCCTGTGGCGATGGGTTTTGGCTGGGGCCGCGCCTTCGCGGCGATGGTGCCCCGGTTCAAAGGCGAAGGGGGCTTCAGGGCTCAGACGGGCGCATCACACCCCTCAATCACCCCCCCGCCCAGGCACACCTCGCCCTGGTACAGCACCGCGGACTGACCGGGCGTCACCGCCCACTGGGCCTGCGCAAAGCTCAGCTCGCAGTGCTGCGCATCGGCGCTGAGCACGGTGCAGGCGGCATCGGCCTGGCGGTAGCGGGTTTTGGCGGCCGTCAGGCCGGGCGCCGGGGCTTGTCCTGAAACCCAGCTGCAGTCCTGTGCGTGCAGCCGGTGCGAGAGCAGCCAGGGGTGCTCATGCCCTTGCACCACCCACAGGGTGTTGTGGGCCACATCCTTGCGCGCCACGAACCAGGGCGCATGCTCGCCGGCGCCGCGCAAGCCCTGCGCCTGCAGGGCCTTGAGCTGCGCTCCTTTGGCTTTGACGCCGCCGATGCCCAGCCCCTGGCGCTGGCCCAGGGTGTAGAAGCTCAGGCCCACATGCTCGCCGATGATGCGGCCGTTGTCGCTCTTGATCGGCCCTGGGGCCTTGGCAATGTAGCGGTTGAGAAATTCGCGAAACGGCCGCTCACCAATGAAGCAGATGCCGGTCGAGTCTTTCTTGCGCGCATTGGGCAAGCCAATTTCGTTGGCGATGCGCCGCACCTCGGTTTTGTGCAGCTCGCCCACCGGGAACAGCGTCTTGGACAGTTGCGCCTGATGGAGGCGGTGCAAAAAGTAGCTCTGGTCCTTCGACGGGTCTAGCCCTTTGAGCAGTTCAAAAAGACCCGATTCGCTCTGGCGCACCCGTGCATAGTGCCCGGTGGCGATTTTCTCGGCGCCCAAACGCAGGGCATGGTCGAGGAAGGCCTTGAACTTGATTTCGGCATTGCACAGGATGTCGGGGTTGGGCGTGCGGCCGGCTTGGTATTCCCGCAGGAACTCGGCAAACACCCGGTCCTTGTAGTCGGCCGCAAAGTTGACATGCTCGATCTCGATGCCGATCACATCGGCCACCGCAGCGGCGTCCACGAAGTCGATGTTGGACGAGCAATACTGGCTGTCGTCGTCATCTTCCCAGTTCTTCATGAAGATGCCGACCACCTCATGGCCAGCCTTCTTGAGCAGATAGGCGCTGACCGCTGAATCCACACCACCGCTGAGGCCGACCACGACACGCATTTTTTTGACGGCTGTCATGGGGCTGATTATCTCGGCTGGCGCCCCCTTGGCTCTTGGTGCCAGGACGCGTTACGCTTGAGGTTCAAAAGTTTGTGGGCTCTGCGGTTTTGTCAAAAGACGGCGGCCCTGCTCCGTTTCGCCCCCTTTGCATGTCTTCGCCCACTCCCGAGCAAACCGCCCGCCTTGGCGCCTTCGGCATCGCTGCGGTTTGGCTTTTCCTGGCCGCCGCCCTCTACCTTGGCTTTGAATACTTCGAGCAGCGCCGACAGGACCAGCTGCAGCCCTACGCCCTCGGTTCGGGCGAGCTGGTCATTCCGCGCCAGCGCGACGGGCATTTTCATGTCGCCGGTGAGGTCAACCGACAGCCGGTGCAGTTTCTGGTGGACACCGGGGCCAGCCATGTCAGCATCAGCCAGGCGCTGGCCGAGC
>CAYPSU010000182.1:0-3986 GCA_964413475.1 uncultured Polaromonas sp. | reverse complement strand
GGCGGCGCCACGCTGGGGGGTAACACCGTGGCCACAGGAACCATTAATAACGATGACGGTAGCCAGGGGGGTGGATCTGTAGCAGGGGCCCCGACCTTCGTTTACCCGGCAGTTCTGGGTGACAACGCGACGAAGATCACGCTGACCTTCAGTGAGCCGCTGAGCGGTTCCACGGTTAGCGCATCCAATTTCCAAGTTGAAGTCGATCATGAGATCAAGGGTGTCAGCAGCGCGACCGTCAGCGGTAATACGGTGATCTTGGCTTTGTTACAGAATGGCGTCACTGCCGGAATGCCCGTGTTGTCGGTTTCGTACATGGATCCGAGCCCTAACAATGAATCCTCCGGTGTGATTCAGGACTCAGAAGGTAACGATGCCAGCTCCTTCCAGGTCTGGGTCGATCAGATGAGCCTGGCGGAGCAGATGCCCGACAGGGATGTGGTGACCATCTCCAGTCCGGAGGACAGCACGCCGAACTACTGGCTCAAGATCAGCAACTTCGACGTGTCGGCAGGCAGCACCTACGATGTTTTGAACCTTCCACACAAAAATGTGGTGGGTCAGATGAGTCCAGTCAACGGAACTCAAACGGTGGGTTCTATTGCCAAGCACAGTGTCAACAACGGCCTGGTCTCTTTCTTTGATGCCAGCTCGGCGGCTGTGACGATCACCCAGACCAATTTGCAGGATGCGCTGAAATATGTTCAGGCCAGCTTTTCGGCAGGCACGGGTGTCACCGGCGCGTTCACCATGGACGCTTTGACGACGCCCTCGGGCGTGGACTCCACGGTGGTCTTTCAGACCTACGGATCCAAGCCCAATGGCGACAACACGTTCATGATGCCCATCTTGCCAACCGTGGTGTCCCTGCTGGGCACTGTGGCTACCGGTGTAGCCGCGGAATCGGCCTATGGCTCGGTCACGAACCAGGGTGTGGTTCGCATCATGGACGTGATCCCCCCCGACGTGATTGGTGGCCACATCGTCCTCAACAGCGGTAACGGAACTCTCCAGCTTTTTGCGGCCGAGTCTCTTGCTTTGCATGGAGCCATGGGGATAGGCCTGGAAAAGAATGGGACTGTTCTCATTACCCCGCCGAGCCAGCCTACGGTGACCGGATCGCGCCTGGACGTCCCTCTTGGCCCTTTCGCCGCCAACGACTGGCTCTTGGTGACTGTGCCGGCCACCGGCTCTCTGGGTATCAAAGATTCATCCAACAACGTGACCATGGGTGATGGTGTCAAATTCGGCTGGGCCCTGGGCGCCAGTGGGGATAACACCATCAATGTGGGGAGTAAGCCAACATTTGACCCAAGTACAAATCCGACAGGCTACGGCGGCTTTGCTCTGGATGGCCGCGGCGGTAATGACACATTGACTGGCAGCAACTTGTCCGACGAGTTGGCAGGCGGCACCGGTGGCGACACCCTGACCGGTGCTGGCGGTGGCGATCAGTTCGGCTTTGAGCAGGGCGATGCCACTGCGGTGACTTTTCAGGACAACGGGACTACGGGCCTGAATTCAGGCGATATTTTCAACCTGGGCTCTTTCTTCGACCGAATCATGGACTTCAGTGCCGGTGATGAAATCTTCCTTTCCCAGCTGGGAGGATCGGGCTCGGGCGGTAATTACATGGGCAGTGCACCGAGCAATGGCTTGGCGACCAATGAAGGCTTCTTTGCCGTACGCGGGACGCTCAATGAGACTGATTCGGCCAACAAGAAGTTTGTCGTTGATACGACCAGCGGCAACCACACGCTTCTGGTCTGGGACGGCTCGACGGGCAGCGCGATCACGCAGACGGGCATCGTTTTGATCAATGCAATCCCGGACGAGTTGGTGTTGATGAACAATTCGAGCCAGATCTACCATGTGATTTAAGCGTTCCGTGCCCTGACCTGCAGGACGGGCAGGCCCTTGAGGCTTGCCCGTCGCGCAACGGGGCGGGGCGGGCTGCAGGCCTTGTTCGTGCGCCCTTTGCATTTATTGCCATGGGCCCACGCGGTGATGAGCGACTGGGCATTGCGCGTGGGCCGCAGCCCATGGCGGCCCGTGCCGATTAAACTTTGCGGCTTTGCTGAACGGTCCCTCATGCCCCCCGTCTTCACCCTCCTCATCCTCGGCGACGAAATTCTTTCGGGCAAGCGTGCCGACAAGCATCTGGCCAAGACCATCGAGATTCTGAGTGCGCGCGGCCTGAGCTTGTCGCAGGCGCACTATGCCGGCGATGACCCGGACCGCATCACGGCGCTGCTCCAGCAGGCCTTCGCGGCCGCGCGTGAGCGCGGCGAGGTGATGTTTTCTTGCGGCGGCATTGGCGCCACCCCCGATGACCATACCCGTCAGTGTGCGGCCCGGGCGCTGGGCGTTGAACTGGCCCTGCACCCGCAGGCCAAGGCCCTGATCATTGAACGCATGCACGATGTAGCGCGCGAGCAGGGCATCGAGGCCGATGTGAACCGACCTGAAAATGTGCACCGCCTCAATATGGGCATGTTTCCTGTGGGCGCCAGCATCATTCCCAATCCTTACAACAAGATTCCGGGCTTTACCTGCGAGGCTGGCCCGGGTGCGGTGCACTTCCTGCCAGGCTTTCCGGTGATGGCCTGGCCCATGATGGAATGGCTGATCGATACGCGCTACAAGCCCTACCACGGACAGGGCGTGATGCTGGAAAAGTCGGTCATCGTCATGGGCGGCATGGAGGCGACGCTCACACCCCTGATGCAGGCCATCGAGTCTGCGCATCCAGAGGTCAAGGTGTTCAGCCTACCCAGTGTGGATCACCCAGAATATGGCCGCCATATTGAACTGGGCGTCAAAGGGCGTCAGCCGGCGGTCGATCGCGCCTATCCCGAGCTTCTGGCCGGGCTGGGGCCGTTCGGACTTGAGTTGGGCCCACAATTGGTGCGATAAATGCACTTTTATAGTGCATATCCCAACCCTAAAAATGCACTATAATGGTGCAATCACTTTGCCGATCGGATAAATTGTGAGTGATCGCCAGCTTTTTGTTGCGCGATGCTTAACCAAGCTTTGATTTTGTGCCGTTTTGCGGGTCGGACGATAGCTCCGGGAGGCCTGCTGAAGCAGGGGGCCTTTTGGCACAGAAACTGCAAAGAAGGCTCATCGAATGATTTTTCAACCCCCATCCAGGACAGGAGATTTTTGATGGCCAAGACCGTCGCAGACGTGATGAAGATGGTGAAAGAACATGAAGTCAAATTTGTTGACTTCCGTTTCACCGACACCCGTGGCAAAGAGCAGCACGTGACTGTGCCGATCTCGGCTTTCGGTGAGGACAAGTTTTCTTCGGGTCATGCCTTCGACGGTTCGTCGATCGCCGGCTGGAAGGGCATTGAGGCCTCGGATATGCAGCTCATGCCTGATCCGAACACAGCCAACATCGACCCCTTCTTCGAAGAAACCACCCTCTTTCTGCAGTGCGATGTGGTCGAGCCCAGTGACGGCAAGGCTTACGACCGCGATCCGCGTTCGATTGCCAAGCGGGCTGAGGCCTATCTGAAGGCCTCGGGCATTGGCGACACCGCGTACTTCGGACCCGAGCCTGAGTTCTTCATCTTCGATGGTGTGCGCTGGAGCAATGAGCCCGGCCGCGTGTTCTTCGAGATTGAGGAATACGAGGCCCCCTGGAACAGCGGTGCCAAGCTTGAGGGCGGTAACCGCGGCCACCGTCCCACGGTCAAGGGCGGCTACTTCCCGGTGCCCCCGGTTGACAGCACCCAGGACATGCGCGCCGAGATGTCGCTCATTCTGGAGTCCTTGGGCATTCCGGTTGAGGTGTTCCACCACGAGGTGGCCGGTGCCGGCCAGAACGAGATCGGTACCAAGTTCAGCACTCTGGTCGAGCGTGCGGATTGGACGCAGGTGCTCAAGTATGTGGTGCAGAACGTCGCTAATTCCTATGGCAAGACGGCCACCTTCATGCCCAAGCCCTACGCCGGTGACAACGGCTCGGGCATGCA
>CAYPSU010000181.1:0-4028 GCA_964413475.1 uncultured Polaromonas sp. | reverse complement strand
ATACGGCTGCAACAGGGCGCAACCCTGAGCGTCCCAATAGGTCTGCAGCTGGAGGATGATTTGCTGGAAGGTGAGCATGGTGGGCAAAGGCCAGACGTTGGGACCGCCCTGCACAGTCCGGCCAGGCCTGACAAGGCGAACCGGGCATTTTACTGAGGGCTACCGAGGGGGGCTTGGAGCCGGTTGTCACAGCCCATCCGGAAATTCAGATATCCTTGAGCGCCTCGAAACTACCGAACACCCGAGTGTCCGATATTCCCCCCAGGCCCGCGCGGCCTGAAGACAAGCGTGGCTTCCTGCAAAAGCTGGCCGAGATGCTCCATCCCGGCCCCGATTCCAAGGCTGAACTGATCGAAACCCTGGCCGAGGCACAGGAAAACGCCATCATTGGCGCGCAAAGCCGCGAAATGCTCGAAGGCGTGCTGCGCATGGCCGATCTGACCGCCGGCGATGTGATGGTGGCGGCCCCGCGCATGGACCTGATCGACATCCATGCACCCTACGAGGACCTGTTACACCTGGTCATCGAGACAGCGCATTCGCGGTTCCCAGTTTTCGAGGGCGAGAAGGAAAACATCATCGGCATCCTGCTGGCCAAGGACCTGCTCAAGCTGCAGCGGGCCCCCGAACTGAACATCCGGGCGCTGCTGCGTCCAGCGGTTTTTGTGCCTGAGAGCAAAGGCTTGAATGAACTGCTGCGCGACTTCCGCGGCAACCGCAACCATCTGGCCATCGTCATCGACGAGTTCGGGCGTCTGGCCGGCCTCATCACCATCGAGGATGTGCTGGAGCAAATCGTAGGCGACATCGAAGACGAATTCGACAGCGCCGAGGACGAGGGCGACATCTTTGCCCTGCCCGATGGCAGCTACCGGCTCAACGGCGACACCGCGATCGAACGGGTCAATGAAGCTTTTGGTCTGCAACTGCCGGATGGGGCATTCGACACCATCGGCGGATGGGTCGCGCACGAGCTGGGCCATGTGCCCAAGCGCGGTGAGACTTTCAGCCTGGGCGGTCTTCAATTCACCGTGCAACTGGTCCGTGGCGGCGCGGTACGCAGGTTCCGGGTCTTGCGCAAGGCCTAGGCCTGTGCTGACCCGCCGGTCATGAGTGCAGCGCAGACCCCAGGGCCGATCGCAACGGCCGCGCTGATGCTGCTGGCCGGATTGGCCCATGCCCTGAGCATGGCCTGGCCCCTGCCTGCGCCCTGGACCCCGGGCGACCCGGTGGCCGTGCTGCAGCTGGTGGCCGTGCTGACCCTGGTGGCCGTGCTGGAGCGGTGCAGCTCGGTGCGCCAAGCGGCCGTCATGGCATGGTGCTTTGCCACCGCGATGCTGGCCGCGACCTTCTGGTGGCTCTTCATCTCCATGCATGTGTATGGCGGCTTGGCAGCCCCCCTGGCGGCACTGGCGGTGGTGGCCCTGGCCGGCGCGCTGGGCCTGTACTACGCCGCTGCCGCAGCCCTGTATCGGCGTTTTCGACCCGCAGCCCTGGGCGCTCGCGTGCTGCTCTGGGCCGGTCTCTGGCTGGCCGCCGAACTGGCGCGGGTGGTGATCTTCACCGGCTTTCCCTGGGGACAGTCGGGGTATGCGCATGTGGATGGCTGGGCCCAGCCGCTGGCCAGTTGGGTCGGCGTGCACGGGCTGAGCTGGCTGTGCGCTGCCGTCGCCGCCGCCCTGGCGCTTTACCTGCTGCCTGCGCAGGCTCCGAGGCGACTGATACCTGCGGTGGTTCTGAGTCTTGCGGCCGTGGGGCTGGCGGCCCTGCCCCACAAGCCCCAAACACAGACACCGCGTCCGCCGCTGAGCCTGAGCCTGGTGCAGGGCAATATCGCGCAGGATGAGAAATTCATTCCGGGCACCGGTGTGGCCCAGGCGCTGGATTTCTACAGCCAAAAACTGCACCAAGCCCCCGGCTCGCTGGTGATCCTGCCCGAAACCGCCATCCCGCTGCTGCCCTCCCAGCTCGAGCCCGACGACTGGCAGCACCTGATCGAGCCTTTCTCGCAGGGTCAGCGCGCGGCACTGATCGGCATCCCGCTGGGCTCATTCGTCGAGGGCTACACCAATTCGGTGATCGGACTCAAGCCGGGCTTGGCCGAGCCCTACCGATACGACAAGCACCATCTGGTGCCTTTCGGCGAATTCATCCCGCCGCTGTTTCGTTGGTTCGTGCAATTGATGAACATCCCGCTGGGCGATTTCAAACGCGGCGATCTGGGCCAAGCCTCCTTCGAATGGCAGGGTGAGCGTCTGGCCCCCAACATTTGCTACGAAGATCTGTTTGGCGAGGAACTGGGCGCGCGCTTTGCCGACCCGGCACGTGCGCCCACCATGTTTGTGAATGTGAGCAACATCGCCTGGTTCGGCCATACCGTGGCCATCGATCAGCATCTCCACATCTCGCGCATGCGCGCCCTCGAATTTGGCCGACCCATGGTGCGCGCCACCAACACCGGCGCCACCGCCGTCATCGACGCCCAGGGGCGGGTCATCGCCATGCTGCCGCCCCACACCCGGGGCACGCTCGAGGCGCAGGTTCAGGGTGCCGAGGGGATGACCGTCTACGCGCGCCTGGTGGCCGCCTGGGGCCTGGGGCCGGCCTATCTGCTGGCGGCCCTCAGCCTGCTGGCTGCTTGGGCCTGGCCGGTCCGACGCCGTACAGTCTCGGCGCCACAATGAAGACCCCATGAGCGAACCCCTGCCCCCCGGATTGAGCGCGATTGAACGCGGCTGGTTGTCTGCGAACCTGGTGCTGGTCGATGGCCCCAGGCGGGCGGTGATTGACACTGGCTACGTCAGCCACGAAGCACAAACCGTGTCGCTGGTGCAGGCTGCCTTTGGCGCCCAAGGCCCGGACCTGCTGCTCAACACTCACCTGCACAGCGACCATTGCGGCGGCAATGCCGCGCTGCAGGAGCGCTTTCCCGGCTTGCCCACCCTGATTCCACCGGGGCTGGCCGAGGCCGTCCGCATCTGGGACACCCGCACCCTGACCTATGAGCCGACCGGTCAGCGTTGCCGGCGCTTTCATTTCAGCGGGTTGCTGCAGCCTGGCCAGTCCATCACTCTGGGCGACCGGGGCTGGCAGATTCATGCAGCGCCCGGCCACGACACCCACAGCGTCATCCTTTTCGAGCCGCAAAGCCGCTGCCTGATCTCAGCAGATGCCTTGTGGGAAAACGGTTTCGGCGTGGTCTTTCCGGAACTTGAGGGGCAAGATGCTTTTGAGGCGGTGGCCGACACGCTCGATCTGATTGAATCCTTGCGGCCTGCCAGCGTCATCCCGGGCCACGGCCCCGTGTTTGCCTATCGCCCCGAAGTGATGGACCGCTCACGGCGCCGGCTCGATGGCTTTGTCCGGGAACCACTGCGCCATGCGCGTCACGCGGCCAAGGTGCTGCTCAAATTCAAACTGCTCGAAGTGCAGCAGCAAGCCTTGGCCGATTTCCTGGATTGGGCCCAACACACTCAATACCTGCAAATCTTGCAGCAACGCTGGCATGCCGATCAGCCCCTGCGCGACTGGCTGGCGCTCCTGCTCAATGAGCTCAAGGACGCTGGCGCGGCCGATTTGCGCGATGGCTGGGTGCTCAACCGCTGAACCCTGACCGGCGCCCCATCGCCACCCGGCGGCACTGTCGCACCCCTGGAAGTAAAGGCTCAATGGAACCCGGGCAGGCGCAGGGGGCTCTGAGGGGCCTACGCCCTTTCGGCGATGCAGCCTGAGCTGTGAAAAACCGCCTCAGTTGGCAAACGCGGCAATGCCGGTGATCGCGCGGCCCAGGATCAGGGCGTGAACATCGTGCGTGCCCTCGTAGGTGTTAACCACCTCCAGATTCACCAGATGCCGGGCCACGCCGTACTCGTCAGAGATGCCGTTGCCACCCATCATGTCGCGCGCTACGCGGGCAATGTCCAGCGCCTTGCCACAGCTGTTGCGCTTGAGGATGGATGTGATTTCCACAGCTGCGGTGCCCTCGTCCTTCATGCGTCCCAGGCGCAGACAGCCTTGCAGGCCCAGAC
>CAYPSU010000180.1:0-4123 GCA_964413475.1 uncultured Polaromonas sp. | reverse complement strand
AAGCCAACTGGATCATGCCCATGGCACCCAAAGGAAGCGACCACTCACTGTTGTAGCGAATCTCTGTTTTGCTGGGATCCAGCACCAAACTGGCCTGCTTGTAATACGTTTCTGCGTTGAGCTTGATCTGCTCGGAAGTCAGGGGGGGGCGGGTCGTATTGCGCCCTGAAGGATCGCCAATCAGGCTGGTGAAGTCACCAATGAGAAAAATCACCTGGTGGCCCAAGTCCTGCAGCTGCCGCATCTTATTGAGCACCACGGTGTGGCCCAGATGGATGTCCGGTGCGGTGGGATCCAGCCCGAGCTTGATGCGCAGCGGCTGCCCCGTCTGCTCCGACCGGACCAGCTTGCGCGCCCAGTCAGACTCGGGGATCAGCTCCTCACAGCCGCGTAGCGTCACGGCCAAGGCGTGGCGGACACCATCGGAGACCGTCAGATCCTGGGCAAAGGCTTGATTCATATAGGTTTTAGTGTCAAAAAGAGGGGGTGGGCAAAAGCCGGGAGGCCCCTATAATGTCCAGCCCTCCCCGGATCGGATCCGAGCCCCATATTTTAGGCGCTCGGTGTTGTCCAACCGAACCGGCCAGCGAACCTTATCGATTGTCCGTTTTGAACCTGCGTTTTTTGTCAGCACTGATGGCCCGCGGGCCCGCCTTGCTCAGGCAGCATCCCCGCCGGGTGGCCGGCGGCCTGGGCGCCCTGTTGCTCGGCACAGCTGTCACCGCCTTTGGTGTTGCACCCCTGGCCCCTGATGCCGCTGATCTGCCGGTCACGGAAGTCGTGGAGACGGTTCAGCCGCTGGCCCTGCCGCAGCAATCGGAGGCTCTATTGAGCCACCGTTTCAACCTGTTCCGAACCGAGGTCACCCGCGCCACCGATACCGCCGACAGCCTGCTGAGCCGACTTGGGATTGCCGATCCGGCCGCCGCCGCTTTTCTGCGCAAGGACTCGGCGGCTCGCAAGCACATCTTCGGGAATAAAACTCGCACCGTCACCGCAGAAGCCGATGACGATCAGCGCCTGCTGCGCTTGAGCCTGCGCTGGGCCACCGAAGACGATCATTTCTTCAAGCGATTGGTCATTGAGCGTCAGGAACAGGGCTTCATTTCGCGTGTGGAATCCGACCGCTACACCCGCTCGACCCGGATTGCCTCGGGCACCATCGCCAAATCACTGTCGGCCTCGGTGGAAAAAGCCGGGCTAGACGACTCACTGGCTCGGCAGCTCAAACACATATTCGGCGAAGCAATGGACCTCAGCGGCAGCACTCGCAAGGGCGACCGCTTCAGCGTTTACTACGAGGTGCTCGAAGCCGATGGTGAAACTCTTCGTGACGGACGAGTGCTGGCCGCTGAACTGGTTTACGCCGGTCGCTCCATGCAGGCCATGTGGTTCCGCGATGAGAGCCGTCAGGCAAGTGAACGCCAGGATACCAGAGGCGCTTATTTCAGTATGGATGGGCGGGGGCTGCGCAAAGGCTACCTCGCTCCTTTAGAGGGCGGGCGGGTCACCAGCGGTTTCTCCATGCGCCTCAACCCAGTTCTCAACCGGGTGCAGGCGCACCAAGGCATCGACTTCGCCGCCCCTCCCGGTACTCCGGTCCGTTCGGTGGGCGATGGCGTGGTTGAATTTGCCGGCTGGCGCAACGGCTACGGAAATGTCATCTTTATCGAACACAGCCGTGGGCACACCACCGTTTACGCGCACCTCAGCTCAATGACCGTGGCCACCGGGCAGCGTGTCAGTCAGGGCCAACACATTGGTGGGGTCGGTTCCACCGGCTGGGCTACGGGGCCTCACTTGCATTTTGAATTCCGCATCAACGGCAAGCACAGGGATCCCAACCTGATGGCCTCCAGCAGCGGCAGTGCCCCGGTGCCTGCCGCCTCCATGGCAGCCTTCCGGCAAAAAGCCGGTATGGCACGCCAGCAACTCCTGGCCGCAGCTGCGATTGAGCCTGGCCGCTCCCAGTAATAAGACAGCTGTTGCGGCTGGTCCCGTGAGCGGCGGCGTCTTCATTGGCCTGATGTCAGGCACCTCAATGGACGGCGTTGACGGAGTTCTGGGTCAATTCACAGCCCGCCCTCAGATTCTTGCCCAGGCGAGCCGGCCCATGCCCCCAGACCTGCGACGGGAGCTGCTGGCGCTCAATCAATCGGGGCCCGATGAATTACACCGCGCCGCCCTGGCCGCACACGGTTTGGTAACTCTGTATTCGCAAACCGTGGCCGAGCTCCTGCTCCAGGCCCAGGCGATCGGCCTGCGGAAGTCGGACATCACCGCTATTGGCGTTCATGGGCAGACCGTTCGGCACCAGCCGCAGGGCAAGCCGGGCTACACACTACAGCTGAACAACCCCGCCCTGCTGGCTGAACTGACGGGCTTGGATGTTGTAGCCGACTTTCGCAGCGCCGATCTGGCAGCCGGCGGACAGGGTGCCCCTTTAGTGCCTGGCTTCCATGCGGCCCTGTGGGCCCGACCCGACGCCGATATGGCCGTTCTCAATATCGGAGGTATCAGCAACCTCACCGTACTGCCTGCGCAAGGTGTGGTCAGAGGTTGGGACTGCGGACCGGGCAACGCTCTGCTCGATCATTGGTGTCAGCGGCACACGGGTCAGCCCTACGACAACCGCGGCCAATGGGCCTCAGGCGGGACAGTCCGCGAGGCCCTGCTCGCCCGACTGCTGGACGAGCCGTTTTTCCAGCTGCCGCCGCCCCGCAGTACCGGCCGGGATCTTTTTAATGCTGACTGGCTGGGAAGTCGCCTGAGGTCCGAGGCGAATCAGAACCTTGCACCCGTCGACGTCCAGGCCACTCTGACCCGTCTGACCGCAGAAGTCTGCGCCCGCGATCTGACAGAACACCTCCCCACGGCCAGGGAACTGCTGGTGTGCGGCGGGGGTGCCCTGAATCAGGAGTTGATGCGTATGCTGCAAGCGGCCCTGCCCTCGGTCCGGGTCCTGCCCACCGATGAACGTGGGTTGCCGGCGCTTCAAGTCGAGGCCACCGCCTTCGCCTGGCTGGCCAAGTGCTGGTTCGAGCGCCAGCCGGGTAACCGGGTCGAGGTGACCGGTGCTCGGGGGCCGCGTATCCTCGGCGCGCTTTATCCGGCCAGCCGCTGAGCAAGAAAAAGCCGCCTCTAGGGCGGCTTGCGCTGGAAGCGGTCGCCAGCGACCGAACCGATCAAACCGAAAAGCTCGAACCGCACCCGCAGGTGCTGGTCGCATTTGGATTCTTGATGACGAACTGGGCCCCCTCGAGATCGTCCTTGTAGTCAATCTCGGCGCCGGTCAGGTATTGGTAGCTCATCGCATCGATCAGCAGGGACACACCGTTCTTCGTCATCGTGGTGTCGTCCTCATTGACGATCTCGTCGAAAGTGCATCCGTACTGGAAACCCGAGCAGCCGCCGCCCTGAACAAACACCCGCAACTTGAGGTCGGGGTTGCCCTCCTCTGCGATCAGCTCGGCCACCTTGGAAGCGGCCGCGTCGGTAAAGACCAAAGGATCGGGAACATCGGTGGGAAGACTTTGGGCAACAGCGCTCATGTCGAGCTCCTCAAAAAAAACGTTAAGGCAATACTACAGTAATTTAATCAACCACAGGGGCCTGGCCCCTTTGGATCGGCTGGCGCCTGCGGCGAAAAAGTGACACGGCGTTACCAGAGCCCGCTAGACCCGCCCAAGAAAAACGCCGCGGGCACCCGGCCACGCGGCGTTTCTTGGGTACCAAACCAGATCAGCGCTTGCTGAACTGCTTGCGACGGCGCGCCGAGCGCAGGCCGACCTTTTTACGCTCGACCTCACGGGCGTCACGGGTGACAAACCCGGCCTGGCTCAGGGCCGGCTTGAGGGCCGCGTCGTAGTCGATCAAGGCCCGGGTGATGCCATGGCGCACAGCGCCGGCCTGTCCGGACTCACCGCCACCCTGCACATTGACCTGGATGTCAAAAGACTCGAGGTTGTTGGTCAGCGCCAGAGGTTGCTTGGCAATCATGATGGACGTCTCGCGACCGAAATAAGCCGCGATGTCCTTATCGTTGATCGTGATCTTGCCAGAACCTTTTTTCAGAAACACGCGAGCGACGCTGGATTTGCGACGGCCGGTGCCATTGTTCCAT
>CAYPSU010000179.1:1571-4144 GCA_964413475.1 uncultured Polaromonas sp. | reverse complement strand
TGATGGGCGCCCCGGTGATCTGCCGCACCGACAGCGCCGCGCCGCCGCGCGAATCACCGTCGAGCTTGGTCAGCACCACGCCGGTCAGCGGCAGCGCCTCGCTGAAGGCCTTGGCGGTGTTGATCGCATCCTGACCCTGCATCGCATCGACCACGAAAAGGGTCTCGACCGGCTTGAGCTCGGCGTGCAGGGCCTTGATCTCATTCATCAGCGCCTCATCGATGGCCAGCCGGCCAGCGGTATCGACCAGCAGCACATCAAAATAATGACGGCGGGCATGATCGAGGGCAGCCCGAGCGATATCGACCGGCTTTTGGTCAGGCCGGCTCGCGAACCACTCGGCCCCAGCCTGAGCCGTCACCGTTTTGAGCTGCTCGATGGCCGCCGGTCGGTAGACGTCGCCGGAGACGGTCAACACCTTCTTCTTGCGCTTTTCAATCAGGTGCTTGGCCAGCTTGGCGGTGGTGGTGGTCTTGCCCGCGCCCTGAAGGCCCGCCATCAGGATCACTGCCGGCGGCTGTACCGCCAGATTGAGGTCAGCCACACCCTCACCCATGGTGGCGGCCAATTCCCGGTTGACGATCCCCACCAGCGCCTGCCCGGGCGAAAGGGAGCCGAGCACCTCCTGCCCCAGGGCCTTTTCCTTGACGCGGGCGATGAAGTCCCGCACCACCGGCAGCGCCACATCGGCCTCCAGCAGGGCCATGCGCACTTCGCGCAGCATGTCCTGCACATTGGACTCGGTGATGCGCGCCTGACCACGCAGTTGCTTGACGAGTCGGGAAAGCTTATCGGTGAGGGCTGAGGCCATGAATCACGGGCGAGGCAAAACAATATCGCCGAGGAGGGGGGTCCGCTATAAACTGTGAGCATGATACTAGCCCTGAGTCCGGCCTGGTCCTACATCATCGTCACGGCATCGGCCCTGGCCTACCTGTTGCTGGCCCTGTGGAGCACACGCCTGGGCAAGAACTTCAGCCGACTCTTTTTCTTGCTGGCCTGGCTGCTGCACGCCACCAGCTTGGCCGACGGGCTGTTTGGTCAACCGCCGCGCTTCGGTTTCGCGCCGGCGCTGTCCATGACGATCTGGCTGGTGCTGGCGGTGATCGCCATCGAGAACGAATTACTGCCCAACCTGCGGTCGGGTTTTACTCTGGCGGGCCTGGGAACAGTGGCCGTGCTGCTGCCCGAGCACTTCCCAGGCGTCAGCTACGAAGCGATCGCATCACCTTGGCTGCCTTTGCACTGGGCCTTGGGCATCGCCTCCTACGGGCTTTTTGCAGCGGCGGTATTGCACGGCTGGCTGATGGCCCGGTCGGAAAAAAGGTTGCGCGAAATGTCGGGGCTGGTGTCGGGCATGCCCCTGCTGGCGCTGGAGCGCCTGACTTTTCGCTTTGTGGAGGCGGGATTCATCTTACTGACCGCGAGCCTGGCTGCCGGTTGGTATTTCGCACAAACCATTCACTCAGGCAGCCTCGGCGCGATGATCAACCACAAGACGGTTTTCTCGGTGCTGGCCTGGTTCATTTTTGCCGGCTTGTTGACCGGCAGGCGGCTCCGAGGCTGGCGGGGCCGACAGGCGCTGCGGGTGCTTTATCTGGGGGCGGGACTGCTGCTGTTGGGCTACCTGGGCTCGCGCTTCGTCCTGGAAGTGATACTCGGCAGAGGCTGAAAATTCCATGAAGTACCTGCTGCTCATCGCGCTGGCCCTGGTTCTGGTGTGGTGGTGGCGCACGCTCAACCGAAAGAAAAACCCACAAGGCCAGGAACAAACGCAGACTCCGGTCAGGCCGGCGCCGCAGGACATGGTGGCCTGCCAACACTGCGGGCTGCACTTGCCGCGCGCGGAGGCGATCGGCAGCACCACGGAGGTCTACTGCAGCGAAGCCCATCGCCGAGCCGCCGAAGAACGCGCGGACCGGCCATGAAACACCGTGGCCAATCCGACCGTGGCCCAGAGTTATGGACTGAAGGCTGGTATCGGCATGCCCACCGGCTGGCTTCGCCGAACTTCGGACCGCGACCGGCGCAGGCAAGGATAGACCTGATCGTCATTCATGCCATCAGCCTGCCCCCGGGCCAGTACGGCAGCGGCTGCGTGCAGCAGTTCTTCACCAACCGATTGGATTGGCAAGCCCATCCTTATTTTGAATCGATCCGGGGCATGAAGGTATCGGCCCACTTTTTCATCGGGCGCGACGGCACGCTATGGCAATTCGTAAGCTGTGCCGACCGAGCTTGGCATGCTGGCGCCTCATCCTACCGGGGTCGGGACGATTGCAACGACGACTCCATCGGAATCGAGCTGGAGGGGCAGGACGACGAAGTCTTCGAGCATGAGCAATATGAGACCCTGGGCAGCCTCTGCAGCGCGCTGATGCAAAACTACCCCATCGAGCATCTGGCCGGCCATGAGCACATCGCCCCCGGTCGAAAGACAGACCCTGGACCGGGCTTTTCATGGCAACGCCTGCAGAAGTCCTTGGGTCTGCCAGATCCGTATTTCCCCGCAGGCACCCCCACGTAGAAACCCGAGCAAGGCGGGCCGGTCCCCCATCTCATCCACCGTCTCA
>CAYPSU010000179.1:0-1471 GCA_964413475.1 uncultured Polaromonas sp. | reverse complement strand
ACCGTCTCACGCCGATCGGAAAGCCTTGCAAGGTGCGGCTTGGAACTTCAAACCCGAGGGCAAGCCGCGTGGTGCAAGGTTTCACGCAGGGGCGCTCAGGCTTACCAAGCCCTACAAGCACCTTCACAGTTCCAAAAAGGAGCAGCCCCCGCCTGTCGGCCGTCGTTGCCACAAATCGGGGCCGACGAGCGTCACCGGGGCCGAAGACCTTCAATCCGTCAAAAACACTACATCTAGTGCTTGAATTCGTCCTGGGCCCTAGGTATAGTGCTCCAGCGTTGACAATCTTGATCTTTCCATGACCTGCCTGAATCCGTACTGGACCGTCCCCGCCAACCCGGCGCAGGTCAGAGAAAGGGAGATTCAGAGCCCTTGTTGCAGAAGCGTTATGTCACATTCGGTGGCTGCGCAGGGTGCAAGATCCGATTCGAAACCAAAAACCGCCTGAACGCGCAGTCGGGCTTCACAAAAAACTGAGAACCGTCAGAGGACACATGCAAACTGCCACCCACGCTACAGCCACCAGCACAAGCGCACACGCAATCCAGTCACCCCAAGCCTCGTCACAGACCAGCCTGTACGCCCAGTACCAAATCATCCGCCGCAATGGTGCGGTGGTGCCGTTTGAGCCGACCAAAATTGCTGTGGCCATGATGAAGGCCTTCCTGGCGGTGCACGGAACGCAAGGTGCGGCCTCGGCCAGCGTGCGCGAGACGGTGGACCAGCTCACGCAGGCCGTGGTTCGCGCCTTGATGCGCTCACGCCCTGGCGGCGGTACCTTTCATATAGAGGACGTGCAAGATCAGGTGGAACTGGGCCTGATGCGCGGTGGCCATCACGAGATCGCCCGGGCCTACGTGCTCTACCGCGAGAAGCGAACGCAAGAGCGGGCTCGCCAAGGAGCCGCCTCTGTGGTTGGCCAGCCCACACTGTATGTCACCGACGGCCAGCAGCGGGTAGCCCTGGACTTGGAAGGCCTGCACCGGCTGATCCAGGAGTCCTGCCAGGGCTTGGGATCCGATGTGAAGGCCGAGCCCATCGTGGCCGAAACCAAACGCAATCTCTATGACGGCGTTCCCATCGATGAGGTCTACAAGGCGGCCATCATGGCAGCCAGGACCCTGATTGAAAAAGACCCGGACTACACCTACGTCACCTCGCGCCTGCTGATGCACACCATCCGCCGGGAAATCCTGGGCGAGGAGGTCAAGCAGCACGAGATGGTCAGCCGCTACCCGCAGTATTTCCCTCAATTCATTGCCAAGGGCGTGCAGCATGAGTTGCTGGATGAGCGGCTGCTGCAATTCGATCTGGAGCGACTTGGACAGGCGCTCAAGCCCGAGCGCGATCTGCAGTTTGACTATCTGGGTCTGCAAACCCTGTACGACCGCTACTTCCTGCATGTGCGCAAGAACCGCATCGAACTGCCGCAAGCCTTCTTCATGCGGGTGGCGATGGGCTTGGCCCTGGG
>CAYPSU010000178.1:0-4195 GCA_964413475.1 uncultured Polaromonas sp. | reverse complement strand
TGATTTCGATGGTGATCTGAGCGCGGGATGCATTGCACCGCATCGCGCCGCATTGAACCGCATCGCGCCGGGGGCGGCGCTCCTACTGCCCCATCGCATGGGACCTGCCTGACCTTGTGGGAGCCGCGCCCTCGCGGCGATGGGGCCGGATGCGCGCGGAGGCTGCTCAAGACCCCTGCCGTGCCAGGGGTGGCGTCCCACCAGGCAGGGGTTCTGCATTGAGGAACCACCCCACACAAGATGAGGCCCCCTTGAGCAATCCGGCGACCCCCATCAGGAACTCAGCGGACCCAGATAGCGCGGCGCGATCGCCCGCACCGAGCTGACCTGCACCCCCAGATCGGACAGGCCGGGCAGGGTGTGAGAGGCCACATTGGGCACGCTCAATGAATCCAGGTTATCGCGGCTGAGCAAGGGTTCGCCGGGCAAACTTTCCATCAGCCACGCCTGCACACGGGCCAGCGCCTCAGGCAAAGGCCAGACGGGTCGGCCCCGTCCACCGGCCAGACCCGCCCATCGGCCGGCCCATTGCACCAACTCTTGCAAGCTGTAGACCTCAGGCCCTGCCGCCTCATAGGTGCCTCCTATGCTGCTTCGCTCATGGGGCCCCGTCAGGCAGGCCACCACGGCCTGGGCGACGTCTTCCACCCATACGGGCTGCAGTCGTGCGTGAGCGCCAGCCAGGGGCACAAAAGGCGCCAGACGCTGCAACCGCGCAAAGGTGTTGAGAAAGCGGTCTTCAGCGCCAAAGATGACGCTGGGCCGAATCACCGTCAGCGCCAGCTGAGCTTGCTTGAGCACCTGCTCACCCCGCGACTTGCTGCGCAAGTACTGGGAGGGCAAACGGTCCGGATGCTCGCTGTCGGCTCCCAGAGCGCTGATGTGGACCACCCTTTTCACGCCAGTTTGCTCGCAGGCACGGGCCAAAGAACGCGGCAGGTCCACATGCACCCGTTCAAACGAGGCCTGCGTTCCCTGCAGAATGGCCACCAGATTGACCACCGCATCATGGCCGGCCACCAGACGGGCCAGTTGTGCGGGATCGTGGAGGTCGGACTCGATCACTTGCACCTGAGGCAAGGTGAGCACCGCCGCTGCATGACGCAGCCTGCGCGTGGGGACCGTCACCCCTATGTTCAAGCGGGCCAGTTTTTCGCACACATGGCGACCGACGAAACCGGTACCGCCCAGCAGCAGAACTTTTTTCGACATCGCCATATTGTGCCGCGCCCACGCGCTCAAGATTTGGGCGCCGGCTGAGCAGCCCCATCGCGCCGGGGGCGGCGCTCCTACTGCCCCATCGCAGGGGACCTGCCTGATCTTGTGGGAGCCGCGCCCTCGCGGCGATGGGGTCCTGATGGGGCCAGTGGCCTGATGAAAGTCCCATCGCGCCTCAAGCAGCGCTCACGGCGCTGTTGCGGCCTTAGGGCATCTTGCTATCGACCGGCGGTGCGCTGGCCTCACGGGGGCCGACGCTGCCCAGGCGTTCGCGCAGTGACTGCGGCTGGCCGCTCAACAGGGCGGCGTAGACGGTCGCATTGGCCAGCACCTTCTTCACATAGTCCCGGGTTTCACTAAAGGGCACGTTCTCAGCCCAGATCGCGCCTTCAAGCAGGGGGCCATTGCGCCAATTGCGCGGCCGCCCAGGGCCAGCGTTGTACGCCGCTGCCGCCAGCGCCATGGAGCCGCCAAAATCGTCCAGCGCACGCTTGAGGTAAGCCGTGCCCAGCAGGATGTTGATTTCCCGATCGTTGATCTGGCTTGGGCTGTAGTTGTTCAGCCCGATATGCCGGGCGGTTTCGCGCGCTGTTGCCGGCATCAGCTGCATCAGCCCCGAGGCACCTACGTGCGATCGTGCATCCATGATGAAACGGCTTTCCTGCCGGATCAGTCCGTAGACATAGGCCGGATCGAGCCCGATCTCGCGGGTGCGCTTGAGCACCGACTCGCGCAGCGGGGTCGGAAAACGCTGTTCGATATCGATCTCGCTACGGGTCCGGTCGCTGGTGTTGATGCAGCGGTCCCAGACTGACCGTTCGCAGGCCAGTTGCGCCGCGGCCAACAGTTCGCGATCGCTCAGACCGCCGCGACGGTGCAGGCTGACGCTGTAATTCCATTCACGCACCCCGTCGCTGCGCAGCCCGATCGCAATGGCGTGCAGGGCCCGCTGCAGGCCCGGATTCTGACGGGCCGCATCACGTTCGGCGGCCGTCAAAGCGCCTGGACGCGCAGGCAGGGTAATGCGCTGACCCAATTCTTCCAGGGCCAACTTCTCATAGAAGCCGCGCACCGAAGCGATGGACTGCAGCAGCACCAGGGCCTGCGCGCGCTGCGGAGACACGCTGGCTGCGGTACTGCCCGGCGCCGCTGAGAGCGGCCCTGCATGAAAGCCGGGCGACGCAGCCGCTGGCGCTGGATCGGTGCCAGCGGTGGCCATCAGGGCCCGCGCCCGCCAATACACCCAGGCTGAGTCTCGCGCCGCGGCCTCGCTCATCGCTGCGATGGCCGAGAGCACTTGCGGCCACTGCGGGCCGGCACGCAGGGCTGCGCGCACCCGCCACGCCAGCATGTCGTCGCTCAGGTCGGCCTCGCGACTGACCTGGGCGTAGTAATCCAGCGCCTCACGATCGAGCCGCATCGCCGCACGCCGACCCAGACTGCCCCAGACCCAGTTGCGCTCTTCGGCACTGAGTTGCGGCCCCCATTTTTTTCTCAGCAACTCAGCAGCAGCCTCCAGATCAGAGCTGGACAGGCGCAGCAGCGCCAGCGTGATGAGTTCCTTGCGCTGACGTGAAAAAGCCAGGGATTTTTCGCGCAGGAAACGCCCCGGGTCAGCCATCAGTTGGGCCAGCAAGGCATCGGCGTCGGGTGCGACCAGCTCCACCGCATCGCGCGCCATCCGGGGCCGGTTTGATTCAAGAGCCAGCCGTGCCTTGCGCCAGATCTCCAGAGCCGGCAGCTGGCGGTCTTCGTGTAAGGCGCGCGCTGCGCCCTTGCATCCGTCATCGGCCTCGCGCTGGGCCTGCCACAGCCGCGCCACTTCTTCGGCCCGACGCTGCCCTTCTGCGCCGGGCGCGCGCAGATGTTCAACCCACAACACATAGCAGCGCACCTCCGGATCGTCGTTCATCCGGTAATGCACGATCTCGTTTTGAAAGGTGAGCCAATCGCGCCGCTGTCCGAGCAGCAGCAACCAGTCATTGCGCAGGCGGTCTTCTTGATAGGTGCCCGCCCAGCGGCTCAGAAAAGCCTGGATTTCAGCCGCCGGCGCATCGGACAGGCGAAGCCGCAGATCCCAGTAAGCTGCCCAAGGTTCGAGCACATGGCCCCGCACCTGGGGCAGCAGGGCCTGCAGCCGGGACCGCTCGCCCCGATCAAAGGCGCGCCGAATCTCCAGCATGGCCTGATCGGCCGCTGTCAGAGCCGGGGGTTGAACAGATGCAGACGCCTGCACACCCACGCCGATCGACAGGGCTGCCGCCGCGAGCACACGCGCCAAGAAGTTCGGTAGCATGACGTCATTATGGACAAGTCAAGCGCCCGCAAAGCCCTCATCGAACAAAGGCTGAATCTGCCCGACCGGATGGCCAAAGCCGAGCTGCTGCAGCGGGTGCTGCGCATCTGGCTGGTGGGCCGGGCGGATACCGTCATCGGGGCCTACTGGCCGATCAAGGGAGAGTTCGACCCACTGCCCGCCCTTTACCGCTGGCAGGAAGATGCCCTGCTCCAGCCCTCGGTCGGCGGCTGGCCGGTTGCCGCTGACAGCCCACCCCAGTTGGCCACCGACAGCCTGGCCCAGCGCCTGCCACGCAAGATCGGCCTGCCGGTGGTTGACAAGCAAAGCCGCACCCTGAGCTTTCACGCCTGGTATCCCGGTTGCCCGATGGAAGAAGATGCCTACGGCATTCCCAAACCCAAAGACACCGAGCTGGTGGTGCCCACTTTGTTGCTGGTGCCCTGCGTGGGTTGGGGTCCGGGCGGCTATCGACTGGGCTACGGTGGCGGCTTCTACGACCGCACCCTGGCCAGCTACACGCCCAAACCCGTCACCGTGGGGCTGGGCTACAGCCTGGGCTGGCTGCCCGACCTGCAAAGCGAGCCGCACGATGTGCCGCTCGATGCGATCCTCAGCGAAAAAGGCGTGGCCTGGCCTCTTTAAAGCCAGGGGCGCCCAGCGCGCCGAGGGCGGCACTCC
>CAYPSU010000177.1:0-4202 GCA_964413475.1 uncultured Polaromonas sp. | reverse complement strand
TTTGTCCAGCTCTTTGAGGAAGTCTTCGTTCTTCTTCTTGGTGGCGGTGGTGTCGACCTCGTTTTTCATCTCGAACATGATGGAGACGATTTCGGTGCCGGCCTCGTCGTAGTCTCTGAAGATGTAGTCGCCCTTGCTGCCGTTGCGGGCGTCGTTGTCTTTTTCGAAGTAGGCGCGCGGGAAGGCCATGGCCCGCACGCGGTTGAATTCGTTTTCACAGTGCTGCTCCAGCGTCTCGCCGACCATCTTGGTCGATAGACGCGCCTTCATGTCGCGCAAGCGTTCAATTTCGACATCGCGGTCTTTGATCTGCACCTCAAATTTTTGCTTAAGTTCATCGCGTTGGCCTTCGACGACCCTCAGCGCCTCAGTGACGGCCAGCCTTTGCGTGATCTCGGCCATCTGAAGTCGGGCCTTGAGCTGTTGAATATCGGTTTCTTTCTCGGCCATAGTCTTTTGCAGTTCATTGGCCGCATTCGCGCGGGCCAGGTCCAGAGCGATTTGCTTTTCATTCTCAGCCAGGGTCAGCCTTTCGTGTAACTGCTCTTCAAAGGCGCTGTCACGAACCTGTTTGAGGATGTCGGCATAACCTGCTTCGTCGATTTTGAAAGCTTTTTGACAGTGGGGGCAAATGATGTCGTGCATGTTCGTAGGTCTCCGTTGAATTGGAATAGTCTCCAGATGGATATGAGTCTCACGGCTTCCAGGCTCACCTAGCGAGCCCGTGTTGTGGCTTCATCGCTGGCCCTGAGGGTTTGAAGATGAATCGCCACCGTCATGTCCATGGGATTGCTGTAACCGCCCGCCAGGTTCCAGGCTATGGGGATCTGCCGCTCGACGCAAGCAGCAAAGATCCCGGCGTCGCGCCAGCCCAGTTCCTCGAAGCTGAGATATCCGCATCCATAGGGGTCCCCCACCCAAGCGTCAGCGCCAGCCTGGTACAGGACCAGACCAGGCTGATATCGCTGCAACAGCTCATGGGTGTAGGCTTGCCAACCTTCAGCTTTCAGACCAGCCTGAGCTTTGCCTATGCCTTGCTCGCGGGTGATGTTGATGATGCTTTTGCCCAAACGCAGAGCATTGATGCAGCTTTCGGTGCCGTCACCGAAATGAGCGTCGCCATCAATGACGAGCACTGTTTGCAAGCCACGGTTCAGAGCCTTGCGGGCAGCGATGACCAAGCCATTAAAGGTGCAATAACCAAAGTTGCTGTCGTAAGAGGCATGGTGAAAGCCTTGCGAGGCCGAACAGGCAATACCGCCGCTTTGAATGGCGTGTTCTGCCGCAGCCCACAGGCTGGCGTTGCTGTAGGCCAGGGCGAGGTTGATGGATTCGCTTCGCGTGCCAAAGCCGTTGTTGGCCTTCAGCTTCAGCACCGCTTGCACATAGCTGGGCTTGTGAGCCAGGTTGAAGTCCTCCGCGTCAAACGGAACGGGCTCTACCACTGGGCGCCCTGCCCCGCCTATAAAGGCTGGCAATTTTTGGATCGAAATAAAAGCGTGGTCGGCTACCTGTCGGGGACTGTAGAAGATGGGCGTTTTGGTCATGGCGCAGAGTGTTGAAGTTGTTCGTGTTTGTTTTGAAAAACAATTTAAATTGTCATATTGACAGTGACAATTATGAATGTCATAATGACATATGTCAATGGCGCTACGGGCATTCTGCTGCGCCTGACATGAGGAGATAAACCCATGAACAAATTGCTAGAACGCCTGCGAAATGAGTTTCAAGGGAACGCCGATTTGCTGATTGCAAAAGCACAGGAGCTGGCCAAGGCCCTACTCCTGGACCAAGAGGGCAGCGAGGGCAATGAACGCCTGCTGCGCCACTATGTGTCGATGGGAGTGGTCGATAAACCGTCGCGCGAGGGGCGTGATGCACTGTACGGTTTCAGGCACCTGGTGCAATTTGTGGCAGCACGGCGGTTGCTGGCCGAGGGCTACTCACTCGCCAAGATCGCGAACTACACCGCGGTCGTTCACACCGAAGCCTTGAGCGCCTTCCTTGAGAAGCCGGGCCGCGCCAGCGAAGCCGAGCTTCTGGTGGCGGCCTTCCGCACCGAGGTTCCAGCCCGGGCCGCGCCGACTTCGCCTGGCCGTCGGCATTCACCGCCCAAGCCATTACCCCAAGTGTCGAGCAGTATGGGCATGGTCGATGTGATGCACGAAATGCGAGAAATGGAGCAGCGGGTGCATGTACAGCTCAAGGACATGCAACGAAAGGTACGAGATATGTTGGAGAGTGCCTTGCAAGAAGCGAGCGCACGGGTGCAGGTGCAGCGTATCGACCCGGTAGAGCTCAAAGCTGCGGTGAGACAACTGGCCCAAATGATGGAAGAGGCCACTCAGCGATTTGACAGCCTGATGCATAAGCCCATACAGATGATCGAAAAACAGATGGATCAGCAGCGCTACCTGTTCGATCAGGCGCACAAGCAAAAAGATTTTCTGGAACACATGTTTGGTCAGTTGATGCAGGAGCAGCGCCATGACTTGCAAGTGTTATTTGAACGCCACTTGCTCACCATCAACGAGCTCACATCGTCGCAAACAAAGTTTTTTGAAGAGATGAAAGATCGGCTCAATAAATTTGAATCTGACACGACCAACCGGCTTTACGTGATTGAAAAACACATGGAAGCCCACACCGGCCTGCCCCCCTCAACCCCCGAACCGAAAGAAGGTACTGCATGAAAATTGTGATCAATCCTATTCGGCCCGCGCTGTGCGAGGCCGCCCAAGACTTCCACCTGCTGGTGCGCTTACAGTCCGAGCCATCAGCCGGCTTGAAGCGAACGCCGCTGAACCTGGTGCTGGTTGTTGATCGCTCGGGGTCGATGGAGGGCGGAAAGCTCACCGAGGCTAAACGTTGCGTGATTGATCTGATCAGACGCATGAATCAGACCGACCGGATCGGCGTAGTGCAGTATGACGATACGGTTGATACTGTCATGCCGCTGTCGATAGTTGGACAGGTTGGGGGCGTGCTTGAGGCACTGGTGCAAAGTATTACCGCCAATGGGTGCACTGACCTGCACGCCGGTTGGCTGCGCGGCGGGGAAATGCTGGCCCCTCATGCAGGTCAAGTAGGGGCCTGCCATGTAATGCTGTTGTCTGACGGTCTGGCGAACGCTGGCTTGACCGATCCTGCACGCATCTGCCAGCAAGTAGCGGCACTGGCTGGGGCAGGCGTAACCACCACGACCGTAGGTCTGGGGGCCGACTTCAATGAAGCGCTGATGACGGCCATGGCGCAGGCCGGACAGGGCAGTGCGCATTATGGCGAGCGGGCGATTGATCTGGCCGAGACGTTTGATGCAGAGATCGGCTTGCTGTCGCAGTTGCAATGGCGTAACGTCGAGATGTCCATCACAGGTGCAGTGGATGACCTTGTAATTCTTAACGCCTATGACCGTTCGCAAACCGGTTGGCATATGCCCTCGGTGGCCATGGGCTCAGAATGCTGGGCGCTACTGCGCATGCCCATGCGCGAAGCTCTACGCTTGCAAAGAGAGCACGGTACAGTCTTGTCTGTCACAGTTCGAGCCACCAACGCCAATGGCGAATGCCAGAGTTTTTCTGGGCAGATTTCCGAATTACCCGAGTTGCAATATGCCGCTTTTCAGGCCCTGAACACCCATGAGTTGGTTCAACGCCGCATCCATGAGCTGACGGCCGCTCAGTTGCAATTGCAGATTCGGCAGGCAGCACTGCAAGGCGACTGGATGCAGGTTGAGCAACTGCTGGCCCACCTCGAGACCCTGGGCCGAAACGAGCCCTGGGTTGCTGCATCGATTGCCTTCACACGTCAGCTGATGCGCGATCGCGATGAAAATCGCATGTCGAAAGAGATGTTGTACAAGGCACGAAAGATGCAAAGCCGTCTTTCAAGCACAGATGAGATGATGTTTAACACATCGCATGAAGCGCAGACTCCTGCATTTTTGCGCCGCAAGACAACCGAAGGGCGGCGCACGGAGAGTTAAGCAGCCTGTTGCCGCGTAAGCGCAGTCGACACTGGGGTCAACAGCGGTCTCAAGCTGTTGTCCCTTAGAGTTCGAAAAATTATGCTGGCTGCCCAGATGTCAATGCTCCGCTATCTTTACCGAAAGAGAAAGGGAATCAGAGTCACATCGATCAGCAAGGCGGCGTGTAAACGCTAGGGCTTTAATCAAACATGAGGCTCGGATACCTGGAAAACCG
>CAYPSU010000176.1:0-4206 GCA_964413475.1 uncultured Polaromonas sp. | reverse complement strand
ATGAAGCACAGCCATGGCTTATTCCACCACATTTAGGCTTTGCAGGCCGTATCGCCATGGCGAGCGGGCTCGGCCGGGGCTTAGCGCTAGAGCTGCCCAACTGTCCCAGATCACGGCAGGGGAAAAATCGATGAAAGATAAATTCGGGGTGACGCTGTGGCCCGCGATCGATACACTTGCGTCACTCTGGAGCTGCACCTCAAACCCAGACCACCCGGAGCCCAGATTCACCATAAGGAGGGAAAAAGCCATGCCTTACATACGCAAGGGTCTGTCGGTTCTCATGGCCTGTGCTGGTCTGCTCATCGGCGCCGCCCAGGCCCAGAATTTCCCAGAACGTCCCATAAGGCTGATCGTGCCTCAGGCACCCGGCTCGGCCACAGACGTCTTTGTACGCTTGCTCACACCTAAGTGGGGTGAGTTACTTGGTCAGCCAATCGTGGTGGACAACCGACCGGGCGCTGGCGCAATCATCGGTACCGAGGCAGTGGCCAAGGCGCCAGCCGATGGGTACACCTTGCTGTTTGGTGGCAGCCAGACCCATGCCATCAACAAGAGCCTGTATAGCAAGCTGTCCTACGATCCCTTGACCGACTTCACACCGGTGGGACGGGTGGGGGCTCAGGCGATGCTGCTGGTGAGCAGCACGCAGGTTCCAGCCAAGAACTTCAACGAACTGCTAGCCCACGCGCGCCAGGCAGGAGCGGGGGCGAACTTCGCATCATCGGGTAACGGCAGTTCAGCCCATCTGGGCGGTGCACTGATGAATGCCGAGACTGGACTCAAAGCCCAGCATGTACCCTATCGAGCCATCGCCCAGGGCCTTACCGATCTGCTCAGCGGCCAGATCATGATGATGTTCTATCCCTACAGCGCGTTGCAGGGCCATATCCAGGCTGGCAAGCTAAATGTCATGGCTGTTGCCTCCGAAAGGCGCACCTCTTACCTGCCCCAGGTGCCCACCACTGCCGAGCTGGGCTATCCCAACATTCAACTGACGGCCTGGTTCGCGGTCTATGCACCTGCTGGCACGCCGCGCCGGGCCGTAGACACTCTCTACGCTGCCCTAGAAAAAGCAGTCAATGACCCTGATGTGCAGCGCCGCATGGCTGCCACGGGCACCGATCCCTATCTGGCCAGCCCCGATGAAATGGCCCGCATCGGACCGAGCGAAATAGCCCGCTACCGACGAATCATCCAACTCGCTGGCGCCACTGCCGACTGAGCCGGGGCAGGTGCACCATGGGCCATCGCATGAGCGGCAAAACCGCCATTGTGGGCATCGGCCGCGCGATGACTGCGCGCGCTGATGCCCAGCGCCAAACCCCGCTACAACTCGGCGCGAAAGCCGCCATCGACGCCATGCGGCAGGCCGGTATTGAGCGCAATGAGGTCGGCGCCCTTTTTACCGGCCGAACGCCGCAAGCCTACATGGTGCTGCAATACAACCAAGCCCTGCTCAATGAACTCAAGGTGGGGCCCATGTTCAGCTCAGAAGTCAGCTCCCACGGGGGCGGTGCGCTGGGCACCTTGCAACTGGCCGCACTGGCCGTCGAATCCGGTGTCATCGACTATGCCCTCTGCGTAACCAATGAGGCCAGCGGTGTCTGGATGAATCAGGCGATTTCAAATGCGGGCTGGGAGGGCGAGCTTCAGTTCGAGGCGCCTTACGGCGTCTCCACACCAGCACTGTATGCCCAGTTTGCTTGTCGCTACATGCATGAATACGGAATCACGCCGCGGATGTGCGCGCGCGTGGCTGTGGAAAACCGTCGATGGGCTTTAGACCACCCGCATGCAGCCACCCGGGACAAAGGGCCGATCACCGTGGAGGATGTTTTGGCCTCGCGGATGATCGCATCGCCCCTGCGCCTGCTCGATTGCGCCGTCTGGTACCCCGGTGGCATCGGTACCGCCATGGTGGTCACCCGCTCAGACATTGCGAAGGCGAGACACTCACAAGCCACTTATTTGTCCGGTTTTGGCCAATGCAACACCCATGAATGGGTGAGCGAACGCATGGGCACCTGGGGATTTGAACCCATGAAAGATGGCCCCCATCTGGTGCGCACTGGTGCAGCCGTGGCGGCCCGACAGGCCTATTCCATGGCAGGGGTGAAACCTGCTGAAATTGATGTCGTGCAAACTTCGGCGCCCTTTAGTTTTGCCAATCTCATGATGCTCGAGGAACTGGGCTTTTGCGGGGAAGGCGAAGGTGGCGCATTCGTGGAGTCCGGGGGTGTCAACTACGACG
The DNA here is from genome assembly GCA_964413475.1 of uncultured Polaromonas sp. Classification (GTDB taxonomy): domain Bacteria; phylum Pseudomonadota; class Gammaproteobacteria; order Burkholderiales; family Burkholderiaceae_C; genus Polaromonas. The sequence goes on along the minus strand of CAYPSU010000176.1, from coordinate 1,952 downwards.
GCGGCCTGGCTTTCAACACCATGGGCGGCTACCTGTCTTTCGGGCAAGTGGCGCAGGGCCTGTACAACCTGCATGAAACCATCGATCAGCTCTGGGGTCGGGCCGAGGGACGGCAGGTTGCCAATGCCCGGGTAGGCCTGGTCCACGGTCACGGCGGGCCATTGGCCTGCCACTCTGTTGTCATCGTCTCCAAGGAAGCAGCCTTATGAACCCCGCGCCCAATGAAGGACCGGCCTGGGCCGAAGGTCTGCCGCTCACGGCTGGCCCCTATTTTTTGGGGCTCTATCAACCCTCGCCCGAAACCCAAGGCTACTGGGAGGCAATAACGCGACATGAGCTTGTTCTCAAGTGGTGCCGCGCCTGCCAGTGCGCATTTCATCCCAAGCGTATCGTCTGTACCGCCTGCGGATCATCAGAACTGGTCTGGAAAGCCAGCACGGGTCGCGGTAAGGTCTATAGCTTCAGCGAGGTGCACCACGTCACTGACTCATCCTTCCTTGGCGCAGCGCCTTACACCCTCGGGCTGGTCCAACTCGAAGAGGGCGTGACCCTATTTGCAAGATTGATCGCCGATCCAGGGCCGATCGCCATTGATCAGCCAGCCCGCGTCGATTTCAAGATTCTGGAGAACGGCCGACTTCTGCCCATATTCCGGATAGGTGCAGCATGAGCGCGGGGGCGCTGAGCGGCATCCGGGTGCTTGACACCACGCGGGCTCTTGCCGGCCCGCTTTGCACCATGATCTTGGGTGATCTGGGCGCCGATGTGATTAAAGTGGAGATGCCTGGCGCAGGCGACGAAACACGCTTCTGGGGCCCGCCCTTCGCCGGTGGTGATGCTGGTCCGACGTTGATTGGCTACAACCGGAACAAGCGTTCAGTGGCAATCGATCTGCACACCACTGAGGGACAGAAAACCTGCCTAGAACTGGCCAAGCACGCAGATGTGTTTGTCGAAAATTTTCGGCCCGGCACGGCCGAGCGTTTCGGCCTGGGACATAGCCAGTTGCAGGCGGTGCGCCCGGACATCATCTACTGCTCCATCAGCGGCTATGGACAAACCGGACCCATGGCTCAGAGACCCGCCGTCGACCTCATGGTGCAGGCGGTCAGCGGCTTGATGTCCCTCACCGGTGATCCGAGTGGCCGACCCTTCAAAGCCGCTGCTCCGGTGGCTGACACCATGGCGGGCATGTCTGCGGCTCTGTCTATCATGGCTGCAATCATGGAAAGGCGAACCAGCGGCAAGGGCCGCCACCTGGACATCGCGATGCTCGATGCCATGGTGGCCCTGATGGGTCAATCGGTGGCGGGCTGGGGCATGAGTGGAAAGGCACCGGGTCGCTGGGGAAACGGCCATCCCCTGATGGCTCCCTACGAAAGCTTTCGCACCGCCGACCGTGAGATCGTGGTGGCAGTTACCAATGAAAAGATCTGGGCTGCCCTAGGACGGTTGCCCGAGTTCAATTCTCTAACCAGCGATCCCCGATATGACACCCCACCCCAGCGCAATGAATTGCGGCGCCAACTGATACCGGCCTTCGAGGCCATCCTGCAGACCCAGCCCGCTGCACACTGGATCTCCAGCTTTGACGCTGTAGGCATCCCCGCCGAATTGATTTACTCATTGGTCGAAATTCTCGAGCATCCACAATTGCGTGAGCGCGGCATCCTCACACAAATTGAGTATCCGGCAGGCTCGGGCCACAAGATCACCACCGCCGGCATGCCCTGGAGAGAAGTTGCCAGCAACCGGCCGCTGCGCCCTCCACCTACGCTCGGTCAGCATACCCAGGAGGTATTGCGGGAGTGGCTGTCTCCATCTGACTTGCCTGACCAGTAATCGGGCTTGTGGCGCCCTGGGCCAGCGGAGACCTCATCGCACCGAGGGCCTGGCCCCCGCACTGTCTGTTTTTACAGCCCCTGGGCTCAGGCAATGAGCCTTGCCCCGGC
>CAYPSU010000175.1:2845-4254 GCA_964413475.1 uncultured Polaromonas sp. | reverse complement strand
TTGCCCCGGCCATCATCACTTCCATGATTTTTGGCCCCCTGCCTGTGGTTCAGGCTCACCTGGTGTATCGCCAGGATCGCAACCGTAGTACGGCTCCGCACACTCCTCGCATAGGCACTGCTTTCCGAGCAGTCGCCCCGCGCGGGGTGCGCGGGATCACCTGCTCGGAAAGAAGCGCCCATGCTGCAAGCCTGCGGCATCCCGTGGTTCCAGTGACCCGGGTGGGGGGCCGCCCCTTATGACGTCGTTCCGCAAATCAGCCCAGATCGTTGAAAAAGCCTTAAGTGACCAGCTGGCCTCGCTTCAGGTTCAACTGCATGAGCTGCTGACGCGCCTTGACCCCTGGAGCAGCGGCTTTTCGGACAAAGCCTGGCAAGGCATCGAACGCATGACCCAGAGCCTTTGGCCCGAGCTTCGGCGCATCATGCCCGGCCACTCTGACCTTGCCCTGCTGCAACAGGCCTGGGCGGCACGCTTTGAGTCGCGGGTGCATATCGGCCTGCTCTACCGCGCGGGCCTTACCCACCCCGACCTGACCAGTGAGGCGATCCGACTGCACGCCCTCACCCTGCGGCGCTGGCGCAGCCCCAGCAGCCGAAGTGGCGATGTGCGTCACCGCGGCCTGGTCAACCACTTGATGGCGCCCAATCCCCAGAAGGCCGGCATTCCTGACCTGGGCCCGCACACCCGCTTTAAAGGCAGCATCCGTCTGCGCTACCGCATCGCGCGCATCTGCGACCAGGGCGGCGGCCTGTCGGCGGCCATCAACGCGGCAGCCCGCCAGCCAGCTGCCACCGCCTATCAGCGCCGCATCGAGCTCAGTCGCGCCGTTCAGGCCGGGCGGCAAGCCGGGCGCAACTGGCAGCCGCTGAACGACCTGTCCTTCGCGCTGCTCGTCCCGGCGGGCCAGAAGCTCTTGCTCAGCGTGCCGCACCTTTGGCCCCAGGTCTTATCCCCCGCCCTGAGCAAACGCATCGATCTGCAAGAGCACTTCCAGAACCTCATGACCGAACGCGATCGCGTGGAGCAAGTGCTTTCGCAGGTCATGCAGCATGTGCGCTCGCGCCGGCTGGAGCAGATCGACCCCCTCATTGACCAGCTGCCCGAAACCCCGTTTGTCGAGGCCATGGGCCGGCGCCTGAAGGACGAGCCCTGGGCCTTGAACTGCGACCTGTCTCACCCCAGCACCCATCCGTCTTTTGGCCCCTGGACGCCCATGTCCCCGAACAGCCTGCGCCGGCTGCAGGCCTGGGCGCCCTCGCCTCTGCCAGCGTGGTGGGCCCTCAAGCCCAGCGATCTGGCACGCGACATCTGCCGCGGCAAGCTTGCGCCCGAAATGGCGCAGCAGCTGGCGCATACGCCGCAAGACCTCGCCCCCTTGCGCCGACAGTGGACCGAGGCCGAACAGC
>CAYPSU010000175.1:0-2745 GCA_964413475.1 uncultured Polaromonas sp. | reverse complement strand
GCCGACGGCACCTGGGGCATCTGGATCGCTGGGGCCTACGGCTGCAAAGGCTGGGACCGCATTGAGGCGGTGGCCCTGAGCAACACCCTGCCCATCCGGGACGCCACGCTCTTTAACGCTCACGGTCGGCAGCCCAAACATCCCGAGGCCTTTCGCGCGGTGGTTGCCCGGTCCTTGCATAACCCCGACCTCTTGCCGCCTCGGCCCATGCTCTACATCAAACGCTGGGTCACGCAAGACCCGCAAGGCGCCGCCGCTCTGGCCGAGCATGCGCCGGTGCAATGGGTCGAGCGCCTGGTGGCCAACCCCACCACGCCGCTGGCCGCGCTGGATGCCTTCATGGCCAGCCCCCATCTGGCCGCCCCCCTCAAACGCCGCGCCTGGCGCAACCGCCTCTCGCGCACCACCAACGCCAAAGAACTGGCCCAGCTTTCCGCGCAGATGCCGGCCAGTACCGGGCGGTTCTCCGGGCTCAGCCAGTGGCTGGTAAGAGGCGATGAGGCCGATCAAGCCACCGCGCTGGTGCTCACCGCCCGCCGCGACGGGCCGCGGCTTTATGAGCTGTGCACACGGTTTGGCGCCGAGGCCTTCCTCAAGGCCTGCCGCCAAGCCAGCGAGATCCTGCTGGACATGGCCAGCGACCCCACCGCCCCCGGCTCCCAGCAACGCGGCACCTGGGATGCCGCCGCCCTGGAACTGCTCACCCATCTGGGGCCCGAAGCAGCCCCCTACCTGATGCCCGCCCTCAACCTGTGCCGGTCCCAGTACCCCACCGGCTGGAAGGTCCAGGGCGCCTACACCGAGCACCACATCCCCAAGGCGCGTGGCGGCACCCGTCGCATCAGCGCGCCCCATCCCCTGCTCAAAAAAACGCAGCGCTTCATCCTCGACAAACTGCTCACCCCCCTGGGGACTCATCCCGCCGCCCAGGGCTTTGTGCCGGGGCGCTCCATCGTCGATAACGCACGGGTTCATGTCGGCCAGAAGGTGGTCATCAATGCGGACATTCGCAACTGCTTTCCCAGCGTGCGCTGGTCCCTGGTTCTTGGGGCGCTCAAGCAAGAACTCGGCGAGCGGCTTTCTGCCCAGGCCATCAGCATCCTGGTGGACCTGTGCACCGAGCGCGGGGTGCTGCCCATCGGCGCGCCCACCAGCCCGGCCCTGCTCAATCTGGTGCTCAAGCGCACCGACACCCTGCTGCATCAAAGCGCCCAAAGCCGGGGCTGGCGCTACACCCGATACGCGGACGACCTGACCTTCTCGGGAGACGACCCAGCCGTGCGCATGCTGGGCATCGCCCAGCGGGTACTCAGGGCGATCGACCTGCAACTCGATCCCCGCAAGACCAATATCTTTCGGCGCGGTCGCCGCCAGATGGTGACCGGCCTGGTGGTCAACCAGAAGGTGGGGGTGCCCCGATCGGTGCGTCGGCGACTGAGGGCCGCCGTGCACCATGTGGAGTGCAACGAACGGGTCTTTTGGGACGGCCAGACGCAAAGCATCAGCGCCCTGCAAGGACGGCTGGCCTTTGTGGCCATGGCGTGCAAGCCGCAGGCGCAGCCGCTGATCGATCGCCTGCGCAAGGCATGCACTGCGGTCGTTCAATCGGGCGCGCGCGGCGACAAGGACGCCACACCATGAAAGCCGTTCGCAAAAAGCGCGCCGCCAACTTCGAAAGCGCGCAAATCGAAGTGAGCCTGATGGCTGTCTATCTCGGCCTGCACATCCAGGCCATGCATCGCCACCACGGTGAGCTTGAAGATGCGCTGATCAGAAGCAGCGGCGGGCGCGATCGCATGAACCTGGTCCGGCAAGCCCTGTCGGGCATGCCGCAGGCCGTCGTGCCCTTTCATCGCCGCATTCCCGACATACATCTGGCGGCCTGCCTCATCGACGAAGTTGGTCGCGCCTGCTTTCGCAGTGCCGAGACCGCCGTGGATGCAGGCTACTTTGTACGCGCAGACAACGAACTGCGCTATGTCGACACCGCCGGCGAGGGCGGTGCAGGCGTACCCGAGGTGCTTGACCCGCTTCGTACCCGCGCACTCATCAACGATCTCAACCGATGGACACAAAAACCTCATCTTGAAATCGTCGATTCAGAGCAGCATGACTTCATGCGGCTGCATGTGGGCACCACGGCCTTTGCCGGCCTGCAAACCGAGCCTTCGGCCCGCAGACCTGGCGCAGCCATGCAGGCGCGCATGAGCCTGATCACGGTCAGCTGCGGCCAAATCCCCGAAAAGCGAGCAGAGCCCGAAGCCCCCAAAGTCCAGAGCGAATTCCTCGGCACGGTGACCTTGGCCCCCGACCAGGGCAGCTTGCTGATGCAAGGCGTCGACTCACGCATCTATATGCAAACCCACGCCGCCTGGTCAGTCGCGGACCGATGGAGCAACACGATCTATTTGCACCTTGAACTCAGCGGCGCCCAGTTTCTCTCGCCCCTGCCTGACCCGCTGCAGTTTGGCGCCAAGGCCAGAGGCTGGCTTGTGCCCCTGCGGGAGATCGGCAGCGCCTTGGGGGGCTCGACCCGCGCCTGTACCCACCTGCCCCGCGGCGTTGCCATCGACCTGATGCGCCACACCCCCTGGATGTGGCTCGAAGACCCCGCCGAATGGGCCCTGGGCGCCTGGTGGCTGCAGCCCACACCCCCAGAAAACCTCGCCTGCGACTGACAAGCCTCATGAAACCTTCGCGCCTGACCTCCGTCCTCGAATCGCTCCTCGGCCAGCGCTGGCCCGC
>CAYPSU010000174.1:0-4284 GCA_964413475.1 uncultured Polaromonas sp. | reverse complement strand
TCGGCGCAGCACGGTCCGCCAGCCTGTCGCTGCGCCCACAATGCGCCCGTTCAGCCCGCCAGTGTCATCAGGCTCGCATTGCCCCCGGCCGCAGCCGTGTTGGTGCTGACACTGCGCTCACTCAACAGGGGCGCCAGCGGAACGGGCGATGCACCCGGCGGCAAGGCCGTCAAACCAATGATCGGGCCGTCCTGCGCAGCCAGTTGCTGCGCCATGGCTTGCACCTCCCAGGCTTCGGCATGAATGAGCACAGCGTCCGGCTGCAAGGCGTTGTGCCCTGAGCGCAGCCCCACCACGGCCTGCACGGCAGCGGGCAGCTGCACATGCAAGGCCGCAAAACGTTCAGGCAGCAGGGCTTGGCCGCCCACGGCCAGCACAGCGGCGATCTGGGTGAGCAGATCGTCTAGAGCACCCGCCTGCGCACCGACTTGACACCACACGCGCTGACGCGCCCGCACGCCGTAGACATTGTGTTCGCCCACCGGACCCGGCAGTACCACTTGCAGTCCGGCCGGACTGCAGGCGGCCAGACGTGCACACTGGTGCGCCAGCGGCAGCCGGCCTTGCGCCACAGCCCAGTCGTGCAGGGCCTGCAGGGGAGCGGAGACGCGCGGCAGGGCGGCCGCGCCACAGGCCTGCAGACTGCGCAACGCCGCGTCGTCGGGGGCGCGTGCCAGCAGACGCAGCGCGATCAGTGGCCCGCCCGCCTTGGGGCCGGTGCCCGACAGCCCTTCACCGCCAAAGGGCTGCACGCCGACCACCGCACCCACCATGCTGCGGTTGACATAGGTGTTGCCGGCATGGGTGGCCTCGATGACCCGCGCGATGGTTTCATCGATGCGCGAATGCACTCCCAGCGTGAGCGCGTAGCCGGTGGTGTTGATCTGCGCGAGCAGCGTGTCCAGCGCTTCACGCCGCCAGCGCAGCACATGCAGCACCGGGCCGAAAACCTCGCGCTGCAGCACATCGATGCGGTCGATCTCGATCAGGGTCGGGGCCACATAGGTGCCCGCTGGCGGGTCGCTGCCAGGGTGATGGTTGCAGTGCACCCGGTAGCCGGCGCCCTGCATGGCGCCGACATGTGCTTCGATCCGGCGTTTGGCTCGGGCATCGATCACCGGGCCCATGTCGGTGTGCAGCTGCGCTGGGGCGCCCATGTGGATTTCGGCCATGGCACCGTGGAGCATCTGCAAGAGGCGGTCGGCCACCTCGTCCTGCACGCACAGCACACGCAGGGCCGAGCAGCGCTGGCCGGCGGCCTCGAAAGCCGAAGCCACGGCATCCTGCGCTACCTGCTCGAGCAGAGCCGAGGAGTCCACCACCATGCAGTTCTGTCCCCCGGTCTCGGCCACCAGGGGTACGGGCTGGCCATGCGCGTTCAGTCGCCGTGCCAGCACCGTCTGCAGCACTTTGGCGGTCTCGGTGGAACCGGTGAACACAACCGCCTGCACGCGGGCGTCTTCAACCAGCTGCTGGCCCACCTCGCGACCGCCCCCGGGCAGCAGCTGCAAAGCAGCGCGGGGCACACCCGCGCGCCAGAGGGTTTGCACGGCCAGGGCCGCCACAGCCGGCGTCTGCTCGGCCGGCTTGGCCAGCACCGGGTTGCCGGCGGCCAGGGCTGCCGCCACCTGGCCAACGAAAATAGCCAGCGGAAAATTCCAGGGACTGATGCACACCACCGGGCCCAGCGGCACATGGGTGGCATTGTCAAAGTCACGCCGCACCTGCGCAGCGTGGAAGCGCAGAAAGTCCACCGCCTCGCGCACCTCAGCCACGGCGTGTGGCCAGGTCTTACCGGCTTCGCGCACCAGCAGCGCCATGCAGCGCGGGGCGTCGCGTTCCAACAGATCGGCAGCCCGCTCCAGCAGGGCCGCACGCCGCGCGGGTGCGGTCTGTGCCCAGACAGGTGCGATGGCCTGCGCCGCCTGCAGCGCGTCCTGCACATCGGCGGCACTGGCGTCTTGCACGCTGCCCACCACATCGGCGGGATCGGCCGGGTTGCGCAAGGTGCGTGTTTGCGCCCCGATCGCGACAGTGGCCAGCAGCGGGCGCACCACCAGAGGCCGGGTGTGAGCCGCCATCTGCTGTGCCAGACGGTGCAGGGTGGGCTCATGCGTGAGGTCCTGGCCGATCGCATTGGGACGGGCCGCACCATAGAGCTCGCCGGGCAGCGGGATTTGCGGGTGGGGCGCGCCAGCCGGGCCCGCGTCTGCTTCGTCCAGGGTGCGCTGCACCGGGTCCTGCACCAGCGCATCCAGCGACACCGAAGGGTCGGCCATGCGGTTCACGAAAGAGCTGTTGGCGCCGTTTTCCAGCAGGCGGCGCACGAGGTAGGCCAGCAGGGTTTCGTGGGTGCCCACGGGGGCATAGATGCGACAGGGCCTGCCCAGCTTGTGCGCACCCACGACTTGCAGATACAGCGGCTCGCCCATGCCGTGCAGGCACTGGAACTCATACTGCCCGTGCGCAAAAGGCCCGGCGATTTCCTCGCCCGCCTCGACCAGGGCCGCCACGGTGTGTGCATTGTGGGTGGCAAACTGCGGATAGACCGCATCGGGTGCGGCCAGCAGCTTGCGCGCACAGGCGAGATACGCCACATCGGTGTGGTGCTTGCGGGTGTAGACCGGGTAGTCACTGTGGCCTTCCTGCTGGGCGCGCTTGATTTCGCTGTCCCAGTAGGCCCCCTTGACCAGGCGAACCATCAGGCGGTGGCCGCTGCGGCGACCCAGGTCGACGAGGAAATCGATGACCATCGGGCAGCGCTTGCCGTAGGCCTGCACCACAAAACCGATACCGTTCCAGCCGGCAAGTGTGGGCGCTTGGCACAGAGCCTCGAGCAGGTCCAGCGACAGATCCAGGCGTTCGGCCTCCTCGGCGTCGATGTTCAGGCCGATGTCGTACTGGCGCGCCAGCTCGACCAGCCGCAGCAGGTCCGGCAGCAGTTCGGCCATCACGCGTGCGTGCTGCGCTCGGCAATACCGCGGGTGCAGGGCCGAGAGCTTGATCGAGATGCCCGGCCCGTCGACAACTCCCCTGCCATTCGCGGCACGGCCGATTTCGTGGATGGCGTTTTCATAGGCCATGAAATAGCGACGTGCATCTGCTGCGGTCAGGGCCGCCTCGCCCAGCATGTCGTAGGAGTGTCGAAAGCCCCTGGCCTCCATCTCACAGGCGCGCTGCAGGGCTTGCCCGATCGTTTCGCCACTGACGAACTGCTCGCCCAGCATCTGCATGGCCAGCTGCATGCCCTGACGGATCAGGGGCTCGCCGCTCTGGCCCAGGCGGCGCGTGAGGGCCCCGAGCCATTGGCCTTCGCTGTGGGCAGCCACCAGTTTGCCGGTCAGCAGCAGCCCCCATGCGGCCGCGTTGACAAACAACGAGCCGCTGTGGCCCAGGTGCTGCTGCCAGTCTCCACGGCCGATCTTGTCCCGGATCAGGTCATCGCGGGTGGCCGCGTCCGGAATGCGCAATAAGGCCTCGGCCAGGCACATCAGGGCCACCCCCTCTTCGCTGGAGAGTGAAAACTCCTGCATCAGGCTTTGCACGCGCCCGGCCCGACCTACGGGCCCCGGGCCCTGGCGCAGGGCTGCGGCCAATTGCCGGGCCCTCGCATCGATGCGAAGCGCGGCCGCCTCAGACGTCCGCGCCCGCGCAATCAGGGGGGCCAGGGCCTCGGCCTCGGGCAGCCGGGCGGCGTGGTCGATGGCCTGGCGCAGGGCGCTGCGCATGCCCGGCACACCCGCCACCTCGAAACGCGCACCGGAAGCCGGCAGGCTGGGGTCAATGGGTGTGTTCATGCGGGAATCTCCTGGCCAGAGCAATACCTGATGAATCGCCATGATCCTGATTTTTTGATGAATATTTCACCAAAATCATTTAATTTATACGCATAATATTCGCCATGAACTCTGAGAACCTCGGGGTCGACCGAACAGACCGACGCATCCTTGATGTGTTGCAGCGCGACGGCCGCACCAGCAACCTCAAGCTGGCTGAGCAGGTGGGCCTGTCACCCACAGCGGTGCTGGCGCGGGTGCAGCGCCTCGTGCGCGAGGACTACATCCTGGGCTATGAAGCAAGGCTGAACCCGCGCAAGCTGGGCGCGGGCATGCTGGTGTTCGTGGAGGTGCTGCTCGATCGCACGAATGCCAATGTGTTCGAGCAGTTCAAGGCCGCCGTCGAGGTGCGGCCCGAGGTGCTTGAATGCCACCTGGTGGCCGGCGGTTTTGATTACCTCCTCAAGATCCGCACCGCCGATATGGACAGCTACCGCAGGTTCTCGGG
>CAYPSU010000173.1:0-4318 GCA_964413475.1 uncultured Polaromonas sp. | reverse complement strand
GATCTCGACCTTGGAGGCAAAAGTGGCTTGCGGCCAGCCCAGCAGAGCCGCGAGCATCTGGCCGGTCTGGTTGCAGTCGTCGTCGATGGCCTGCTTGCCCAAAATGACAAGCTGCGGCCCTTCTTTTTCAACCAGGGCCTTGAGCAGCTTGGCCACCGCCAGCGGCTGCAATTCTTCGGCAGTCTCCACCAAAATGCCACGGTCAGCGCCGATGGCCATGGCCGTGCGCAGCGTCTCCTGGCACTGGGTCACGCCGCAGCTGACCGCAATCACCTCGGCGACCGCGCCCTTTTCTTTCAGCCGCGTGGCCTCTTCCACCGCGATCTCGTCGAAGGGGTTCATGCTCATCTTGACATTGGCAATGTCGACGCCGCTACCGTCAGACTTGACGCGCACTTTCACGTTGTAGTCGACCACGCGCTTGACGGGTACCAAAACCTTCATGGGTTCTCCAGGAATGAATGAATCAGGGGTCCAGTGGACCGTTTGCAGGCCAAGAACCTAATTGACGTTACGTCAATTACGGCATTCTAAGCGGCTTGGCCTGATCGGCTGTCTCCGGGGCGAAATCGGTCAGTGCGACACCGGATGTCCGAGCGGCCCAGCAAAAAGCACGGTCGTTCTTTTTGGATGCTAACCGAGGATTCAGGCAGCGTCAAGGAGCCGCCCGCTGAGCCTGCTCACCGCGGTCACGACAGGGGGCTTAGCGCGCAGGCGCAGGCGCAGGCTGGCTGTAGACCACCCGCTGGGGATAGGGAATCGAAATCCCGTGGGCGCGCAGTAAACGCAGAATTTCCAGATTGACGGCCGACCTGAGATTGCCCTGACCGTTTTCAGGGTCAACCATCCAGTACCAAAGGGTAAATTCCAAACCATCGGGTCCGAACTGGCTCAGCTGCGCATCCGGTCCGGGATCGTCCAGCACCCGAGGCTGAGCGCGCGCCGCCGCCTTGAGCAATTGCATGACCTGTTCGACATCGCTGTCATAGCCCACGGTGATGACCGTGGACTGCGAAACCTTGGGATCGGTCAGCGACAGGTTTTCGATCCGGTTGCTGATGAACATTTCATTGGGCACCACCGACTCGCGGCCCGAGAGGGCGCGCACAATGGTGTAACGCGCATTGATGTCGGTGATGCGGCCTTCAAAGTTGTCAATTCGCACGTTGTCGCCGATTCGCACGCTGCGCTCGGCCAGCATCACAAAGCCACTGACATAGCTGGCGGCGAGCTTCTGCAGCCCCAGGCCCACGCCTACACCGATGGCCCCGCCCAGCACCGACAAAGCGGTCAGGTCTATGCCCACCGCGCTCAAGCTGAGGATCAGGCCAACGGTCACCAGCAAGGCTCGCACCACATTGCTGACCGCCTTGCGCAAGGACAGATCGCTGCCCGTGGCCGACCGCAGCAGGCGGTCCTCGATGGCCGAAGACACCCACAGGGACACAATCAGGACCGCCGCAGCGGTCAAAGCCCCACCCAGCAAATCGAGCGCGGTCAGCTTGGAGCCGCCCACCCGCCAGACGATGCTGTCGAGCTCGCCCAATAGCAAGGGTAAGAGCCCGGTGATCCATAAAACCAGCGCCAACCAGGCCAGCCAGGAAATTGAGCGCTCGAGAACGCGGACCAGCGGCGCCTGTTTGAAGGCCGCCTGCAATACTTTGACCCCCACCCGAATGATGGCCAGGGACAAGAGGACTGGCAGCGCCAGAGCCATCAAAAACAGTGGAACACCCGCGATTTTCAGGCTGGCATGAGCGGCGTAGATCGAGATCAGCAAGACCAGTGGGAACAAGGCCCCATCAAACTCGCGCCGTCCGAACAGGACCGATGAGTCGGACACCTGCGACAAGGCCCGCCTAAGCCCTCGCACCAGAGCCCAGGTCAGCAACAGACAACCCAGCAGCAGACCTATTTCGATCAGTGCCGAGCTGTGCGTCATCGCAGCCCAAGCCCGCTCAAGCTTGACCCCGCTCAAAGTTTCAAGAGGGCCTGCCGTGCCCGCTGCAGCCATATTGAAAACTCCCTAAAAATCAAAGATCGGCCAACACCCGCACATGCGCTTCAACGCTATGGGCCAGCGCATCGAGATGGTAGCCGCCCTCCAGACTCGAGACGATGCGACCCTGGGCATGACGCTGCGCCAGGTCTTTCAGGCATCGGGTGATCCAGGCGTAATCGGCCTCCACGAGACCGAGCTGCCCGAGCCCGTCCTTGCGGTGCGCGTCAAACCCCGCACTGACCAGAATCAACTCAGGCCTGAAAGCGTCGATTCGGGGCACCCAGTGCTGTGCAATCAACTGACGTATCTGGGCGCCCTGGGTGTAGGGCGGTACAGGCAAGTTGAGCAGATTTCCGGCACTCGCTTCAGTGCCGCTGTAGGGATAAAGGGGATGCTGAAAAAAACTCACCATCAGGATTCGATCGTCGCCAGCCACGATGTCCTGCGTTCCATTGCCGTGGTGCACATCAAAGTCAACGATCAGGACGCGCTCCAGCCCCCTGCGATTCAAAGCATGCAAGGCGGCGATGGCCACATGGTTGAACAGACAAAAACCCATGGCTTGCGAGCGGGTGGCATGGTGACCGGGCGGTCGGACCGCGCAAAACGCGTTGTCCATCTCTCCATCGAGCACCGCGTCGGTGGCCGCTACCACAGCGCCGGTAGCCCGCAGAGCCGCTGCCCAGCTGTGCGCATTCACACGGGTGTCCGGATCCAGGGCCAGGCACTCCTGACGCTCGGCCGCCTGCTGCGAAAGCTCGCGCACCTGGGCAATCAGCAGGCCATCGTGCGCCATCGCCAGATCGGCCAGGTCGGCCTCGGGGGCTTGCCGGCGCAGCAAATGATCGGCCAGACCGCTGATCAGCAGTCGATCTTCAATGGCATCCAAGCGCCCAGGACATTCCGGATGGTCCTCACCCATCTCGTGCTGGCGGCACAAGCTGTGAGAAAAAAAACCAGTGGACATGGGCTTGAATGACAGATTGTTTGGGGGATGCCAGTCTGAGGATGGGTTATGGTGCGGTCTTCCGAGTCTGTCAACCTGCCATGCCCACTGCTCTGATACTTTATTCGTACGAGGTTAACACGCAGCACGCCCCCAACCGGGTCCAGACAGGCCCTTGCGGTGGCGCGCTGGGGTCGGTCAGTCCCCGGGCAGCCGCAGAAAAGCTGGCGGCAAGGTCCGCCAGAGCGCTGGTCTGTCGGGTGGCCGCGATCGCCTGGGTCCTGCTCGTGGCGCAAGCTCACGGGCAAACCGCCGCTCAGCAGCCCCCGGCCAAGGGTGCCGCCCAGGCCCGGGCTGCGGAGCCAGGCCCCAAGCCCGTGGCCCGCGCACGCGCCAAACCCAAAGATGACCTGAAGGTCAGGAAGGCCAAAGCCGGCACCAAGGCCGCCGCCACAGTCCTGGTCGGCAGCGGCCCGAGCTATGCCGAGCAGGCCCCGGCCCTGGCGTTTGCCGAACAAATGGCTCGCGAGCGGGAGTTGCCGGCCCAATGGGTGCGCCAGGTGCTCACCCAAGCGCGGCAGTCACCGGCCGTCATCTCGCTGATGCGCCCCCCCTCCTCGCCCTTCGTCAAAAACTGGCGTGTTTACCGCAGCCGCTTTCTGGATGAGGTTCGCATCAACGCCGGCCTTCGTTTTTGGCGCACGCATGAGGCAGAGCTGCGCCGAGCTGAGACACTGTACGGCGTGCCCGCTGAGATCGTGGTCGGCATCATCGGCGTGGAAACGCTCTATGGCCGACACATGGGGCAGTTCCGGGTCATCGATGCACTGAGCACTCTGGCCTTTGATTTTCCGGACCAGCATCCCCGCGCGGCCGAACGCAGCGCATACTTCCGCAAGGAGCTTGAGCATTTCCTGGTCGCCCATTACCGGGCAAAGACCGATCCGGTCGAGACTCTGGGCAGCTATGCTGGCGCCACGGGTCTGCCGCAATTCATGCCCTCCTCGATCGCCCATTTTGCGGTCGATTTTGATGGCGACGGACGGATTGATCTTCGCAGCAGCATCAGCGATGTCATCGGCTCGGTGGCCCACTATCTGAAGGCCTTCAACTGGAAGCCGGGCATGGCCACCCACTATCCGGTGCAGCTCAAACCCGACGCGGACCTGTCGGCCTTGCTGGCGCCAGACATCCTGCCAACCTTCAGCGCCCAAGCCTTTCAAGACAAGGGAGCCACCCTCACCGAGCCAGCCGCATCACACAACGGCCCGCTGGCGCTGATTGAACTGCTCAACGGCACCGACGCGCCGAGCTTCGTGGCCGGCACCGAGAACTTTTACGTGATCACCCGCTACAACTGGAGCAGCTAC
>CAYPSU010000172.1:0-4390 GCA_964413475.1 uncultured Polaromonas sp. | reverse complement strand
TGGCCTGCTCGGGCGTGGTGCCCTCTGGGACCGTCACCAGCCGTTCGCGCGGAGTCATGATTTCGCGCACCTTTTGCTCGTAACGGGTTTCAAACCGCAGATCGCGACCGGTGACGATACCCACCACTTTGCCGCCGTCGATCACCGGGAAGCCGGAGACGCCCAGCTCTTCCGACAGCGCCATCACCTGCCGTACGGTGGTGTCGGGGGCAATGACCACAGGGTCGCGCAACACGCCCGATTCATAGCGCTTGACTTTGGCCACCTGAGCCGCCTGCTCCTGGGCAGTGAGGTTCTTGTGAACGATGCCGATGCCGCCCTCCTGGGCAATGGCAATGGCCAGACGCGCCTCGGTCACCGTGTCCATGGCGGCCGAGACCAGAGGCAGATTCAGGCTGATGTTGCGGGAAAACTGGGTGGAGAGCTGGGTGTCCTTGGGCAGGACCTGAGAGAAGGCGGGGACCAGCAGAACATCGTCGAAGGTCAACGCTTTGCCGAGAAGGCGCATGGGATGGCTCCAAAAAAACGATTTTACCCAGCCACACGGATGGCCTCGGCCAATGAGCCGAAGGCCGCTACAGGGCCGCTCAGTAGCCGGGCTTGGCCCCGGGCCGTCGCTTGGCGAACAGCCCCGCCCTTCTGACGCCCTGCCCCTTGAATCGCTCGCGTCGGGCGAGCTTGGGATCGACCCGCAGGCCTCGATAGATCTCAACCCGGTCACCCTCGCGCAGTGGGGCGCTGAGTTCGCAGCGCTTGCCCCAGACGCCCACCAACAGGTCGGGAGGGCTCAAACCATCAGGGTCCAGACATCCCCCTGCGCGAAGGGCCTCACCCACAGTTGCGCCCGGCGGCAGATCGACCGTCCATTCCTGCACCTGGCGTGGTCCCAGGCTGCGAGCCAAGATGATCCGCACGCGCAGCCCTTTCAGCGTCGGCCCGGCATCGCGGTCCTGGGCGGCACTTCAAGTGGGTCCATAGACCTGATGCGCCCGCTTGACGAAGGCATCGACCATGCTGCCGGCGATGCGTTCAAAAACCGGCCCCACCAGCGCCGACAGCGCACCGCTGCTGAAGTCGTAGCTCAGACGAAACTCGACCTTGCAGGCCCGCTGGTCTGGCTCGCCCAGGGGTGTGAAGTCCCAACGGCCGTCCAGTCGAGAAAACGGCCCCTCGACCAACTCCATGCGGACCTGCCGGCCGGGCTGGTGCAGATTGCGCGTGGTAAAGCTCTGCCGCAAGCCTCCAATGGACATGCCCACACGGGCAGTCATGGCCTGCGCTTCCCGCACCAGAACTTCAGCCTGATCACACCAGGGAAGAAATTGCGGATAACGATCCACATCAGTCACCAGAGAAAACATCTCATCGGCACTGAACCAGATCAGAACAGACTTGTGAACCGTTTTCATACAATAGAAGGCTTTTGTCATTGTAGAACCGACACGTTGAGCACCTTTTGATGGCCAAAAAATCTCCCGACAGCAGCAATCCTGCCGCCAAAAACGGCGGACGCATCGCGGAGAACAAACGCGCCTTGTTCAACTACCACATTGAAGAGCGTTTCGAGGCCGGCATGGTGCTCGAGGGCTGGGAGGTCAAAGCGGTTCGGGCCGGCAAGGTGCAGCTGACCGATGGCTATGTGGTGGTCCGGGATGGAGAGCTTTTCATCATCGGCTGTCAGATCAATCCCCTGGGCACTGCTTCCACGCATGTCAGGCCCGATTCCGTTCGAACCCGCAAGCTGCTGATGCACAAGGATGAAATCCGCCGACTGATCGGCAAGACCGAGCAAAAAGGCTATACCCTGGTACCGCTGAATTTGCATTGGAAAAGCGGTCGTATCAAGTGCGAGGTAGCCCTGGCCAAGGGCAAGGCCGAGCATGACAAGCGTGACTCCATCAAGGAGCGTGAAGGCAAGCGCGAGGTGGAGCGGGCCATGAAGTCGCGCCACCGCTGAAGCCTTCAATGGCCCTCAGGCCATGGCCTCCAGTACCGACCTGCATGCCGCTTGAGCCGCAGCCTCAGCGCAGATGCCGCAGGGGATGGTTCTCTGGCGCCCAGGGGCTCACGAAAAATTGCGCTACCTCAGCGGAGTCGACACCGGCCACATCGGCTGGTTTCCAGGCGGGCTGGTGATCCTTGTCCACGGCCAGGGCCCGGATGCCCTCCACCGTTTCACTGTCAGCCACAGGCCGTTGGTGAAAGCAGCGCCACACCATGTCGCGCTCCATGCGCAACTCATCGGCCAGCGGCATGCAGCGCGCGCGTCGGATTTGTTCCAGGGTGACATGCAGCATCAAGGGTGACCGCTCACGCAAAGCCGCTGCCGTCTGACGGCACCGTTCATCAGAGGCGGCGTCGAGCGCGGCCAGTATCTGCATCACATGGGGCTGGCTGAATGCGGCCTGCAGCACTTGCGGCAGTGGCTGGTCCTGGCCAGGCGCACGGCTTGGCAGGCTGGCCAGCGCCTGGGCACCGCTGCTAAAGGGTGTAGCGGCCAGGCTTTGCCAAAGCCCGGCCTGCTCGGCCGCTGCAATCCGTCGGTCGGCCAGTCCGTAGGCGACAGCGGCGTCCGCGCCGATCACCTGCCCGGTCAAGGCCAGGTACTCACCCACTGCACCGGGGCATCGGCTGAGAAAGTAGCCGCCACCGACGTCTGGGAATAGACCGATCTTGGTCTCGGGCATAGCCATCTTGGTGTTTTCGGTCACCAGTCGCAGGGCTATGCCCTGGCACAAGCCCATCCCTCCGCCCATCACCACGCCATCCATAAACGCCACGATGGGTTTGCCGTAGGTGTGAATCAGGTGATTGAGGGTGTATTCCCGGGTAAAAAAATCTTCCAGCGCCGCATCTTCAGATTTGGCAGCGTCGTAAAAAAAGCGAATATCTCCGCCCGCGCAGAAGTGACCGAACCAGCGCTCCGGGGTGCCCGCCGCCCCGGCCTTGTTGCTGCCACGCAGCGCCACCAGCTGAACGGACGGGTCTTCACGCCATTTCAGCAAGGCCTCGGTGAGGCTGACGATCATGTCCAGCGACAGGGCATTCATCGCCTCCGGACGGTTGAGGGTGATCAGGCCGACGCTGACTCCTCGCTCCATCAAAACCCGTGACGAAGATGGACTTGACATCACAACACCCTCAGGCGCTTCGTTGACGCATGCCGATGAGCTCGTTGGCGATCAGTGCGCCAATAACCAAGGCCCCTCCCGTCAGCACGTTGGGGCCGGGTGCCTCGCCCGCGCCCACCCAGGCCCAGAGGATGCCAAAGATCACTTCGAGCAGGGCCAGCAGGGAAATCTCGGGAGCCTTGAGCGCCGCAGCGCAGAGCACCGACAACACGCAGGGAATGGCCAACTGGGTCAGGCCCAGGAAGGCCAGCCAGGCGATGTCATGCCCACTGGCTGAAAACGGCAAAGCCAAAGGCAAGGTGACCAGACTGGAAATGATGGCCCCGACCAGCACGGCCGGCACCAGGTCGATCTTTTGGCCCAAGTTCTGGCTGCGTTGCACCAGGGTCCAATTGACGGCACCGGCAATCGGCACCATCAAGGCCACTGCCGTCCCAGCGAGCTGCTCCGCATTGCCCAGGGCAAATTGTTGGCCATGCATCCAGGCGATTCCGATGCCCGCTGCAGCAATCGCGGCCCAGGTGTGAGACGCAATCCGATGTCCGATCACCGCCCAGGCCACCACCGCCGTGAGCAATGGGCCTATGGCCAGGGTGACCAAGACATTGGCCACGCTGGTCAGGGTCAGGGCCAGCATGAAGGCCGTGAACATCACACTCCAGCACAGACCGGAAAGCCACAGGGTTTTGCCCCCCGAGCCGATGCGCGAAAACACAGCGCGGCCCTGGAACAGCGGCAGGATGATCAACAGAGAGATGACCGTAAAGAAGCTGCGCCAGAACGTGATCTCAAAGCTGCGTGCCTGCTCCAGTTGGCGCGTCACCACCCCCGCAGTGGACCAAAGCAGCGTGACAAAAATCATCAGGAAGACGGCTCGACGGTGGGTGAGAGTCATGAGGCAAAAATTTTCTGCGGCAAACAACGGGGTTGGAAACAGGACTGCGGCTCGCGGGCCCAAACTGCGCCCGATGCGGCCGCACGCCGACCGCTCTGAGCACCTCAAACGGCCTGGGTTCAGGCCTCGCGGCTGGCGCGCTTGCGCTCATGCTCCTTGAGATGACGCTTGCGCAGGCGCACACTTTTTGGGGTGATCTCGACCAGTTCATCGTCCTCAATGAACTCGACCCCATACTCTAACGTCAGCTCGATCGGTGGCGTGATTTTGATCGCGTCTTCCTTGCCGCTGACCCGAGAGTTGGTCAACTGCTTGGTACGCGTGGCATTGACCACCAGATCGTTGTCCCGGGTGTGGATGCCCC
>CAYPSU010000171.1:0-4402 GCA_964413475.1 uncultured Polaromonas sp. | reverse complement strand
ATTGAAACTACACTTCGGCCGGTTTTGGACGCTCGGCCGTAAGCTGCGGGTCCGAACCCTGCGCTCGCCTCCCGCAGGTCTGGCTTGCCATAGCCGGGCCTGATCTTTTTTTGGAGACATCATGCTCGTGACCTTTGTCATCGCCTATCTGTTGGTGACCATCGCCATTGGACTGTTGGCTGCGCGCCGTGTGCACGGTGCCAAGGACTACCTGGTGGCCGGTCGAAGCCTGCCGCTGTACATGAACATCGCCACCGTTTTTGCGACCTGGTTTGGCGCGGAGACGGTGCTGTCGGTCTCAGCCACCTTTGCCAAGGACGGACTGTCGGGCATTCCGGGTGACCCTTTCGGAGCCTCTGTGTGCCTGGTGCTGGCGGCGCTGCTTTTTGCCCGACTCTTTTACCGTCTCAACCTCCTGACCATCGGCGACTTTTACAAGGTGCGCTACGGCAAGGGCGTAGAGGTGTTGACCAGTGTGGCCATCGTGCTCAGTTACTTGGGCTGGACCTCGGCCCAGCTCACCGCGCTGGGGCTGGTCATCCATGTGCTCTCGGGCGGCGCGGTGGCTTTTCAGACGGCTATCGTGATCGGCGCGGCCATCGTGGTGATCTACACCATCTTTGGCGGTATGTGGTCGGTGGCCTTCACCGACCTGCTTCAGACCATCGTGATCCTGGTCGGATTGAGCGCCGTGGCCTGGCTGGTGGGCGACCTGGCCGGTGGGGCCACGAAGGTGATTTCGCAGGCCGCTGCCGAAGGCAAACTCATTTTGTTTGATCTGAACATGGATGCGGCCGGTTGGTGGGCCATGGCCGGAGCCTTCTTCGCTTTTGCCTTCGGATCGATTCCCCAGCAGGACGTCTTCCAGCGCATGACCAGCGCCAAGGATGAAAAGACCGCAGTCCGTGGCACCGTCATTGGAGGGCTGGTGTACTTCGTGTTCGCCTTTGTCCCCATCTACATCGCCTACGCAGCCATCGTCCATTCCCCCGAACTGGCCAAGCTGTTCGAGTCTGAAGATGCCCGAGAGATTCAGCGCATCCTGCCCGATCTGGTGCTCGGTCAGATGCCGATGTGGGCACAGATCCTGTTTTTCGGCGCGCTGCTCTCGGCCATTCTGTCGACCGCCAGCGGGGCGCTGCTGGCTCCGACCGCGACGTTCACAGAGAACGTGTTGCGACCCTTCGTTCCCAACATGAGCGATCGTCAAATGCTGATGACGCTGCGCATCATCCTGGTGACCTTCACCGCTTTTGCCCTGCTGTTTGCGCTCAATAGCAAGAGCACCATGTATGAGATGGTGCAAAACGCCTACAACGTGACCCTGTGCGGTGCGTTTGTTCCCTTGGTGGCCGGTGCGTTTTGGAAGCGCGCCAACACCCAGGGGGCCTTGCTGTCCTTTGTGCTGGGCATTGGCACCTGGCTGGGGGCCACGATGACCGCGCCCGATGCCATGATTCCTGCCAACCTGCTCGGGCTGGCGGCTGCGGTGGTGGGCATGCTGGTCGGTTCGCTGGCCCCCACCCTGATCGCCTCGCGCGGACATAGCATCGAAGTGGCCTTGGGTCAGGCGGCCCATCACGGGTCGTCCCACGCGCCTAAAGCCTGAGCGGCGCGACCGCCAGGTCAGGGGTCGGTGGGCCGAGGGGCTTTTGCGGAAGTCGGGTCCGGGCTGGCTTGCGTGGCCAGCCACAGGCCACCCAGGGCCAGGCCCATCGCCAGCCATTGCATCGGCGACAGCCGCTCGCCCAGGGCCAGCACGCCGACCAGGCTGGCGCTGATGGGCAGCATCACCGTGAAGACGCCCGCCTCGCTGGCGTTCACGCCGCGCAGGCCGGTCATCCACAGCCAGACGCTCCAGACGCTGGCGGCCAGGCCGTAGAACAGCAGCAAGAACCAGATCCAGACTGGAGGGCCTGACCAATCAAAGCTCGCGGCCGACCACAGGCCCAGCGGCGTCATCAGTGCCAAGCCCCACAGATTGATCAGCGCAGTGATGCGGCGCGGGCTGAGTTTGGCGGTCAGACTCTTGCCGATGACCGCGTAGGCCGCCTCGCACAATACCGCCCCCACCAGCAGCAGATGACCGAGCCAGGCGCGTTCGGACACGGATGAGGGCCCGCGGTCAGCCCAGAGCAGGGCGATGCCTGCGACGGCCATGGTGATGGCCACCGCGATGCGAGCGGAGATGCGCTCGCCCAGCCACAGCCAACCCAGCACCGCCACCGCCGCCGGAATGGCCGCCATGATCACACCGGCCGATACCGCCGAACTGAGGGCCACCCCGAACAGCATGCAAATGGAAAACAGGAAATTGCCCAGCAGGGATTCGACAAACAGCAGACGGTGGGTGCGCCCGTCCAGCGGCGGCTCACTGGGTGGCTTTTTGAGCCAATGCAGCGTAGCCACGGCGCCGATGCCAAAACGCAGCCAGGCCAGCAAGAAGACCGGCATGGCCTCAACCAGGGGTTTGGACAGAGCGACGTAACTGCCCACCAGCGCCATGCTCAAGGCCAGAGCGCCTTGCGCCACAATTCGTTTCATCATTTCTTTAGGGCGGCTGCACGGGCCGCCGGGATGTAGATCATGCCGCAATCTGGAGCCGGCCTGTCTGGGACTTTCGAGGAGCCTGCGCAAGGGCAGCTTCTGTTCGTCTATGGCACCCTGCGGCGCGGGGGAAGCAATGACATGGCGCAGTTTGGTTGGCGAGCGCGATGGCATGGCCTGGCCCGCGTGCGGGGGCGCTTGTATGACCTTGGGCCTTATCCCGGCTTGGTGCTCGGTGGCGCTCAATGGGTGAGGGGTGAGCTTTACTGGATGGACCCTTCCATCGAGCCCGCCCTGGACCGGCTCGAAGAAGTCTGGCCTGATCGCACGGGCGAATATCGCCGCCTTCGCGCGCTGGTGATCGTCGATCATGAAGGCGGCGAGCAGACCTGCAGCGCTCTGGTCTACGAGATGGATGCGCAGTGGGCGAGGCGCTGGCCAGTCATTGACGGCGGCGATTGGATCGCTCATCTCCAGACGCGCTAGTTTGTCGCCACGGTCGTCGGATGGACGGCGCGTTCAGCGTATCTCGCATGACAGGATTTGATTTTCGCTATGCGAAAAATAGAAATGCTGCGCCGCAGCGTTTTTTCTCAATATGAGACATTGAATTTTGTATCGCAAAAATAAAAACGTAAGTCATTGATTTATAGAAGAAAAATTTTTATCTTATATAAGACACAAGACAAGAACTCAGTCTTGTAGAAGACTTAAAGTGAGGCCATCGATACGCACGGCGGCCTGACTCGCGTGAGCCTCAAGCCGCCCCGGTCGTCAACCGTTTCATCAACTTGCCTGGAGTTCCGACATGCCCCAAACCCTGACCGAACAGCTCAGCCGCGAGCAACAAATTGCCGCCCTCGAAAAAGAATGGGCCAGCAGCCCGCGCTGGAAAGGCGTCAAGCGCGCATACAGCGCAGCCGATGTGGTTCGCCTGCGCGGCAGCCTGCAGATCGAGCAGACCCTGGCCCGCCGCGGCGCCGAAAAGCTCTGGCGTCTGATCAATGGTGAGGCTAAAAAAGGGTATGTCAATGCCTTCGGTGCCATCAGCGCCGGGCAGGCCATGCAACAGGCCAAGGCTGGCTTGGAGGCGGTGTACCTCTCGGGCTGGCAAGTGGCCGCCGATGGCAACACTTCCGAGACCATGTATCCCGACCAGTCGCTTTACGCCTACGACTCGGTGCCGACCATGGTTCGCCGCATCAACAACACGTTCAAGCGTGCTGACGAGATTCAGTGGGCCCGTGGGGTTGAGCCCGGCTCGAAGGACTATGTGGATTTTTTCCTGCCCATCGTGGCCGATGGCGAGGCCGGCTTTGGCGGCGTGCTCAATGCCTTCGAGCTGACCAAGAACATGATCACCGCTGGTGCTGCTGGGGTGCATTTTGAAGACCAACTGGCTGCGGTCAAGAAGTGCGGCCATATGGGTGGCAAGGTGCTGGTCCCCACCCAGGAGGCCATCGAAAAGCTGCTGTCGGCCCGCTTTGCCGCTGACGTGATGGGGGTTCCGACGGTGGTGTTGGCCCGCACCGATTCGGAGGCGGCCAACCTGCTGACCAGCGACCACGATGCCAACGACAAGCCTTTCCTCACGGGCGAGCGCACCCAGGAGGGTTTCTATCGCGTGCGCAACGGCCTGGAGCAGGCCATCAGCCGCGGTGTGGCCTATGCGCCTTATGCTGATCTGGTGTGGTGCGAGACGGGCACGCCCGACCTTGGCTTTGCTCGCGAGTTTGCCCAGGCTGTTCATGCCGCTTGCCCTGGCAAGTTGCTGTCCTACAACTGCTCGCCATCGTTCAACTGGAAGAAGAATTTGGACGACAAGACGATCGCGGCCTTCCAGGACGAACTCTCG
>CAYPSU010000170.1:0-4475 GCA_964413475.1 uncultured Polaromonas sp. | reverse complement strand
GGCAGCTTTGTCAGCGCCGAGGTCAAGCGCTGGGCGGCTGTGGTCAAGGCATCGGGCGCCAAGCTGGACTGATGTCGAGCGGCGGCGCAGCAAGCCCAGGTCGACCGGCCTCATCATGAGCGGATGGATCGAATGCCAGCGTGAGGGCGCGCTGGCCCGGGTCATCTTGCGCAATCCCCAGCGCATGAATGCCATGTCGCGGCTGATGTGGCGTCAGCTCAGGCAGATCTTTACCGAACTCCAGCTAGACCGCAGCCTGCGCCTGGTTCACATCGAGGGCGAGGCGGGACATTTTTGCGCCGGCGGCGATATCGCCGAGTACGCCGACTTTCGATTCCAGACCGAGTCTTTGCGCGATTTTCACGAGAACGACGTGTGGGGCGGTTTGTCTGCGGTGCTTGACTGCGATCTGCCGGTGGTGGCCCAGATCGAAGGCAATTGCATGGGGGCCGGTTTGGAAATTGCCTGCTGCTGTGACCTTCGATGGGCCGCTGCGGATGCGCGTTTTGGCGCTCCGATTGCCCGCTTGGGTTTTCCGATGGCCCCGCGTGAGGCTGAACTCGTGGCCCGGGTCGCAGGGCCCAATACCGTGCGCGAGATGCTGCTGGCTGCGCAGGTTCTGGAGGCCGACGTCTTGCTCCAGCGTGGTTTCCTGCATCGCGTCTGTCCCGCAGCCGATTTGCCGGCGCAGGTTCGCAGCTTGGCCGATCGGGTGTTGGCGCTTGCGCCGCAGGCGGCCCGGATGAACAAGATCACCTTGCGGGCTTTGGCGCGCGAGGGTGCGGCGGCCTTGCCGGCCCTTTTGGCCGGCGCCTACGACTACGCTGACTCCCCGGAACACCGTGAGGGTGTTGGCGCTTTCATGGACAAGCGCCCAGCACGCTTTTCCTGAAGTTCCCCCTTCCACTGGATCATCATGAGCCAACACAATCTGTTTGCGGCCTTGCGGGCCGCTTTCCCCAAGGACCTGGACAGCCCGGCCATCGAAACGGATGACGGCCTGCGCTATTCGTGGCGCGATCTCGATCGTGCCACTGCCATGATGGCCAACCTGCTGGCCTCGCTGGAGCTTGAGCCCGGCGCTCGCGTTGCGGTGCAGGTCGACAAGTCGGTCGAGGCGGTCATGCTGTACCTGGCGACCTTGCGCGCCGGCTATGTGTTTCTGCCTCTTAACACCGCCTATCAGAGCGCCGAAATCGAGTATTTCGTGGGCAATGCCGAGCCTGCGGTGGTGGTGTGCAGCAGCCGCAATTTCGGCTGGGTCAGCCCGCTGGCTTTCAAGGCCGGGGCCAAGGCGGTCTTCACGCTCAATGACGACCGCACCGGTTCACTGCTTGATCGCGCGGTTCATATGAGCGATAGGCACGCCACGGCCAAGAAGGGGCCGGACGATCTGGCTGCCATCCTCTACACCAGCGGCACCACCGGGCGCAGCAAGGGCGCTATGCTGACCCATGACAACCTGCTGAGCAATGCGGTGGTCCTCAAAACCTATTGGGGCTGGCAGCCCGATGATGTTCTGATTCACGCCTTGCCCATCTTCCATGTGCATGGTCTTTTTGTAGCGTTGCACGGGGCCCTGATCAACGGTAGCCCCATGCTGTGGCTGAGCAAGTTCGATCCTAAATCCGTGGTGCGCTTGCTGCCCCGGGCCACCGTGTTCATGGGCGTGCCCACTCTTTATGTGCGCCTGCTGGCCGAGCCTTCGCTCACCCGCCAGGCTTGTGGGGGCATGCGGCTGTTCATTTCCGGCTCGGCGCCGCTGCTGATTGAGACCTTCCGCGACTGGCAGGAACGCACCGGCCACACCATTTTGGAGCGCTACGGCATGAGCGAGACGGCCATGCTGACGTCCAATCCCTATCTGGCCGCGGACGGTCCGCGCCGTGGCGGCACGGTGGGCTTTGCCTTGCCCGGGGTGGGCGTGCGGGTGCGTGGCGAGGGAGGCGAGAACCTGCCGGCCGGTGAGATTGGCGGCATTGAGGTGCGCGGCCCGAATGTGTTCAAGGGCTACTGGCGCATGCCCGAGAAGACCCGCGAGGAGTTCACCGCGGACGGCTGGTTCAAGACCGGTGATGTGGGCCTGATCGACCCGCAGGGCTATGTCACCATCGTCGGTCGCAGCAAGGATCTGATCATCAGTGGCGGCTACAACGTCTATCCGGCTGAGATCGAGGGCTATATCAACGAGATGCCCGGCGTGGCCGAAAGCGCCCTGGTGGGCGTGCCCCACCCGGACTTTGGCGAGGTTGGGGTGGCGGTGGTCACGGCCAAGCCCGGGGCGGCTTTGCAGGACGAGCAGATCGTGGCCACGCTCAAGGCCAGCCTGGCCAACTTCAAGATCCCCAAGCATTGCGTGGTGGTGGACGAGCTGCCTCGCAATACCATGGGCAAGGTGCAAAAGAATTTGTTGCGCGATCAGTACAAGGGCTTGTTTGCCGCTTGAAAGCGGCTGTGCTCGCCTGCGGGACGATCCCGCCTGCTGGTTGTCCCCGCCTTAGAGAGCCGACCGCCGGGCCTAGCGCAGCACCATCACCGGAATTTGCGAGTGCGTCAGCACATGGGTGGTTTCGCTACCGAGCAGAAGGCGCTTGATGCCCTTGCGGCCGTGAGAGGCCATCACGATCAAATCGCATTTGTTCTTCTTGGCGCAGGCAATCACGCTTTCGGCGATCAGGTCGGACTTGAGCGTCAGGGCCTTGGCCTTCAGGCCCCGCGCCTCGCTCTTGCGCTTGAGTTCATCGACCAATGACTGGGCCTTATCGCTCCACTGCTTTTCGATCTGACCGACCTCTCCGGCTGGCACGCTGATGCCGCCCTCGAAGTAGCTGACGGGATAGCGCGGGACGACCTGTAGAAAGATCAGCTGGGCGCCAGTCAGCTCAGCCAGCTGGGAAGCGGTCTGTACCGCCTTGGCAGACAGCTTGGACCCATCGGTGGGGATGAGGATGCGTTGGTACATATGAATTCTCCTTGTCTGCGAAGAATAGGAGCCACTCCGTTGGGCCGGATTGATCCAGGTCAAGGCGGGCGCTGATCGTGGCGCCTATCCTGCCCGCCTGTCTGCGTCCTTGACCTGGGCCCCGACGGGATGCGATGGCAGTCGCCAATTGGCCGGCGGAGCATGCATGGCGCCGCCTGGGCAATGGCTTTCGCGCGTGCCCCGAGGCACTGGCCTGGTGTGCAGTCGATGCGCGTGGCAGCCCATGCGTCAGTGCAACATCGGCATGGATCTGCTGGCCTGCCGGGTTCTGCGGATCCCCTCTGGTTTGGGCTCTGCCGTCACCTTCGAGCCCGGCGGCTGCCGGGGTCAGTGGTAAACCTGCGAGTTGCCCAGCCGTTTGAGGGCCTCGGCATCCTGGATGTGGATCAGGCGCTGTTTGACTTCGATGATGCCTTCGTCGGCAAACTTCGAGAAGGTGCGGCTGACGGTTTCGAGCTTCATGCCCAGGTAGCTGCCGATTTCCTCTCGGGTCATGCGCAGGATCAGCTCTGATCCGGAAAGGCCGCGGGCTTGCAGTCTTTGCGCCAGATTGAGCAGAAAGGCCGCCAGACGCTCCTCGGCCCGCATATTGCCCAGCAGCAGCATGACGCCTTGCTCGCGCACGATCTCGCGGCTCATGATGCGGTGAACGTGCTTTTGCAGGGCGCCGACCTCCCGCGAGACTTCTTCGATTCGCTCGAAGGGCATCACGCAGATTTCCGCATCTTCCAGTGCGATTGCGTCGCAGGTGTGTTGCTCATTGACGATGCCATCGAGTCCGATGATTTCGCCAGCCATCTGAAAGCCAGTCACCTGATCGCGACCATCCTGTGTGGTCAGACTGGTCTTGAAGAAGCCGGTGCGTACCGCATACAGGGCTGAGAAGGGCTCTCCGTTGTGGAACAGGGCGCTTCCCCGCTTGATGCTGCGTCGCCAGGCCACCAACTCGTCCACCCGCTTGAGCTCAGCCTGGCTCAGCCCGACGGGCATGCACAGTTCGCGCAAATTGCAGTTGGAGCAAGCGACCTTGATGGTTTCCTTGAGCATTTTTTCTCCCTCGGCCCGACCCGCAGCTTTTTTGTGAACATGGATTATCCCGGTCACCTTTGCAGGTTCGAACAGCTGATCCTTGCGTTTTTCTCGCCTTTTTTGCGGCTCAGCGGGATGCAGGTCACCAGCTCACGGCACTCGCATTCGCACGCTGGTGGGCGTCATCTTCTTTCCCAATCCTTGAGCATCGTCTCGCCCGAGCTGTGGGGTCAGATGGGCCTCGGCGGTCCGCGCTGCGCCTCTTGCCTCAGAGCCGACCGCTTTGTCGAGGTCTTCCGCGAGTCCGGCGATGCGCAGGCGCGGCTTTTGCCTGATGCCCGGTGGCGGCACCCTCTTTCAGGGCCGCCGGCAGGGTTTTTTGACGCTTGCCCTGGAGCGGCAGAACCGATTGAAACTACACTTCGGCCGGTTTTGGACGCTCGGCCGTAAGCTGCGGGTCCGA
>CAYPSU010000169.1:0-4490 GCA_964413475.1 uncultured Polaromonas sp. | reverse complement strand
CCTCGGCCATGGTGTCGGCGCTGATGATGGGCAGGCCCGACTCGGCCAGCATCTTTTTGCCCAGTTCCTCGTTAGTGCCTTTCATGCGCACGACCAGGGGGACGCTTAAATTGACGGCCTTGCAAGCGGTGATGACGCCAGTGGCAATCGTGTCGCACTTCATGATGCCCCCGAAGATGTTGACCAGGATAGCCTTGACCTTGGGATTTTTCAGCATGATCTTGAAGGCCTCGGTGACTTTCTCGGGGGTGGCACCACCTCCTACATCGAGAAAGTTGGCCGGCTCGGCGCCGAACAACTTGATGGTGTCCATGGTGGCCATGGCCAGACCGGCTCCATTGACCAGGCAGCCGATGTTGCCATCCAGCGAGATGTAGGCCAGATCAAACTTCGAGGCCTCGATTTCGGCGGGGTCTTCCTCGTCCAGATCACGCAGTGCCACGATTTCAGGATGGCGGAACAGTGCGTTTGAATCGAAATTGAACTTGGCATCCAGGGCGACGATGTTGCCCTTGCTGTCGCGATTGAGCGGATTGATTTCTACCAGTGAGGCATCGGTGTCCATGTAGCACTTGTAGAGCTTGCGGCAGACATCCGCAAATTGCGCCATCGAGTCTGCAGGCATGCCGATGCCGCTGCCGAGCTCGCGGGCTTGGGCCTCGCTCATGCCAGTCAGCGGATCCACAAAGACCTTGAGGATCTTCTCAGGGCTGCTGTGAGCCACTTCTTCAATATCCATGCCCCCCTCGCTGGAGGCAATGAAGGCCACCTTCTGCGAGGCGCGATCCGTCACGATGGACAGGTAATACTCTTTCTGGATGTCTGCACCGTCTTCGATGTACAGACGGCGCACCTTTTGTCCTTCGGGTCCG
Organism: uncultured Polaromonas sp.; assembly: GCA_964413475.1. GTDB lineage: Bacteria > Pseudomonadota > Gammaproteobacteria > Burkholderiales > Burkholderiaceae_C > Polaromonas. The sequence goes on along the minus strand of CAYPSU010000169.1, from coordinate 3,618 downwards.
GTCTGGTGGGTCTTGAGTTGCATACCCAGAATCTGGCTGGCCAGATCCTTGATCTGCTCGATGCTCTTGGCCACCTTCACTCCGCCGCCCTTGCCTCGCCCGCCGGCATGGATCTGGGCCTTGACCACCCAGACGGGCCCGCCGAGCTTTTGTGCCGCCTCCACGGCTTCCTGCACGGTGAAGGCCGGCACGCCCCGAGGCACCGGCACGCCAAACTGGCGCAGGATTTCCTTGGCTTGGTATTCGTGTATTTTCATAAGAGAGCTTTCACAGAATCGGTGGAGACAGCGGCGCACGACCGACTCGCGCGCTTCGCCTGGGCGCACACCCCCTCCCCAGTGGGCGCGGCCGAGCCAGTGATGGCTGCGGCAAACTGTATCATGGTGCATCGCATCAAACATTGCGGCCAGCTTACGAGTTTGCAGTCGGCCGGGCGGGATCGGTCGGTCCGCCCCAGCCCCGCTGGCTCTTACTGAATCAGAGAAATGGAATGACCCAGGTTTTTATCGACGGCGAGGCTGGCACCACTGGTTTGCAGATCCGTGAGCGTTTATTGGCTCTGGGGGGGGTGGAATTGGTCAGCATCGACCCCGCCCGGCGCAAAGATTTGCAGGCCAAGCGCGAGCTGATGGCCGAGGTCGATCTGGTCATTTTGTGCCTGCACGATGAGGCCGCTCGCGAATCGGTGGCCATGATCGATACCCTGCCCGCCGGCCGTCAGCCCCGCATCATTGATGCTTCGACTGCCCACCGGACTGCCCCCGGTTGGGTGTTTGGCTTTCCGGAGCTGGCCCCCGGGCAGCAAGAGGCCGTCCGGCGGGCTGCTCGGGTGGCCAACCCGGGCTGCTATGCCACCGGGGTGATCGCCTTGATCCGGCCCTTGGTGGATGCCGGTCTGATTCCAGCCGATCACCCGCTGGTTTTACCGGCAGTCAGCGGCTATTCCGGCGGGGGCCGTCAGATGATCGATGCCTATGAGGCTGGCTCTGCGCCTCTGTTCGAGATCTACGCCCTGGGCCTGAATCACAAGCATCTGCCGGAAATCATGCACTACACCGGTCTGCAGCGGCGGCCGGTGTTCATTCCTGCGGTTGGCAATTTCAGGCAAGGCATGCTGGTGCAGCTGCCCTTACACCTCGATCTGCTGCCCGGCCGCCCGACTGCCGCGCAGCTGGAAGACGCGCTGCGTCGGCACTACGCGGACAGCGCCTGGGTCAGCGTGCCCCCGGCGCCGTCGGCTGGGCGCATTGACGCGCTGGCCCTCAATGACAGCAACCGTATGGAATTGTTCGTCTTCGCCAACGAAACGCATCGTCAAGCGGTGCTGATTGCGCGTCTGGATAACCTGGGCAAGGGTGCCAGTGGTGCGGCGGTGCAGAACCTGCGTCTGATGCTGGGGCTATGAGCCGCGTCGAACCGCTTCGGTTCGCCAGGCTTTTCCTTACGGGGACAGTTTGAGCGCTTTGCTGAACGCCCGCCGGCTTGACCCCTATGCTCACGAAATCCGCCGACCCCAAGCCCTCAAGCGCAAAGCCTGCGCCGGTGGTGGCGGCCAGCGGCGCGGCCTTGGCCATCGAACAGATCGGCGATGCCTGGGTGCTGCGCATCCTGCGATCGGCCTTTCGCGGCACCAGCCGATTTAGCGGCTTTCTCCAGGAGCTCGGCGTATCCCGCGCGGTGCTGACGCAGCGCTTGGAGATGCTTTGCCGGGGTGGATTGCTCGAGCGCGATGCGGCCGAGGGCGGGCATGCGCGTTACCGACTCACCGAGATGGGACTGGACCTGTGGGGCGTTCTGATCCTCATGTGGTTGTGGGAGCGCCAGCGTGGCACCGGTCTGGCGCCGACTGCCGATGACAGAGACCGGCCCCGGCGCCAGTTGATCCACAGGGATTGCGGTGCCTCGATAGAGCCGTGCTATGTCTGCATCCATTGCGCCACGAGCGTCTCGCCATTTGAGACGCAAGCCGTGGTGTTGCCGCGCCCAGGGGCGCCTGCCGTGACCTCACCAGGGGACGCCCAGCGACCGCGCTACCGCCGGTCCAGCCGGAGGGATCGCGATCATCTGCCCCGCTTGATGCGCCTGTTTGGCGACCGCTGGAACTGCTTCATCATGGCGGCTGCCTTTCAGGGGGCGCGTACCTTCTCGGATTTTCAAAGAGCCCTGGGCCAGGGGCCAGCGCAGATCAGTAACCGCCTCAGTGAACTGCAGAAACTGGGCTTCCTGCAGGCCAGGGCCTACGCCGGCAGCCGTCAGGAGTACCGCCTGAGCGAAGACGCGCTGGCCACTTTCCCAATTACGGTTGAGCTGATGCAGTGGGGCAATCGCTGGTTGTGGAAGGGGCGCGCGCCTCTGACCGTACGCCACAAGACCTGCGGGCATCTGCTGCAGGCCGCGCTGGAGTGTCCGCACTGCCGGCAGCGTTTGTCCCGTCGCAACCTGGTCTTGTCAGACTGACCCTGGGTCAACCGATCACTTTTCCGGCGACCTCGGCAGAAAACCCACGGCTCATGAGAAAGCGCATCTGGCGCGCTCGCTCGCGAGGGTCTGAGGAGGTCTGGCCGAACTTGCGCGTCCAGATGGCTCGGGCGCGGTCCAGCTCGGTGCTTTTTAGCTCGGTCATGGCCTGGGCAATGGCTTCCCGGTTCAGGCCACGGGCGTTCAGCTCTTGTTCCAGGCGAGCCCGGCCGAAGCGGGCCGCTCGGCGATGCAGCACCGACTCGAGCACCCGCTCCTCGCTGATGAAGCCCTTGGCCTGCAACTCATCGAGGATACGCACCAGCTCGCCAGGTTCACGCTCGTGCGCGGAGAGCTTGCGTTCAAGCTCAAGCCGTGAATGTTCGCGTCCAGCCAGCAGTCTCAGTGCCCGCCCCTTGAGCGATAGCCTGGATGAGGCCGCAGCCGGCGGCGGCACCGCCGGCGGGCTGGCCTCGGAGGCGCGGTCCCGGTTCATTTTGCGGGCCTGGCAGGGTTGGGCTCGGGAGGAATCGCGACAGGTTTACGCTTCGCGCCAGAGCACGAGGCCCAATTGCCGCGCGCCGCGCCAGAGCAGGCGAGCGCAGCGAAAGCCGATGTGGCCCAGAAGCCAGAGGGTCTTGATGGCGAGCATGACAGTTCTCCTGCGGCGACCTTAGGCCAGCTTGATCTTGCGTGGCTTGTCGGCCACTTCTTCGTTGGCCGCCTCGACGGCCTCGGCTGTTGGCAGGAGCGGTACGCCCAGGTACTCACGCACCTTGTTCTCGATCTCGAAGGCCAGTTCCGGGTTTTCCTTGAGGAATTCGCGGGCGTTATCTCGACCCTGCCCAATTTTTTCGCCCTGGTAGGCAAACCACGCGCCAGATTTTTCGACGATGTTGCTGGCCACGCCGAGGTCCAGCACCTCGCCCAGGCGGCTGATACCTTCACCATAAAGGATGTCGAATTCGGCCGTCTTGAACGGTGAGGCCACCTTGTTCTTGACCACCTTGACCTTGGTTTCGTTGCCGATCACATCCTCGCCCTTTTTGATGGAGCCAGTGCGACGGATATCCAGGCGGACAGAGGCGTAGAACTTGAGCGCGTTACCGCCGGTGGTGGTTTCGGGGCTGCCGAACATGACGCCGATCTTCATGCGGATCT
>CAYPSU010000168.1:0-4530 GCA_964413475.1 uncultured Polaromonas sp. | reverse complement strand
CGTGGTTTGGCCATGGTCTTCAGTGGCGTGCGCCACTTCAGACACTGAGATCAGAGGCTGGCAAACGCCTTTTTGGCAGCCTCAATCGTGGCATCGATGTCGGCATCGGTGTGCGCCGCACTGACAAAGCCGGCCTCGTACAAGGCAGGGGCAATGTAAACCCCTTGATCCAGCAAGGCATGAAAGAGCGTGTTGAAGTGCGCCGAGTTGCTGGTCATCACTTGTGTGTAGTTTTGCGGCAATTGAGGCAGCAGGAAAAAGCCCATCATGCCGCCTTGTGAGTCACTGCTGAACGCCACGCCCGCTTGGGCAGCAGCGGCATCGAGCCCGTGCATGAGGCGTTGCGTGCGTTGGGCGAGTTGGTCAAAGAAGCCCGGCTGGGAGATCAGCTCCAGGGTAGTCAGGCCGCAGGCCGTGGCCACCGGGTTGCCCGACAAGGTGCCCGCCTGATAAACCGGACCCAGGGGAGCGAGCTTGTGCATGATGTCGCGGCGCGCACCAAAGGCGGCCAGCGGCATGCCACCGCCAATGACCTTGCCCAGCACCGTGATGTCGGGCTTGAAGCCGGGGATCAGCTTGGCATAAACCGATTGCGCCCCGCCCAGCGCCACACGGAACCCGGTCATGACTTCGTCAAACACCAGCAAGGCGCCGTGCTGGTCGCACAACTCGCGGCAGCGCTTCATGAACGGCACCGAAGCGCGGACAAAGTTCATATTGCCTGCAATGGGCTCGATCATCACGCAGGCAAGGCTGTCCCCGTGTTGCTTGAAAGCCAGCTCCAGCGCTTCAATGTCGTTGTAGGGCAGCACCATGGTGTGTTGCGCCACTTCGGCGGGCACGCCCGCGCTGGTGGGGTGACCAAAGGTCGCCAGACCCGAGCCGGCCTTGACCAGCAGGGCATCGGCATGACCGTGGTAGCAGCCCTCGAACTTGATGATCTTGCTGCGGCCGGTGGCGCCGCGGGCCAGACGCAGCGCGCTCATGCCGGCCTCGGTGCCCGAGCTGACCAGGCGCACCATCTCCAGCGAGGGCACTTGCGCGATGATGGCCTCAGCCAGTTCGACTTCGCGCTCGGTGGGCGCGCCAAAAGAAAAGCCGTCGAGCGCAGCTTTGTGCACCGCCTCCAGCACCGCAGGATGGCCGTGGCCGAGGATCATCGGGCCCCAGGAGCCGATGTAGTCGATGTACTTCTTGCCATCGGCGTCCCAGAAATACGCGCCCTGCGCCCGCTGCACAAAGCGCGGCGTGCCGCCCACGGCGCGAAAGGCGCGTACCGGTGAGTTGACGCCGCCCGGAATGACGTTCCTGGCGCGCTCGAACAGCACATCGTTCATTGAGGGTTTATTGCTTGGTGCCATGGGGAGGAAGTTCGAAGTGGTCGGCCGATGCAGGCCGGATGTCGGTGTCGGGCTCGCTGCCGTCGGCCGATGCCTGGGCCCAGAACAGGCGATCGGGAACCAGATGTCCCATCCCGGGCGCAAAACCGGCATCGAGACAATGATCGAGGTAGCTCAGGGCCTCAGCGGTGGCCGTTTGCAGATCGTTGCCGCTGGCCAACAGCGCCGCCAGCGCGGCTGACAGCGTATCGCCGGTGCCACTGAAGTTGGCATCGAAATGTTCGAACTTTTCGCTGTAAAGCACCGCTTGCGGGCTGGCCAGGGCGTTATCGAGGTAGTGCCCGAGGACCGGCATACCGGTGACCAGGGTGTAGGCCACCCCCGCATCGGCTGCTGCCTTGGCGATATCCCGCGCGCTGGGGGGCTTGTCGCCGCTCCAATCGGGCAGCAGCCAACGCCAGAGGGTGCTGTGATTGCCGACCAGCACCGTGGTTTGCGGCAGCAACAACTCGCGGAAGGCATCGAGGTAGCTGTCAATCTGATCGTCTTCCCACCAGGACAGGTTGGGCATGAAACCCACCAGCGGCACGTCGGCATAGTCGCTGGCAATCTCCGCTATGGTGCTGATGGTCTCCGGCGTGCCTACAAAACCGACCTTGATGGCGCCTACGTTCATGTCTTCCAGGGCGCTTCTGGCCTGTTCGGCCACTGCGTCTTCGTCCATGGGGAAATGGTCAAAGATTTCGGCTGTGTCGCGGCTGTAGGCGCCGGTGACTACCGGCAGTGCATGAGCGCCGGTGGAGGCCATGGCCGCAACATCAGCCGCCAGCCCTCCGGCCCCGCTGGGATCATTGGCATTGAAACTCATGACGCAGGCTGGCGCCGAGGCTTCGGCCGTCTCCGCATGTTCTGCACTGACAGGTCGGTCGGACGGATCGGATAGGGTCGCCATGGTCTTTATGACGTAGGGGCGGCTGCGGTGGCAGACCGCCCGATACAATCGCGGCCATTCTATTAGAACGACACCGATCTAACGTGACCGATTCTTCTGCCCTGACCACCTGGATGTGCCTGATCTGCGGCTGGATCTACGACGAAGCTGCAGGCTACCCTGAAGACGGTATTGCGCCGGGCACCCGTTGGGCCGAAGTGCCGATGAACTGGACCTGTCCGGAATGCGGCGCCCGCAAGGAAGACTTTGAGATGGTGCAGATCTGACCCAGCCCCTTCGCAGGACCTTGCGTTTTGGGTGTGGGATTGCGGGCCTCGGCGCGATCGGCTTTGACCGCTGGCTGCCTTGCCGCTGGGACGGGGCCCTTACAAAGTGGGCTCGATGGCCGCGAGGACGCGGCTGCCACCGCTTCTCGGCCTGCTCCAGGGCTTATGGGAGCGCCACCCTTCAAACCGTTTTTTTGACAACCGCATAGCGTTGCAAGGTGCGCGCCCGTGCCTGATCGTGGGCCACCAGGGGCTGGGGGTAGTTCTCGCCCAGCTTGACGCCGGCGGCCGCCAGCTCCAGCGGCGAGGCCTCCCAGGGGGCGTGGATGGCCTGGTCTGACAAGCCGGCCAGTTGCGGCAGGTAGCGCCGGATGAACTTGCCGGCTTCATCAAACTTGCGGCTCTGACTGACCGGGTTGAAGATGCGAAAGTAGGGCTGTGCATCGCAGCCCGAGCTTGAAGCCCACTGCCAGCCGCCGTTGTTGGAGGCCAAATCAAAATCGTTGAGGTGGCGGGCAAAGTAGCGTTCGCCCCAGCGCCAGTCTATGCCCAGATCCTTGATCAGAAAGCAGGCGGCGACCATGCGCAAACGGTTGTGCATGTAGCCGCTGGTGTTGAGCTGGGCCATGGCCGCATCGACCAGTGGGTAGCCGGTGCGTGCCTCGCACCAGGCTGCAAACATTTGATCGGCCTGCGCTCCACTTTCCCAGACGATGGCGTCGTACTCGGGCTTGAAGGACCGCTCGGCCACATGCGGGAAATTGGCCAGAATCTGGGCGTAGAAATCGCGCCAGATCAATTCGCTCAGCCAGGTCATGGCGCCTTCGCTGCCCCGGGCCTGCCGCTTCATCGCCTCGGCGGCCAGGGCACGGATGGAGAGGGTGCCAAAACGCAGGTGAACGCCCAGATAGCTCGGTCCCTTGATCGCCGGGAAGTTGCGTTGGGTGTCGTAGTGGTCGATGCGCCCAAGAAAGTCTTGCAGCAGGGCCGCTGCTGCCCTTTCGCCGGGCGCTATGCCCAACTGTCGCAGGTTGCTGGTTTCAAATCCGATGTCGGCCAGCGTCGGCACCCGCGCCTGCGGCCCCTCGGGCCTGTCGGCCAGCGCCGCTGCGTGGGGCTCGATCGGCCAGCCGGCCAGGTGCCGGTCTGTCAGGCTGTTGAGCCAGGCCTTCTTGTAGGGCGTAAAAACGCCATAGGGGCGGCCTGACTGGGTGAGCACCTCTTGACGCTCAAAGATGACATGGTCCTTGAAGCTGTGGAAAACCACGCCTTGCTGGGCCAGCGCGCGGGCCACCTGGGCATCGCGGCTGAGCGCTTGCGGCTCGTCGTCATGGTTGGCAAAAACCGCCTGCACCTGCCAGCGGGCGACCAGCTCCGGCAGCGCCTGGCGGGCCCAGCCGTGCTCGACCAGCAAGCCGGCGCGCTTGCGGCCGTTTGCCGCGCCCAGCTCGCGCAGGCGCTGGTCCAGTTCTTCCAGAGAACCGAGGATGAATTCAACCCGCCGATCGCTGCGGGGCAGCTCGTCGAGGATCTCGCGATCCAGCACGAACAGACACAACACCTCGCGGCAATGGCTCAGGGCTTGGTGCAGGGCGTGATGATCAGAGGCGCGCAGATCGCGCCGAAACCAGACCAGGCCGCGGTCGTAAGTCTTGGGCATGCCCGCATCTTAGGCCCGTGGCCCCAACCCTGCTGCGGTTGGGCCCGAGGCTCGACCACAGCCCGGGGCCGGTGGGCAAGATCCGTTGGATAGCCCTGCCAGCGCCATCGGTCTGTTGGGACTTCGGTTGCACCGAGCGTCCCGACCCTAAAATGAGGCTCATGTCGGCTGATCTTGATGCTTCCAATCTGACCCACCACTTCCTGATTGCCATGCCGGGCGTCAGCGACGAGCCCTTTGTCCGCAGTGTGGTCTACATGTGCGAGCACAGCAACCGGGGCGCGCTGGGCCTGGTGATCAACAAGCCCAGCG
>CAYPSU010000167.1:0-4531 GCA_964413475.1 uncultured Polaromonas sp. | reverse complement strand
ACGATGACGGGGGTCAGGCTGGTGGAGAAGATGGGGGGGAAGAGTGGGAGTTGGGTGGCGTAGCGTGAAGTGTCAACACGTCATTCAGGGAGCGCCCGCTGCCGCAAAAATACGCTTGGTTACTAACTTTATGGTTTGTCAAAAGTTCAACCGAATTCCGCCGACCAGGGATTTTTGATTGCCTGAACTGTCACGAATCATCATGAACTCTCCAGACAAGTGTCCTTTCAAGATGGACGGGGTCCGATACGTCAACTGTGTGTTGTTGAGTTCGTAATTGCGAAGTTCGAACTCATGTCCCTCCACGGGGAACATCAAGCCAAGCCACGGGACATTACGGCCATCGACACTGACAATACCTGTTTTAAGCCATGTACCCGCCAGGCGGCTTTTGTACGACAAGTCAACCTTGACGATTCGAGGAAGCGAAAGCGACATGTCGCGTTGCCCATAAGTTCCACTCAACGAAGGCACATTGCTGTAGGTAATCCCCTGTGCGGTTGTTGCATTGACGTTGTAATCGCGGTTGCTGAAATAAAGAGATTGAACCGGGATTTTTGAGTACAAGTGCTGTGCGGTGGCGTTGAACTTCCATGCACCGGATGCCCAGGCTAGACCAACATCTACTGAGCCTCCGTTCATGAGTCGGGGAGTTGCCGGGTCTGCCTGAAACCCATACGCAGTCATGCCGATTCGCTGCATGTCTCCATGTAACGAGAGTGTGGTGTCGTCCTTCGTCAGGACCCCCGACCCGTCTCCCTCTCGCACATCCAGCAGGCGAACCCATTTGGGTGAGATGAACCACCACCATGAGTTGTTTTCAGCGGCCCCCGCAAATTTCATCCCAAGCGCATCAAACTGGTAACGCTTGGTATGAGCTTGTAAATCGACCCCGCCATTTGCGACCTGGGAAGAATAAGCCCCATCCTTGGCTGCCAATGCCAGAGTGTTGGAATTGGACACGAGCGTGTTGAGGGTTTTTCGCTCGTAACTGATGGCATGGCTTAAAAGAGGCCACTCCACTCGCACACCCACATCCGTGTATGCTACGACGCGGTTGGAGGTGGATTGCAAGGGCTGATTTTTCCAGTAATAGTTGTCTAGCAGTCCTCGATTAACCATCACATCCTGGGAGATGGTGAGTTCCTGGGCGCAAGCGACCCAACTACACAGAAAAAAAAGAAAAATGGCCGCACGGCGGCCATTTTGTAGAAGCTCGACCCGCATCTATCGTAATGATATTTCGCGGTTTCCTGCTCTCACGATGCCATTTGCAACATCGCCAATCTGAACAGCACCTTTGAAAATCTCCCCCACTACTTCTCCTGCGTTGTTTTTGCGCAATTTGGCCGTGTACACCCCAGAGCTCGAAACGGTGATGTCATCACTGTTGACCTCGCGTTCAGAATAGTTTGCCCTGCTGGTTTTGCCCTCAAAGTTAATCCAGGTTTCATTCGATGTGACTTTGACGGTATAGGCCGTTTCCTTGGGTGTGGCGGAGGCTTTGGTGCCTGTCAATGCCACCGAAACGTTATCCGCCAATTTGAATGTGACTGCGAATGTTCCGTTTGGTTTGTTGGAGTTGGATGAAGGCGAATCGGGGTCGTACGCATCAATATTCTGAGATCCAGTGACGCTCAGGCCAAGCAAAGCCCCCTCCTTGACCGCCACGTCCAAACTCAGGTCTACTGAAACTGGATATGCTTTTTTGTCACCTGTATTAGGAAAATCGGTGACTTTTTCTTTTGCGACGAGTTTGTTGATTTTGCCACTGAACAGGTCACCATCCGAGGTGGTAAAGGTCAGCGGAGCTATCAGTGTCATCGTTCCCGTTCCTCCTACGCTCTGCCTTTCTCCACTCAAGCTTGCCCCTGACAAAGAAATTTGTGCCCACTTTGATGAATTTAACGCCTGGTCATAGGCTTTGACGCTCATCTTACTCAGAGTAACCGAGCCACTTAGGGAGTTTTGTTTGATGCCGGAACCAGTGAAGGAAATGCTGATATCACTGATTTTTTGCGACCCCAAGGTTTTGTAGGCGTTAATCGTGACACTTCCTGTACCAGCTTGTGTATTCGCCGATGCGGCGACTGTGCCCTGAAATCGATAGGCATTTGCAGTACTGGAAGTGACCGCAGAACCATTGGAATCTACGTAATAGTCAAATTTATATCCAGCGACACCTGCATCAGCGGCAGAAAAAATACTGCCCGTTGTTGCACAGGTCAGCGTACCACCTGTTTCCGTGCAGGCATCCATGGCATTGCCCAATACCTTAAGGCCATCATCAATATGCTCAAAGATGAAATTGTCAAGTCGTGACTTGGCGTCATTTGCTCGATCCCGAAGGGCGGCTTCGGCTTTATTGAAACCACCTCGCATGGCCTGGAGAAAAGAGTCCAGTCCCTGTCGATAAAGTGCGTTTGTCGGGGAAATGGCTGTCGTGACGTCCACCACAGTAACGGCACCTGTTTTGGATTGCAATTTGGCAGCCATACTGTTCAGGTCAAGTCCTGGCTCGCTAGCCAGAGCCGTGAGTTTGCTATCGAGGATGGTTTTTAATCCGTTGGAGCCGGGTGCGGTGTCAAATTTGAATTCTCCTCCGACAGCAGTCAGCTTTGCTTTTGCGTTTAATTCCTTAAGCACGCAAGCAACGCCTGTCATTGGATCTTCTGTACACGCCAACTTATTTTTATCAGCATCCAGCATCAATGCCGACATTACTGTCATCAATTTTTCTTGGGAGGCAGTCATGGCGACTGTGGGATCGGCTATGGGTTTGGTGGCGAAGGGGTCAATACCAACCAGATCTTGAACCAAAGCTTTTGAAGAGGCAATTGAGGTCGCAGTCAGTCCAGTCGGTGAACTTTGAGCACCTGCCACAGCCATTTCGGTAAGCGGATTGCCGTGTACCTCAGGCATGGAAGTTGTCAACTCACCCAGCATCGTACGTATGATCGTGCCAGGGGTGGCATCATCGAAAGTACCGGTCAACTCATTTAACATCTTAGTGTTTGCGACTGTAGTCATGACTACCACAACGGGATTTGAAGTTGGCTTGAGTGTCAATGTGTATTCCCCACTGTCACCAGTTGTGCTTTCAGATCCAATTGCGACCAGACTGCCGCTCACTACTTCATAGGCTTGTACCTTCGCGGCTTTGTAGATGCCCTTTGCGAACGTACCGCCGAGGGTGACATCGGAAACCGAAGAACTGCCCCCCCCGCCCCCACATGCTGTCAAAACTGCACCGCACAGGGCGGCGACCGTGACCAAGAATTTGTTTTTCATGTCGATATCTCACCTTTAATCTCAACGCAACAACTATAATGCACTCGGAGTAAAATTTTTAAATCTGATTAATTTCTGGTGGCTTTTCTAAAGAAAAGCTAAGGCCATTTGCTTCCCCCCGCCGTTGCTAAAAATGATTGATCGGGCGACTATAAACAGTTGGGTCGCTGATTTGCGTTGAATCCTCAGCAATAAGTTGTTGTTGGCTTGGTGCACTTTGCCGTGATCACAGGCGATGAAGAAGTGGAGGGTCTGCGGGGCGCTGAGCGGTTCGGTTCTCGTGCATTACTGAAGGTGTCTTCACCCAATTGCCCCTCTGACAGCGTGTGCAGCTGAAAGCGTCCGCTCTTGTGCCACAACCAGGTCTCGGTGTAGGTCACGCTGTGCGGATGTTGCGGTACCGGGAAGGGGGCGGCCTGGTGAATCAGTTGCTCGATTCGACGCATGACCTCTGGTACATGGGAGGGTGCCCGTTGCCAGTTCAAGCCTCGCACTTCGCCCTGCGTACCGATTTCGATGTTCAGCACGCCCACCGCTTGCAACAAAGGCGGCAAGGGCCCGCTGTAGAGATGGGCTGCATGTTGGTTGTACACATGGCGCGCGGCGCGTAGTCGATATTCCGTCGGCGTAAGCGCGACGGTGGCCGGCTGCGAGGGAGGCGGCGTGGTGTCCACCACGACCTCAGGGGGCAACTCCGGCGTGGGTGGGACGACAGTGACCACAGGCGCGAGCGGTGCTTGACTGCAGGCCTGCAAGAGCAGGCACAAGACCCCGGTCAGGACTGATGGTTTGACGAGGCGATTGCGCCCGGGGAGCGAACGAGTCATGCGGTCACCTTCCTGGGAGGCCGAGGGCGACCTCCTCAGAAACATGCTAGCGTGACCGTGGGGTTTTGCCCAGTCGTAATAACTAGTGATTTGCGATGGGTGTGGGTGCGGATGCGTGATGAAAATGCAACGCCCGGCAACAAACCCTAAGCCAAGACGGCCGCCTGGCCACCCCAGGCCACAGCCTGGGGCTGCAGTGCAAGCCCATCAGTGAGGTCAGATCAACGGCACTCCGCCGGGGCGTACTTGGCTTCTAGCAAGTCGCCGGGGGGCAGCGCCAGCCCGCCCGGCACGGCACTGCCTTGCACCACGCAGCGCCAACTCACCGAGGCTTGCGCCGGAGGCGTGAAATTGCTGGTGCCACTGGGCAAAACCGCAGGAGCTTCACGAGTCCCGGTGTAGGGCACCAGATG
>CAYPSU010000166.1:0-4531 GCA_964413475.1 uncultured Polaromonas sp. | reverse complement strand
CGCTACCAACACCCAGGTGGCCCAGATCAATTTCGAATATGCCTGAAGCGCTGCGCCCGCCACCAGTCCCCATGCCTGGCGACCTGCACAGCCTGCGCGACTGGCTGGTCTTCCTCTGCCACGGGCGTCTGGCCTGGCTGACCCTCTCCAGCCTGCTGATCAACCTGGGGCTGTTCGTACCGCCCCTGTTTGGCATGCTGGTCTACGACAAGGTGGTGCACAACGGCATTTTTGAAACCCTCTGGGCCCTGACCATCGGCGTGCTGCTGTACCTTGCGCTGGAGCTGACCGTACGCACCATACGGGCGCGCGACACCGAGCGCGTGGCCCGGCAGATCGACCAGGCCATCGATGAGCGCCTGATGGCCGTGCTGCTGCAGCCTTCGGCGCGCAGCGGCGTGCAGCCAGGCCTGGCGGCGCGCTTTCTAACCCTCTACCGTGACCTGGCCTCGGCGCGCGATTTCTTTTCATCGCAGTATCTGCTGGCCATGGCCGACCTGCCCTTTTTGCTGATGGCGCTCTGCGTGATCGGCCTGATCGCCTGGCCCCTGCTGCTGGTGTTGCTGGTCGGCTTGACTCTCTATCTGTTGGTGGCGCTGTGGCTCAAGCAGGGCAGCCTCCAACAAGGCCAACAGGTCAATGCACAACAGGCCGTCAAGCTCGCCTTGCTCACCGATAGCCTGTCCTCGCTAGATACCCTGCGTACCAGCCATGCCGGACGAACGCTGCAGCAATCGTTTGCCCGGGCCGCTCATGACCAGGCCGTCCTCAGCAGCCGGCTGCGTCTGTCGCTGATGGAGCAATCGCATTGGCAAATGGCGGCTTATCTGATGACGTACGTCAGCCTTCTGGTGGTGGGGGCGCACCTGATCTTTGCCCAGCAGATCACCGTGGGTGCCCTCATCGCGGTGTCCATGCTCTCGGGGCGGGCCCTGGGCACCGTAGGCCAGGTGCTGCTCTGCCTCTCGCGATGGACCGAGCTGCGCCAGTCCATGCAGCAGCTCGCGCCATACCTTCGGCCGGCCACCGCATCGGCCGCGGGCCTGTCCACTGGCTCGGCGGCCCGACCGGACGCCAGCACAGCGCCGGTCCTGGACAGCCTGCGCAGGCCGGCCGGTACCGTGCTCGGCCACATTGCCACACACCAGCTGGCCCATCGCTACGCCAACGGTCAGAACGCCCTGTACGAACTGCGGCTGGACATCCAGCCCGGCGAGCGCATCGGCCTGCTCGGCCGGCCCGGCTCGGGCAAATCTACGCTGCTTCGAATTCTGGCCGGCGCCATTGAGCCCACCCAGGGCGAAGTGCGGGTGGACCATGTAGCCCTGCACAGCATCGCCATGGCCGACCGCTTCACCTGGCTTGCCTTCAAGCCGCAGGAGGCCCCGCTGATAGCTGGCACGCTGGAGTCCAACATCCTGCTGAACCTGCCGGAGGACGCCACCGCCGAAGCGCGCATGCAGGCGCTGGCCCATGCGGTGCATGTCTCGGCGCTGGACCAGGACTTGGCCAGCGGCGCCCTGCGGCTGGACCAGCCGGTCGAGGAATACGGCGCCAACCTCTCAGGTGGACAGCGCCAGAAGGTGGCCCTGGCCCGGGTCCTGGCTCTGCGGCCGCGCCTGCTGCTGCTCGACGAACCCACCACCGGGCTGGACACCGAGACCGAAAACACCATCGTCCAGCGGCTGAACGCGCTCGAGGACATCACCCTGGTGATGGTGACCCACAGCGCAGCCGCACTGGCCATCACCCAACGTCTGATCGTGCTGGAGCAAGGCCGCGTGCTGGCCGACAGGCCCACCCGCGAACTGCTGGTTACACCGCCCCCGGCGCTTTCTGCGGGCGCTTGAGCCCCAGGCTCAGCGCTCAGTGCCTGTCGGCACTGGCCACAAGAAGCGCATCTTCGCCTTCCTTCACAAACGCCAGCGGGCCCAACCGCGCGCGGCGACGGCGTGCGCTGCTCCGTTGATGTCGGAGTGCGCCTGGCCGGCTGCGTGTGCAGTATCGGCCCGCTAAACTGCGGGCACGAGACCTCCATGCGCACGCATCCCTGGACCCCCATCGGGAATAGCCCTGGCAGCCGGAAATGGGCCTTGCTTGGGGTGCTGGCCGTCCATGCATGGCTGGGCTGGCTTCTGGTCAGCGGGACCGGACAGCGCTGGGTCGGGCAGGTCGTGGTGCCGGTGCGTTTGCTGCTGAGCGATGCGGCGCCGCCACCTGCAGCCCCACCACCGCCGATTCGTCAACCGGCCAAGCCGGAGATACAGCCCAAGAGGCCTGAGCCGGTGGTGAGGGTGCCGTCGCCCGTCGAGTCCCCTGCCCCGGTACCTGCACCTGCCCCCACTCCTGTGCCTGCACCTGCACCCACTCCTGTACCTACACCCACTCCTGCGCCTGCACCCAGCCTTGCACCGGCGCCGGTCATCAGCTCTCCCCCTGCGGCGGCCCTGCCTGCAGCGCCCGCCATCAGTGCTGCGCCCAAAGCAGTACCCAGCCCTGCCGTCGCGCCACCGAGCGCAGCACCCGCAGCTGCCGCACCGCCGGCGCGCATCACCGGCAGCATCCGGCCGGGCACTTGTCCGACGCCGGTCTATCCTGCCGTCTCGAAGCGGCTGGAAGAGGAAGGCACGGTCGTCCTGCGCTTCCTGGTCGCAGCCGATGGCAAGGTTGTGCAGGCAGAAATTGAAAAAAGTTCCGGCTTTCGACGGCTGGACGAGGCGGCGCGTCTTGCGCTGTCGGTCTGCACCTTTGAGCCGGCGACGGTCAATGGCAAACCGCAGCAGGCCTGGGCCGTCATCCCCTACACCTGGCGACTTGACTGAGGCGCACATCTTTCCCAAGGACTTCACATGAACCACACCCCCTTCATGGGTCTGACCGCCCTGTTGGCGGCAAGCTCAGCTGCCGCTGAAGTGACCGCCCAGGCCAATCCCTACGGCCTGGCGTCCCTGTGGGCGCAAAGCGATGCGGTGGCCAAACTGACCTTGCTGGTGCTGCTGCTGATGAGCCTGGCCTCTTGGTATGTGATGCTGCTCAAGCTGCTGGAGCAAAGGGAGCTGGCCCGCCAGCTGCAGCACGCACAGGAGCGCTTCTGGCCGTCGGCCACGGTGCGAGAGGGGCTGCAGGTTCTTGAGGACAACAGCCCCCTGCGTTTGATTGCCCAGCGCGGGCTTGACAGCGCCGCACAACATCAGGGAATGGTGGGACGCATCGAATTTCACGAGTGGCTGGCGATGAATCTGCAGCGCGCGGTGAGCCGATCACAAAGCCGGCTGCAGCGCGGTCTGACCTTGCTGGCCACCGTAGGCTCGACGGCACCCTTTGTCGGCCTGTTTGGCACCGTCTGGGGCATTTATCACGCACTGGTACAGATTGGCCTGAGCGGCCAGGCCTCGATCGACAAGGTGGCCGGACCGGTGGGAGAGGCGCTCATCATGACGGCCATCGGTCTGGCCGTGGCGGTGCCGGCGGTGTTGGGCTACAACGCTCTGCTGCGTCGGAATAAGTCTCTGGGCGAAGAGCTGCAGTCCTTCGGGGCCGACTTGCACGCGGTCTTGCTGGCCGCCGATCGGTCATGAGCCTGCAACCTTGGGGCAAGCCAGGCCGGGCGCTCTATGGTGCGGCCCAAGAGCGGGAACCCCTGGCCGAGATCAACACCACGCCGCTGGTCGATGTGATGCTGGTGCTGCTGATCATTTTTCTGATCACCGTGCCGGTGGCTACTGCGTCGATTTCAGTGCCGCTGCCCAGGGAGCGCAGCGAACAACGCCAGGTCACGCCCGAGACCCTCAATCTGAGCGTGGACCGACAAGGGCGGCTGTTTCTGGGGCAGACCCCGGTCAAGGATGCGGCCGAGCTGGTGCGGCAGCTGCAGGCCCTGGGCGATGCGGACCGGCCGGTTCACCTGCTGGCCGACCGCGATGCGCCCTACGGCAAGGTCGAGCCGGCCCTGCAGGCCCTGCGCAGCGCGGGCATGCGCCGGGTCAGCTTCGTGACCGAACCGGCTGCCCCCTGAGGAGACCCGCATGACCATGATGCTTCCTGATGACACTGGCGAAGATGAGCTGATGGTCGAGCTCAACACCACGCCCCTGATCGATGTGCTGCTGGTGCTGCTGGTGATGCTGATCATCAGCATCCCGCCGCAGTGGCATGCGGTCAATTTGGGCCTGCCGGCAACCAGTGCCAGGCCGCCCGAGATGCAACCCCAGGTGATCGTGCTCGAAGTCCTGCCGGGCCAGAACTTGCGCTGGAACGGCCAGCCGCTGGACGGCCAGGAGGAACTGCAAACCCGAATGGCGCAGGCCGCCCGCCAGAGCACACCGCAGGTGCTGCATATCCGCGCCCACAGGCAGGTGCCCTATTCGGCCGTCGCCCATGCCCTGAGCACCGCCCAGCGCCAGGGCCTGCAGCAGGTGGCGCTGCTCGATGGGTTTGAGTAAGGTCCAGGGGTCAGGATCCGGTCGAGCCGTCATGCTCAAGCGAGCGCCGCATCGCCGCGGGGGCGCGGCTCCCACAAAACTGCTGACCC
>CAYPSU010000165.1:0-4596 GCA_964413475.1 uncultured Polaromonas sp. | reverse complement strand
TTTAATACCGCTCGTTCACCCAATCAACCCTTTGTTCAAAAACGCTGGCTTTGCGACGGAAGCCTTTCGTACATTGGGCTGCTGTTGGCATGCGCATGAGCAGGAGAAGCATCCTGGCCTTTAATCAACTTGATTACTTCGAAAGAATGTCATGAAATTTGTTCGCTTTCTCTCAGTTTTGGCTGCATCATTTTTGATGATCGGCATGACGAGCACTTCCCTGGCTCAGACTGAGCCACGCGGTTTCTATGCCACGCTTTATGCTCAATCGAGCAAGCTCGGTTCAACGACCTTCGACGAAGTAGGTAGCGCCGGCTTCGGGGCTGGTTTGACGGCCCGCTTTGGAAACGGGCTGGGCCTGGGGGGCGATATCGGTTTTCGCTACGGTAATGGTTGGGCGTCAGAGCTTGAATGGAACTGGCGTCGCCATGACCTCAAATCGCTCAATCGCGGCGGATCCACGGTCGCGTCGAACGGTGACTTTGCTTCCAACATCATTTTCGTCAACGGGCTTAGGCGCTTCATCGGCCAGCGGGGTGGTTGGACACCCTACGTGGGCGCGGGTCTAGGCTGGGTTCAGGAGATCGATTTCGATATCAACTCGGGCGGTACAGAGCGCGCATGGTCCAAGAAAGGCAAGGTCGCCGTTCAGTTGATCGGTGGTACGGAGATCCCTCTGAGCAACGCCTGGAAGCTGACAGCAGACGTTCGCCTGCTTCGAGTGGGCAATGTTGAGTTGCCTGCAGAAGAGGGCGTCACTGGTCGACTGATCCAGCCGAGATACAACCCTGTTTCTGTTCAAGTGGGATTGCGACGGTCATTTTGATTGGCGAGCCCCTGGCGGCCCCCGGATGCAGCGGGCAGGGCTTCCAAACGCGCCCGGTCGCCGAACCGTGCCACCGCATCCGCCTTTCGACGCCGACTGACGGGCACTTCGCGGCCATCGCTCAACTCACAGATGGCCGACTCACCGCTGCGCCGTACGGTCCGCACATGCCTTGCATGCACCCACCATGAGCGATGCACCCGCATCCCGGCCCCGCCTTCGGCGTCTTCCACCTCTTGCAAACTGCCCAGTACCAATGCTGAACCCCGGGTGGTCCAGACACGCAGGTATTGAAGCTCGGACTTGACGGCAATCACATCGTCACCCAGTTCTGTGGGCAACGCTGCGCGCCAATGACGAACGCTCACCTCTATGACTTTGGGTGCTTGCGAAAGGGCTACCAGCGGCTCATCGACTGACTTTTCGACGCTTTGAACCAATGGCGGTAACAAGCCCTGCAGGCGAGGCCAAGAGATCAATGTCCATGCCGCAATGACGGGGCCCGAAATATCCAGCCATTCTTCAAACAGTGCAGCCCAACCCAATGCCTGCTGAACGCCGATGAGTTCACCGGGTTCGAGCGTTTCAGCGAAGCCCAACACCTGCTGCATCAGTCCCTCGCCAATCAGCCAGTAGATCGGCGTCAGGACGGCAGCACCACAGAAACCACTGACTACAACGAGCGACCACAGGGGCATTCGACCCTGCGAGTCAGCTCTGCTCAACAGGTACAGCGTGGTTTGTAGAACCGTCAGGCCAACGGCAATTTGCATGGCCCAGAACAGCGATATCCAATACCAAGGGGCACTGAATCCAGGATCTGGTGCCAACGCCATCACCAATGCCCAGAGCGATAAGCCAGTCAGACTCAGGTAACGAGCGATCGAGGCACGGTTTGCTGACGACATAGAAGTTCGCATGCTCTGATTATTGACAAGTTCTTTATCCTGCGCGAGTAGCCGATACGGGGCGCCTGGCAATGGATCAATGCAACGGCGACCGAGACACAGCCGTCGAGATCGGCCAACGATCTAGGGTTTCCTTCCAACACAAGCAGATTCGGGTATTCAAGCGTCACCCGCCCGGGGTTACGCTCCAGGGCAAGGACCTCCTCACCTTGGGCGAGAGCCCGCTGAACCACGAGTTCGCCAGTGAGTCCCGCAGCACCGAAAACGGCCAGCTTGGCCACCGCATTTACCACCTCTCCACCGAGGGACGCAGGTCGAGCTCAAAAGTCCAGGCATCGCGCGGCTGGCTGTGCAACCACCAGTAGGCCTCTGCGATATGGCCCGGGTTCAAGATGCCCTCAGGGCCCGCCTCTGCCACCCGTTGCGCAAAGTGCTCACGCGCAAAAGCGGTGTCGATCAGACCATCAATAATCACATGCGCCACATGCAAACCCTGTGGGCCAAACTCCCGCGCCATCGACTGGGCCAGCGCCCGCAACGCGGCCTTGCCACCCGCAAAGGCCGAAAACCCGGCCGCGCCCCGCAGGCTGGCTGTGGCGCCTGTGAACAGAAGAGTACCGCGCCCGCGCGGCAGCATCACCCGGGCAGCCTCCCGGGCTGCCAGAAAGCCCGCCAAGGCACACATCTCCCAGACTTTGAAGTACTTCTGAGCGGTGGTCTCCAGGACGGGGAAGCGGACATTGCCGCCCACGTTGAACACCAACACCTCAACCGGTCCGACTTGCGCTTCGATGTGCTCGAAGAAATTGACCACGGCATCCTCGCGACGCGCGTCCAGTCCAAATGCGAGAGCCCGACCGCCCTCGGCTGTGATTTGGTCGACGAGCGGCTTCAGGGCCGCCTCTGTGCGCCGCGCCACGCACACGGTGTAGCCCTCCCTGGCGAAGCGCCGGGCCACCGCGGAACCTGTGGCGTCACCGGCGCCGATCACACAACAGACTCCGTGTCCAGACATGGCGTTCTCCTTCGTCAAGGCCTCATGCCCGGGCCGTGGGTCGGGCCGAGACCTGCGCAAACCAGCGCGACAGGTGTGTCCTTTCTGACGGGATTCGCAAACCCACCGCCTTGCCCAGCACGCAGGCGCACTGGGCGACGATGTCGGCCATGCTGTAGTCGTCGCCGGCGATGTGGCTGCGCTCGGCCAGTTCCCTATCGAGCCAAGCCATGGTTTGCAAGGCCCGGCCACGCGCCCAAGTGGCGACTTCGGGCACCTGCTCGACGCGCCCGCGGTAAAAGTCGCTGCTGTGCACAAATGCCAGCGCGATGGGCTGTGACAACTCATGGTCCATGCGCAGCGTCCACATCTCGGTATGGGCTGCGGTCTGAGGTGTTCGCCCCATCAGCGATGGCTGCGGGTGCAATGCCTCCAAATAACGACAAATCGCCAGGGACTCGGCAATGGCGCTGCCGTCATCGAGCTCGAGTACGGGCAACTTGCCCAGAGGGTTAAGCCGCAGGAAGTCTGGCCTGGCATTGGCACCACCCGCGGCATCCACCTCGCGTCGCTCGATGGAAAGGCCCTTTTCAGCCATGAAGATACGCACCCGCCGGGGGTGCATTCCTGCGCTCAGGTCGTGAAGAATCATGTCAAGGTCTCCTGTTTCAGTCATTCATGTTTCATGGCCCGGATCACGCGTTCGGCCACCTCGTTGGCGAGTTCCGGAAGAGAAATGAGGGCTCCCGGGACGCGTCCGCTGCGTAATGAGGCTGCGCCGTGGACAGCACTCCACGCAAACAGCGCATCACGCTCACTCGGTTGAGTCGAAATAACACCCTCCAAATACAAGCCGAGCAAAGCCGCAGGAAGATATTCATAGCTGTCGGGTTCGCCTTCTGAGTCGACCCTTTGACGATAGGCCTGAGCCTGTGCACCAAAGATCAGCCGCCACAAGGCTGGCTCGTCATCGGCGAATTGCAAATAGGCCTGTGCCAGACGGATCAGCCGCCGACGCGCCTCTTCAGCGTCCGATGGCGGCAGCGCAATGTCAAAGGCTGCCGCAAATGCCTGCCTGAGACGGTCAAACCCACAGCGGGCCACCTCGAACAGCAGGTCCTCGCGGCTGTCGAAGTGGCGGTAGGCGGCCGCCGCCGTGACGCCCAGGCTCGCGGCGAGCTGTCGCAGCGACAGTCCCTCGATGTCCGGTGCAGCCAGCGCGGCATCAACCAGTTCCTGCCGGAGATTGCCGTGGTGAAAGCTTCGCGCGCGGGCTTTCGATTCGCTCGTGCACCAAGAATCAACCGACAACTCTTCCTTTTGCATGGGCTTATGTTATCGCTGTTTACATTGAGCGGCAATATCGGCACAACCGGGCTGTCAATGGGCCCTCCTGGAGTCTGACCCTGCGTTTGTCTCATCGCCGGCTTCGCAATATCCATCTGGCCGCCACGCCCATTCTGGGCGCCTTTGCCTACGCCGGGCCGCTTCGAGATAACCCGACCTTCATGAGCATCGTGCAGTGGGGCGCGTTTCCAGGTGTGGCCGGTGCTGGCCTGATGATGTGGATCCGCCCCTGGCTTTCGAAACACGCTGCGGACCATTCGGTTTCATGAAGCGTCGTGCGTGACTTGCCCACGCCCTCGGTCTGACAGCCCCGCGGCACGGGGCTCTGAGCGCCATACAACCCGACTGAGCGAGTTGGCAGGTCTTGTTCTGGCGGGCCCAAAGAAATTGATTAAACGACTCGCTCAGTCTTCAGACCTCCTGCTTTTTACTGGGGTTGGGGATTCGAACCACCCCTCCCAGATGTGGCAGATTTCGGCCCTTAGCGGACGTTCGACCGTCAAGCATGGACTTCGCCCGGT
>CAYPSU010000164.1:0-4648 GCA_964413475.1 uncultured Polaromonas sp. | reverse complement strand
CTGCACCTTCTGCTCTATCACCGAGCATGAAGGGCGCATCATCCAGAGTCGGTCGGAAGACTCCGTGATGCGAGAGATCGAGGCCATCCGTGACAAGGTCCAGGGTTTCACTGGAACCATTTCCGATCTTGGCGGTCCTACGGCCAATATGTACCGCATAGGCTGCAAGTCGCCCGAAGTAGAGGCAGCCTGTCGCAAGCCCAGTTGCGTCTACCCTGGCATCTGCCCCAACCTCAACACCGACCATTCGGCCTTGATCCGGATGTACCGTCGCGCGCGAGGCCTCAAGGGAATCAAGAAAATCCTGATTGGTTCGGGTCTACGCTACGACCTCGCGGTACAAAGCCCCGAGTACGTCGAGGAACTGGTGACTCATCACGTCGGAGGGTATCTAAAAATAGCCCCCGAGCATACGGAAGCTGGGCCGCTTTCGAAAATGATGAAGCCAGGGATCGGCAGCTACGACAAATTCAAACAGATGTTCGAAAAGTACTCTGCGAAGGCTGGCAAAAAGCAGTATCTCATTCCCTACTTTATTGCTGCGCACCCGGGTACCCGCGATGCCGACATGATGAACCTGGCCGTCTGGCTCAAGAAAAACGGCTTCCGGGCCGACCAGGTGCAGACCTTCTATCCCAGCCCGATGGCCGTTGCCACGGCGATGTACCACTCCTCTAAGAACCCGCTGCGCAAGGTGACCCGTGACAGCGAGTCGGTCGATATCGTTCGGGGCGAAAAGCGGCGTCGACTGCACAAGGCATTTTTGCGTTATCACGATCCCAACAATTGGCCGATGCTGCGCGAGGCTCTCAAGACGATGGGCCGGGCTGACCTGATCGGTAATGGCAAACACCATCTGGTGCCGAGCTATCAGCCCTTGATCGACGGCCAATACCAGAGCGCGCGCCGCAAGAATTCCACGGTGGCCCTTGGCGGGGCCAAGCCCAATTCGCCGGTGCGGGGTCGGCTTTTGACCCAGCATACGGGGCTGCCTCCGAGGGCGATCGAGCCCGTCGGTGAGCAACCCCGAGCCCGGCGGTCAGCCGGGGGTAAAGGCGGTAAGCCCAGACTCTGAGCCGGGTTGGAGCTGAGTCGGACAAGCGGTGCGCATCGGCGCAGCGCTCAGGCCGGCTTGAGGACCAGAAGCGGCAGGTCCCGGCTTCGGGCCAGCGCGTTCAGTTGTCTGGCCGTCTTGTGGGCCAGGAAAGTGGCGATGCCCCGTGCCACCTCGGGTTTGAAAAGGTCTTGCACCGGATCTTCGATGGACAGGCCCGCTGCATCGCACAGGCGCTGGGCGAAATGCGGCTCCAAGGCGGCCACGGCCACCCGACCGTCCTTGCAGGGGTAGAGACCGTAGCCGGCATGAGCCCCGCCCACTGGACCGTCGGCCGTGGTCATGCGCCACTGGCGGGGCAGGGCCAGCCAGGCGGCGGCCTCCGACAAGGCCACCTCATGGCAGCTGCCCCGGCCGCTCGCCTTGAGCTGCAAAACCGCCCCTAGCACGGCCTCGCTGGCCATCAGAGCCCCACCCATGTCGGCGAACAGGCTGGGCGGCATTTGCAGTCCGGGCACCAGACCGACCTCGGCCTGATAAGTCAGGTCATGCCCCGGTAGCTCGGCCAGCGGGCCAGGTGCGCCCACAATCTGGACCAGGCTGAGGCCGGGATACCGCTTGCTCAGGCTGACCCAGTCCAATCCGAGTTTTCGCAGCGCCGATGGCCGAAAGGACGTCAGCAGCACATCGGTGCGAGCCAGCCGCTTGCGCAGTTCGGTTTGCCCTGCGGGTTGCTTGAGGTCTAGCGTGAGCTCGCTCACGCCCTGGTGCAGCATCGCATAGCCGCTGGCGGTGTAGACCTTCATTGCATCGCCTGCCGGCGGATTGATCTTGGCGCATCGCGCACCCATGTCGGCCAGCCGCCGCAGCGCGGCCGGTCCCGGCAGGTTCAAGGCCAGGCTGAGGATGCGAATATTTTTGAGGGGCTTGAAAGTTCGGGGCGCTGGCATGTCGCGCAATGTAACTCAGACCTTCGACTTCGCCTGGCCAAAGTCCAAAGGCAGCCCCACATAGTTCTCGGCGATCGATCGTGCGCCTGCCTCCGAATGGACCAGATAGTCCAACTCGGCCTCTTGCAGCTTCTGCCCCATGTCTGCGTTCTCAGGCAAGCGGTGCATGAGGCTGGTGAACCACCAGGAAAAACGCTCGGCGCGCCAGACGCGGCGCAGACAATGATCCGAGTAGTGCTCAATGCCGCTGAGACGGTGTTCGCTGTAGAACTCGATCAGGGCTTGAGCCAGGATTTTGACATCGCTGGCCGCCAGGTTCAGTCCTTTGGCCCCCGTGGGCGGCACGATATGCGCAGCGTCACCGGCGAGCATCAAGCGACCCCATCGCATGGGTTCGGCCACGAAGCTGCGCAGCGGCGTGATACTTTTTTCGATGCTTGGTCCGGTCTGCAACTGCTCGCTGGCCTGGGGATCGAGACGTCGCCGCAATTCGTCCCAAAAGGCCGTGTCGGACCACTGCTCCGCCGTATCGGTCAGAGGCACCTGCAGGTAATAGCGGCTGCGGGTGTGACTGCGCTGCGAGCACAGGGCAAAACCTCTTGGGCTGTTGACGTAAATCAGTTCGTGATGCACCGGCCGCGTGTCGGCCAGCAAGCCAAGCCATCCGAATGGGTAGACCTTTTCATATTCGCGCAGGGCCTTGCGCGGGACGCTGGCACGGCAGACCCCGTGGTAGCCATCGCAGCCAGCGATGAAGTCGCAGTGCAGTTCATGAGTTCGACCGTCCTGCTGCCAGGTCACTCGGGGATGAGAGCTGTCAAAGTCATGGATGCTGACATCGACGGCTTCATAGATCGTGGTCAGGCCGGCCGACCGTCGCGCATCCATCAGATCGCGCGTGACTTCGGTCTGGCCGTAGACCATGATCTGTTGGCCCCCGGTGAGGCGCTGCAGGTCGATTCGGTGACGCTCGCCCTTGAAGAGCAGATCAAAGCCGCCATGGAGAAGGCCCTCTTGGCGCATGCGCTGTCCCACCCCTGCTTCTTCCAGCAGATCCGTGGTGACCTGCTCGAGCACGCCGGCACGAACGCGTCCGAGGACATAGTCAGCGCTTTGACGCTCGATGATCACCGTCTCGATACCGGATCGATGCAGCAGCTGGCCCAGCAAAAGTCCAGCCGGGCCGGCCCCGATGATGGCGACCTGGGTCTTGCGTGGGGATGACGGGGATTGCATGGCCGACTCCTTGTCTTTCGGGTGGACTCCATCGGTGTTGCGGTGCGCTGCCGGCTTCGCAAGCACCGAGAAGAAGTGCGAGCTTAGGGCTTTCCGATGCGATGCACTTGATTTTTCCTCCGAAATTCGCACGATGATCGAAAGATATGTGCGATCATCGCGCAATATTTCC
Organism: uncultured Polaromonas sp.; assembly: GCA_964413475.1. Taxonomy (GTDB): domain Bacteria; phylum Pseudomonadota; class Gammaproteobacteria; order Burkholderiales; family Burkholderiaceae_C; genus Polaromonas. The sequence goes on along the minus strand of CAYPSU010000164.1, from coordinate 1,236 downwards.
AGATTTTTGATCATGCTTCGACAACCCTCCACGACCCCGATGGCCAAGGCCGACCTGATAGAGGGCATGGCCAAGGGCATGGCCGTTCTTGAAAGTTTCGATGTGCAGCGCCAGCGGCTCAACGCAACCCTGGCTGCCGAGCGGGCGGGTATCAGCCGGGCTTCGGCGCGGCGGCATCTGTTGACCTTGGCTCATTTGGGCTATCTCGAAACCGACGGTCAGTACTTCTGGCTTTCGGCCAAGGTCTTGCGCTTTTCAGGCAGCTTCCTGGCGACCTCCCGATTGCCGCGGTCGGTTCAACCCGTTCTGGATCGACTGGCATTGCAGACGGGCGAATCTTTCTCGGTGGCCGTACTCGACGGTCATGAGGTTGTGATCGTGGGTCGCAGCAGTGCGGCGCTAACGCGTCATCTGCCAGGTCATTCGCGCCCCACGGTGCAGGCCTATGGATTGCACCTGGGGGCCAGGTTACCGGCGCACGCCACCTCGACCGGCCGCATGTTGCTGGCCTGCATGCCGCCAGCGCAGTTCAAGCGTTGGCTATCGCAGTGCAAGGCTGCAGGTGCTCTGACGCGACTGACCCGTTTGACCTTGACTGAATCCGGCCCTTTGACGCGGGCGGTGGCTCGGGCCCGAAGCGATGACTACTGCTGCGTCAGCCAGGAGCATGAGTTGGGGGTGGAGGCGATGGCTGTTGCCCTCCGAGACCGCCAGGGGCGGGCCGTCGCGGCGCTCAATCTGGTGAGTTCGCCGCAACTCATGCCGGCCCGCAGCGATATGCTGCCGTGGCTGCTGGATGCAGCCAGTGAGCTCAGGCCCGCTCTGTGACTTGGCCGCCGGTTTGGGGGTAAGTGTTTGGCGCTCGAGCCTGCAAAAAAAAGACCGCCGGACTTTGAGAGTACCGACGGCCGTGAGCTCTTCATCAGGAAAACATCGGTTCGCTGAAGACCTCGCGCTTCACACCTGAGACCCCGGCCGCATGCTGTTGGCTGAGCTGGCCGCGGAAGTGTCAACGAACTTTGATGAGCTCATATTAAGCGGCAAATCAGCGCTGGCACCTATGGTTTCACCTGATAGGCCGATCCGTGCTGGGGCGCTCTGTCGTCGCCGGTCGCAGTCTCATACCCGCCCGGGCTGAATAACCCTGCTCCAGCAAGGGGCGGGGCTATAATTTGCGCAGTTCGGAGTGTGGCGCAGTCTGGTAGCGCACCTGCTTTGGGAGCAGGGGGTCCAAGG
>CAYPSU010000163.1:0-4745 GCA_964413475.1 uncultured Polaromonas sp. | reverse complement strand
TCCTGCCCTATGCAGAAAACGGCGTGAAGCTCTACGGCAACGTGATCATCGCCACGCCCAAGATCCTCAAAGAGAACCCCGAGGCGGTCAAAGCCTTCCTGGCCGCCTTCACCAAGGGCGCCAAGGATGTCATCACCAACCCGAAGGCTGCCATCGACTTTGTCAAGCAGCGCGACGGCATCATCAACACCGAGTTGGAGACGCGTCGTCTGCAACTGGCCATCGACACCGTCATCAACAGCCCGGACGCGCGTGCAGAGGGCTTCGGCCAGCTCAACCCCGGCCGGCTCTCGCTGATGGCCTCGCAGGTTTCCGACGCCTTCGGCACCAAGACCCGCGTCAACCCCGATGTGGTGTGGAATGGTTCTTTCCTGCCAAGCAAGACGGCTCTGAACATTCTGCCCGTGCCCAAGCCTGCCCCAGCGGCCAAGAAGTAAGGACGACATGCCCGCATCACCCTTCGTTGATTTTCAGGACGTCTGGCTCGCCTACAACGACGAGCTGCTGGCTCAAAAGCAATACGCGGTTGAGGCCATCGACCTGCAAGTCCAGGAGGGTGAGTTCATCGCCATCGTGGGACCGTCGGGCTGCGGCAAATCCACCTTCATGAAGCTGGCCACCGGCCTGCGTATGCCCTCTCAGGGCTCGATACGCATTGACGGTGAGCCGGTGACCGGCCCACTCAAGATTTCCGGCATGGCCTTTCAGGCCCCTTCCCTGCTGCCCTGGCGCACCACGGTGGACAACGTCCTGCTGCCCCTTGAAATCGTCGAGCCGCATCGCAGCCAGTTCAAGCAAAAGCACGAGGAGTATCAGGCGCGCGCGCGCGCTTTGTTGCAGAAAGTGGGCCTGGGCGGCTATGAGGACAAGTTTCCTTGGCAGTTGTCGGGGGGTATGCAGCAGCGCGCCAGCATCTGCCGCGCCCTCATCCACGAACCCAAAATGCTGCTGCTCGATGAGCCTTTTGGTGCGCTCGATGCCTTCACCCGCGAAGAGTTGTGGTGCATCCTGCGCGACCTGTGGACTGAGCAGCGCTTCAATGTGATTCTGGTCACCCACGACCTGCGCGAATCGGTGTTTCTGGCCGACACGGTCTATGTGATGAGCAAGAGTCCCGGACGTTTCGTGGTCAAGCGTGAGGTGGACCTGCCGCGGCCTCGAGATCTGGAGATCACCTACACCAAGGAATTTACCGACATCGTGCACGAATTGCGCGGTCATATCGGAGCGATTCGCAAGAAGAGTGCAGAGGTGGCGCAATGAACAAAAAAACCATGGAGCGCTGGTCGCCCTGGGTCTTGCTGGTCGCGGTCGTGGTGATCTGGCAGGGGCTGTGCAGCGCTTTCAATGTGTCCGAATTCGTCTTTCCCAGCCCTGCTCGGATCTGGGAACAGCTGATCGAATTTCGGGCCGTGATCGCCGGGCACGCCTGGCGCACTTTCTGGGTCACCATGGCCGGCTTTGGGCTTGCCATTGTGGTGGGCGTGATGCTGGGCTTCCTGATCGGATCCTCGCGTCTGGCCTATACCGCCGTCTATCCCCTGATGACCGCCCTCAATGCGCTGCCCAAGGCCGCCTTCGTTCCGATTCTGGTGGTGTGGTTTGGCATCGGCATTGGTCCGGCCATCCTGACCGCCTTCTTGATTTCCTTCTTTCCCATCATGGTCAACATCGCCACCGGACTGGCCACCCTCGAGCCTGAGCTCGAAGATGTGCTGCGCGTGCTGGGGGCCAAACGCTGGGATGTGCTGATCAAGGTCGGGCTGCCCCGCTCCATGCCTTACTTCTACGGCTCGCTCAAAGTGGCCATCACCCTGGCTTTTGTGGGCACGACGGTGTCGGAGATGACGGCAGCCAACGAAGGCATCGGCTATCTGCTGATTTCAGCTGGATCGGCGATGCAAATGGGACTGGCCTTTGCCGGCCTGGTGGTGGTCGGCGTGATGGCCATGCTGATGTACGAACTCTTTAGCTACGTCGAGAAAAACACCACCGCTTGGGCGCATCGCAATTCAAGCAGCCAATAAGGCCGCGGTCGCTCAAAGCCCTATCGCCGCGCGGGCGCGGCTCCCGCAGGATTGAGGCATTACCGCGTCCATGCGGGAACTCTCACCCCTGCGCGTGGAAGATATCAGCAGTCGGTGTGGAAGCGCCGCCCTCGGCGCGATAAGCCGCTCAAAGCGGCGGCTGGCTCTCGGTCCGCGCTGATACCGTCTGCCGGTTTCTCGGCTTGGATCCCGACTGCAAATCCCACTTTGCCGGGCCGGCCAGACTGTCGGTTTGTGCCGGCCACAAATGGTGCGGCCGTGCGGGCTCGCTGATGTGTGCCAGACACTGCGCCGCCTGGTCCGAATCGCCCTTGACCGCCACATCGCCGAGGCTGAGCATACCCACCAGATGCTCGCTGCGATCCATCACCGGAACGCGCCGAATCTGCCAATCAGACATCATCTGGAGCGCCTCATCGAGCGACTGGTCGTCATAACACCAGTTCACATGACCGCTCATCACATCAGACAAGGTAGTGCCTGCATCCGCGCGCCCACGAGCCACCGCTCGGACGGCGATGTCTCGGTCGGTCACCATACCCGCCAATTTGCCGTCCCTGCACACCGGCACGGCTCCCACATTGAGCTCATCCATGGTCTGTGCGGCCATGACCACCGAATCGGAGGGCAACAGCGAGCGAACACCGCGCGTCATCAGGTCTTTCACTTGAGTCATACTCGGCTCCTTTTGAAAAGAGCTTCAGGCTAAGCAGGCCGCCGTCCCGGCTCTGTCGGAGCCGGCCGCGATGCAAGCGGCGACGGCTGCATCGCTTTGAAGGGGCAGCTCCTACAAATTCATCAAGGGCTGATGACAAGGGCGGCCATCGCATGAGCCAGCACTGCGGGCCCCGATTCAGCCCGATCGCCACGGGGGCGCGGCTCCCAAAGTGTCCCGGGGGTCTCAGCCGTGCTGTGGGCAGGGGTATGGGAGCGCCGACCTCAGTGCAAAAACAAAAAACGCTGCCAAAGCAGCGTCTTTTCAAGGCGATTCGCAGGAACTCAGCGGGGCGTGCGTGGCGGCGGAGGCGTGCGACCTGCGATATGCCGGAACGTGATGCGGCCCTTGCTCAGGTCATAGGGCGAGAGCTCCAGCGAAACCTGATCGCCGGCCAGAATTCGGATGTGGTTCTTGCGCATCTTGCCCGAGGTATAGGCAATCAGCTTATGGCCGTTGTCCAGCGTGACACGGAAACGGGAATCCGGCAGAACCTCTTCCACCAAACCATGCATTTCGATGAGTTCTTCCTTTGCCATGTGCGCGCGATCCTCAGGTCAGATGGCCAGCGTCGCGGGGAGTGGGCCTTTGACGGGAACTGAGCAAATGAGCAATGGCACCCCCACGAGATTACTGGCAACCCGCTATTGTAGCCCTTGCCAGCCTCCCGCGCGGACTCGGCAGTGGGCGGCATTCAAACCGCGGTTCCGGCGACGCTGCGCCCGCCAGCCCCCGGCACGACCGCGACGCCGGCTCATCGTCTCATAATGGGGCTGGCAGGGCCGATGGGGCGGCGGCACTGGCCACCCGCCAGTGCGTGCGGATGGTCGAGGCCAAGAGCCCCATCTGGCATCGAACTTGCACCGCCAGCCCAAACTTTCATCCGCCCGCAATCATGGAACTCAGCCCCCGCGAAAAAGACAAGCTCCTGATCTTCACCGCCGCTCTGCTGGCCGAGCGCCGACGGGGACGCGGTCTGAAACTCAACTACCCGGAGGCTGTGGCCCTGATCACCGCTACCGTCATGGAAGGCGCCCGTGACGGCAAGACCGTGGCCGCCCTGATGAGCGAAGGCCGCAGCGTGCTGAGCCGGCAAGATGTGATGGACGGCGTGGCCGAGATGATCACCGACATTCAGGTGGAGGCCACCTTCCCCGATGGCACCAAATTGGTGACTGTGCATCAACCCATCGTCTGAGACCCCCATGAAACCCAGTTTGTTGACCGCCCTGGCCCTGTGGGCCACCCACCTTCACGCCCACGAGGGCCACGGCCTGACCGGTGGTCACTGGCACGCCACCGACACCGCCGTCTGGATCTTTATGGCCGTCCTGGGACTGGCCTTGTGGAGGGGCCGCAAATGAACCCCGGCGAACTGCTGACCGACGACGAGGCACTGGTGCTCAATGCGGGTCGCCGCACCCTGACGCTGGTGGTACACAACACCGCCGACCGGCCGATTCAGGTGGGCTCGCACTACCACTTTGCCGAGACCAACCAGGCGCTGTCCTTTGACCGACAGGCCGCCCGCGGCATGCGGCTCAATATCGCCTCGGGAACAGCCGTGCGCTTCGAGCCGGGCCAGCAGCGCACCGTCGAGCTGGTGGACTACGCTGGCGCGCGCCAAGTCTGGGGCTTTCAGGGCCGGGTGCAGGGCGCGCTTTAAATCCGACTCGACCCGCCGCATACAAGACCACCCGGACACAGCCCCCGACCTGCTGAAAGGAAAAACCATGGCCACCCTCGGACGACGCGCCTACGCAGAGATGTTTGGCCCCACCGTGGGCGATCGGGTCCGGCTGGCCGACACCGATCTGCTCATCGAGGCCGAGGCCGACCACACCCTGCGCGCCGGCAGCTACGGTGAGGAGGTCAAGTTTGGCGGCGGCAAGACCATCCGCGACGGCATGGCGCAATCGCAAGCCACGAGAGCGCAGGGCGCCGTCGACACGGTGCTCACCAACGCGCTCATCATCGACCAT
>CAYPSU010000162.1:2602-4809 GCA_964413475.1 uncultured Polaromonas sp. | reverse complement strand
TCCACGGCGAAGCGGATGTACTGCCGGGCGCCCTCCAGAAACCAGGCTTCCACGTCGTCGGGATAGCGCCGCTTTGCTTCGTCTTGGTAGGCCTGTAGCCGCAGAAAACCCTGCTCGGCGATGGCTGCGATCAGGGCCTCCTTGCTCTCGAAGTGTCGGTAGGGTGCGGTACGGCTCACGCCGGCCTGGCGTGCCAGTTCGCGCAATCCCAATGACTCTGCGCTATCCCTCCGCAGCAGTTCAAGCCCGGCCTCCAGCAGCGCCTCGCGCAGGTTGCCGTGATGGTAGGACTTGGGCTTGCCTTTAACTTTGTCTGTGGTTCGGGGCGCTGCAGGTTTCTTTGGGGCGGGCATAAGCAGTTCTCGTTAATTTTCATTTTCTGTCGTCGCGCCCGGGTTGGCAAGCGGAACCCAGGTAAAAAAATGTTGACGACAGCAACATGGATGCGCAAGAATGGCAACCGATGTAGACATTGTCAACTTGATGCCCCTGGGGCTGGAGGTACACATGCTCGAACGCTATCTACGCGCGGTGGTCCGCTACCGCATCATCGTGATGCTGCTGGTTGCCCTGGCCACGCTACTGCTCGCCTCCCAGACCCGCCAGCTGTCTATCGTGGTTGATCCCGACGACATCCTGCCCCAAAGCCACCCGCTCATTGCCACCACCAACCGTATCGAAGCGCTGTTTGGCAACCGGTTCACCGTGGTGATCGGCGTACACGCCACCAGCGGAACGATCTATGAGAACGGCGTGACCGAGCGAGTGCGCGCCATCACCGACGACGTACTGCGACTCCCCGGTGTGGTACGCGCCAACGTGAACAGCATTGCGGCGCGTAAGTCCAAAAGCATTACCGGTAACGATGAGGGCATGGTGGTGAAGCCACTGTTGGGCAGCGGGCCAGAAGCGGCCGAGGCGTTACGCTCGGCGCTGGCGCTTAACCCGGTGTACACGAATCTATCCGTGTCCCGCGACGCTCGCACCGCCCAGGTAGTGGCCGAATTCAAGAAGATCCCGGGCGGCTTCACGGCTATCGAGCGCCAAGTGCGCGAGGTCGCCGACAAGCATGCGGATCCGTCGGTGGAAATCGATCTGGGCGGGACACCGGTGTTTCTAGCGCTTCTGGAGAAGTACTCCGCTCGCATTGGTCTACTTTTCCCGCTAGCGGTGCTAATAATCGGGCTGATCCACTATGAGGCGTTTCGCAGCGTGCAGGCATTGGTGCTGCCGCTGGTCACCGCCTTACTAGCGGTAGTGTGGGCGCTGGGTATGCTCGGCCTCGCCCGCCAGCCTTTCGATACCTTCAACGCCGCAACGCCCATTCTGATCCTCGCCATCGCCGCGGGGCATGCGGTGCAGATCTTAAAGCGCTATTACGAGGAGTATGCCTCCCTCTGCAAGGATGATCCGCTGCGCGACGGCAAAAGCCGCAGCCGCGAGGCAGTGGTGCGATCACTGACCCGGGTAGGTCCGGTGATGCTAGCGGCAGGCGGGGTGGCGATCGCAGGCTTCGCCTCTCTGGTGGTGTTCGAGATCAAGTCCATTCAGGTGTTCGGCCTGTTCACCGCGGCAGGTGTCGCCAGCGCGCTGATACTTGAGTTGACACTCATCCCGGCGCTACGGGCCATGTTGCCTCCCCCCGGAGCGCGCGAGCTGGAGCGCGAGAGCATGCCCACCCTCTGGAGCCGGCTTACCGAGGGAGCTTTCCGACTAGCCTCTAACCGGCCAGGTGCCGTGTTCGCCGCATCTGCCGCGCTCGCTGCGGTGGCGCTGGTGGGCGCGAGCCAAGTACGCGTGGACAACTCACAGAAGGGTTACTTCTATGGCAGTGTGCCCGCCAAGATTGAGGACAGCCGGCTCAACGAGCGCATGGGCGGCACCAATACCCTCTACGTGCTGGTGAAGGGTCGCGAGGATGACGCTCTCAAGCAACCCGCTGTGCTCAAGGCCATGCAGGCGCTACAGGAAAAAATCGCCACCGATCCCTTTGTGGGCAAGAGCCTGTCCCTGACGGACTTCGTGCGCCGCATGCACCGCGCCATGAACGGCGACGATCCAGCCTTCGACGCCATTCCTGACAGCGCGGAGCTAATCGCCCAGTACCTGCTGCTTTACTCCACCTCAGGCGACCCGAGTGACTTCGACAGCTACGTCGATACCAACTATCGCAACGGTCTCATCACGGTGTTCGTGAAGACAGACAG
>CAYPSU010000162.1:0-2502 GCA_964413475.1 uncultured Polaromonas sp. | reverse complement strand
GGCATCCCGCTGCAGATCGGCACCGCGCTGGTGTCGGCCATGGCCGTGGGCATCGGCGCCGACTACGGCATCTACATGATCTACCGTATGCGCGAGGAGCTGGCGCGCGGCGGCGACGCAGGCGAGGCACTACACAAAGCGTTTCGCTCCGCAGGTAAAGCCACGCTGTTCGTTTCCACGGCCGTTGCCGGTGGCTTCGGGCTACTGATGCTGTCCTGGGGCTTCTGGGTACACTTCTACCTCGGTTTTCTGGTCGCAACCGCCATGCTAGTGAGTTCGGTCGCAGCGCTCACGGTGCTGCCCGCCATGGTGTTCCGCTTCAAGCCGCGCTTCATGTTCGGCACGTCGGCCCAACCGGCACTCTTGGCGCGCAAGGGCGCAGCGCTGATGGTAGCGGTGGCCGTGGGTGCAGGAGCGCTGCCAGCCCCAGAAACACACGCCCAGACCCTAAGTGCCGAGGAGATCGCCACTCGCAACTTCGCTGTGGGGAAGGTCGCCGACTCGATTTCTGAAGCTACCTTCCGCCTCATCTCGCCGAATGGCCAAGAGCGGGTGCGCAAGACCCAGGGACGCTCGAAGCTCAAGGCCGGCTCCCTCGACAATCGTTCCCTGGTGCGCTTCGTGTCGCCAGCGGACGTGCGCGGCACGGTGAGCCTTACTATTGAGAATAGCGAGCCGGGCCGAGACGACGACATCTGGATCTACCTCCCGGCCCTCAAGAAGGTGCGCCGGCTCGTGTCGTCTAACAAGAAAGACAGCTTCGTAGGCACTGATTTCTCCTACGGCGACGTAATCGGCTACCGCGTATCGGACTGGACGCACCGTATCGTGCGCGAAGAAAAGGCCGACGGATTCGACTGCTGGGTGCTGGAGGCATTGCCTAAGAACACACAAGTGCGCGACGACAGCGGCTATTCTCGGCGCTTGGCGTGGGTACGCAAGGACAACTTCGCGGCCGTGCGAGCTGAGTCTTACGACCTCTCGGGTGCGCTGCTCAAAGTGATTACGTTGCGCGACCACCGCAACGTGGATCCCAAGAACGGCAAGTGGGTAGCCATGAAGGCTGAGGCCCATAACGTTCAGGAGAACCGCCGCACGGTGATCGAGTTCGATCGCTATGACGTGAACCAAGGCGTTAGCGATGAGAGCTTCACCGCTCGCGCACTGGAGCGCGAGTCATGATTCGGGCGGAACGCAACCGGCTTCTTTCCGCGTCGCTGGCGCTGGCAGTCACGCTGGTGGCCGGCAGCCTGCGGGCGGAAGAGACGCCTTCCGGGAATACAGCCATACCCCGGACCGCACCCGAAGCGCAGAGTCGCGACCCCGAGCCAGCAGTCCGCGTGGATCGTGCCGACCTGTCCCTGCGCGCCTCGGCATGGAGCCGCTCACGCCTTTTGGATAGTGATACCGGGGTCAATTCCGCCAGCGCCTGGTTCCTTGGCAAGGCCACCTTGGGCGCTGGCGGCAAGGCAGTCATCGATGCGTGGGCGCGAAGCGACAGCCGCTTTGACAGCCGCGCCGGCGCCTCGGATGTGCGCGAGGCCTACGTCGCGGGCTCATTCGGTGACTGGGATTTCTCCGCCGGTCGCCAGCTCATCGCCTGGGGTCGTGCCGATTCGGTTAACCCCACTGACGTGCTGACAGCCCGCAACTTCACCCTGCTCACGCCCTTGGACGAGGACCAAAAAACAGGCGTGGGCAGCATCCGCACCACTTGGAACCGCGACGCGTTACGCCTATCCGCCCTTTGGCTTCCGGAGTTTCGTTCCAGCATCCTGCCTCTGCCGGCGGTGCAGGGGGTGAGTTTCGTGTCCCGTGATCCTTCTGCTGCTGCGCGCCAGTGGGCGTTGCGCGCTGAACGTAGTGGCGAGAGCGTGGACTGGGCAGTGTCGTACTTCGATGGCTATGAACGCCAGCCCGATTTACGCCCCGAGGCGTTCTTGGCAAATGGTGCGCGCGTAGGGCTCGCCCACACCCGCATACAGATGCTTGGCGCGGATGCCGCAACCACGGTGGGGCGCTACGGCCTGCGTGCCGAAGTTGCCATTACCCGTACCGAGGATCGCCACGGAAATGATCCCTTCACGCGTAATCCTTTCCTCTACGCGGTGGTGGGTGGCGACCGGACTTTCCTCACCAATCTCAACGTGAACATGCAGTTGCTCTACCGGCAGGTGATGTCCTGGGAAGATCCGTTGACGGCTCCTGCACCGCTTCGAGAGTTGGCTTTGCGACAGGCGCTGATATCCAACCAACGTGACGCCCAGCAGGCAGGCGCTACGGTGCGCGTCGCCCAAAAGTGGTGGAACGACACCTTGGAGGCAGAGTTGATTGGCGTCGCGTGGTTTGCCCGGGGCGACTTTCTGGTGCGACCGCGGGTACGCTACGCTGCCAACGACCGGCTTCGTTTTAGCCTTGGGAGCGACCTATACCGTGGCCCTGCGGATTCGTTTTTCGGAAGCCTGAGAAACCTGAGCACGGTCTTTGTCGAAATGCAGTACA
>CAYPSU010000161.1:0-4851 GCA_964413475.1 uncultured Polaromonas sp. | reverse complement strand
GCTGGTGGCAGCAAAAGCTGGAGTCCCTGCGCAGCAAGCCGACCTTCAATGCCGACAAGAAAAAGCACATCCTCGATCGTTTGACCGCCGCTGAAGGGCTTGAGCGTTACCTGCATACCAAATACGTGGGTCAAAAGCGGTTTTCCTTGGAGGGCGGAGAGAGCTTTATCGCGGCCATGGATGAGCTGATCCAGCAAGCCGGTGCACAGGGCGTGCAGGAAATCGTGATTGGTATGGCGCATCGAGGCCGACTGAACGTGCTGGTTAACACGCTGGGCAAGATGCCGGGCGACCTGTTCGCCGAGTTCGATCACACAGCCCCAGAGGATTTGCCGGCCGGTGATGTGAAGTATCACCAGGGTTTCAGCTCTGACGTGACCACCCCGGGCGGGCCAGTGCATCTGAGTCTGGCTTTCAATCCCTCGCATCTGGAAATCGTCAATCCGGTGGTCGAGGGTTCGGTGCGCGCCCGCATGGACCGGCGCGGTGACCCCAAGGGCAAGCAGGTGCTGCCGGTGCTGGTGCATGGCGATGCGGCCGTCGGTGGACAGGGCGTTAACCAGGAAACCTTGTGTCTGGCCCAGACCCGTGGCTATTCCACGGGTGGCACGGTGCACATCATCATCAACAACCAGATCGGCTTTACCACCTCCGATCCCCGTGACCTGCGTTCGACACTTTTTTGTACCGACATCTTCAAAATGGTCGAGGCGCCGGTGCTGCATGTCAACGGAGACGACCCCGAGGCGGTGGTGCTGGCAACGCAACTGGCGCTGGAATATCGCATGACTTTTTCCGCCGATGTGGTGGTCGATATCACCTGTTTCCGCAAACTCGGCCACAACGAACAGGACACGCCGAGTCTGACCCAGCCCCTGATGTACAAAAAGATCGCGCAACATCCGGGAACTCGCAAGCTGTATGCCGAAAAGCTCGCGGCGCAGGGTTTGGGGCAGACGCTGGGTGAGGACATGATCAAGGCCTACCGGGCTGCGCTGGACGCGGGCAAGCACACGGTCGATCCGGTGTTGACCAACTTCAAGAGCAAGTTTTCCGTGGACTGGTCCCCATTCCTCGGCAAAAAGTGGACCGATTCGGCCGATACCGCCATACCGCTGGCTGAATGGAAGCGTCTGGCCGAGAAGATCACGACCATTCCGCCCTCGATCACGCCTCATCAGTTGGTCAAGAAGGTCTATGACGATCGTGCCGCCATGGGCCGGGGCGACGTCAATGTGGATTGGGGTATGGGCGAGCACATGGCCTTTGCCTCTCTGGTGGCCAGCGGTTACCCGATCCGGCTCAGCGGCGAGGACAGCGGGCGTGGCACTTTCACCCACCGGCATGCGGTCATCCATGACCAGAACCGTGAGAAATGGGACACCGGTACTTACGTGCCGCTGCAAAATGTTGCGGAGAATCAGGCGCCCTTTGTGGTGATCGACTCCATCCTGTCTGAGGAAGCCGTTCTGGCGTACGAGTATGGCTACGCTTCCAATGACCCCAATACGCTGGTGATCTGGGAGGCCCAGTTCGGCGATTTTGCCAACGGTGCCCAGGTGGTGATCGATCAGTTCATTGCCTCTGGCGAGGTCAAGTGGGGCCGCGTCAATGGCATCACTTTGATGCTGCCGCACGGTTACGAGGGGCAGGGACCGGAGCACAGCTCGGCCCGGGTCGAGCGTTTCATGCAGTTGGCCGCTGACACCAATATGCAGATCGTCCAGCCCACCACCGCCAGCCAGATCTTCCACGTGTTGCGCCGTCAGATGGTGCGCAACCTGCGCAAGCCGCTGGTGATCTTCACGCCCAAATCCTTGCTGCGTAACAAGGATGCGACATCGCCGCTCTCGGAATTCACCAAGGGTGGCTTTCAGACGGTCATCGGCGAGACCCGCGACCTGCGGGCCGACAAGGTCCGCCGGGTGATTGCTTGTTCTGGCAAGGTCTACTATGACCTGATGAAGAAGCGAGAGGACAAGGGGGCCGAGGATGTGGCTATCGTGCGCATCGAGCAGCTCTACCCCTTCCCTCACAAGGCCTTCGGCGCCGAAATCAAAAAGTATCCGAACGCCACCGAGATTGTCTGGTGTCAGGATGAACCACAAAATCAGGGCGCCTGGTTCTTCATCCAGCACAACATCCACGAAAACATGCTGGATGGTCAGCGGCTGGGCTACGCCGGTCGTGCTGCGTCGGCCTCTCCGGCCGTCGGGTACTCGCATCTGCATCAGGATCAGCAAAAGGCCCTGATCGAGGCGGCCTTCGGCAAGCTCAAGGGCTTCGTGCTGTCCAAGTGATCCGGCCGGGTCGATTCTGAACAAGCTCGCGTTCAATCAACACAGAGATACAAGATATGGCAATCGTAGAAGTCAAGGTTCCCCAGCTCTCCGAGTCTGTGGCAGAGGCCACTTTGCTGCAATGGAAGAAAAAGGCCGGGCAGGCCGTCGCCGCCGATGAAATTTTGATCGACATCGAAACCGACAAGGTGGTGATGGAGGTGCCGGCGCCGGCCGCTGGCGTATTGACCGAATTGCTGGTCGGTGATGGCGACACGGTGGTGGCCAACCAGCCGATTGCGCGGATCGACACGGCCGCTGTGGCCGGCGCTCCAGCGCCGGTTGTGGCCCCCGTGCCAGCCAGCGTTGCTGCGCCTGCGCCTGCTCAGGCCGCCGCCCCGGTGGCCGCCTCCATGGCCGGCGTGGCCATGCCGGCTGCGGCCAAGCTGATGGCAGACCAGCAGTTGCCCCCGGGTTCGGTGCCCGGTACGGGCCGCGATGGTCGAGTCACCAAAGGCGATGTGATCGCAGCGGTTGCGGCCGGTGCAGTCAAGCCGGCCTTGGCCGCTTCACCCATCCCCACCGGCGTTCCAACTGTGGCGTTGCCCCAGGTGGCGGGTCCTTCCCTGGATCTGGGGCAGCGCCCGGAGCAGCGGGTACCCATGACCCGTTTGCGGGCCCGCATTGCCGAACGTCTGCTGCAGTCGCAGGCCACCAACGCCATCCTCACCACCTTCAACGAGGTCAACATGGCGCCGGTGATGGAGATGCGCAAGCGTTTCCAGGAGAAGTTCGAGAAAGAGCACGGTGTGAAGATCGGCTTCATGAGCTTTTTCGTCAAGGCGGCTGTGCATGCGCTCAAGAAATTTCCGGTGCTCAATGCCAGTGTCGATGGTAACGACATCGTCTATCACGGCTACTTTGATATCGGTATCGCGGTCGGCTCGCCGCGGGGTCTGGTGGTGCCGATTTTGCGCAACGCCGACCAGATGAGTTTTGCCGATATCGAGAAAAAGATCGCTGAATACGGCGCCAAGGCGCGTGACGGTAAGCTCGGTATCGAGGAGATGACCGGTGGCACCTTCTCGATCTCAAATGGGGGCACTTTCGGCTCGATGCTCTCCACGCCCATCATCAATCCGCCGCAATCGGCCATTCTTGGCGTGCATGCGACCAAGGACCGCGCAGTGGTCGAGAACGGGCAGATTGTGATCCGGCCGATGAACTATCTGGCCATGAGCTACGACCACCGCATCATCGATGGCCGCGAGGCTGTGCTCGGTCTGGTGGCCATGAAGGAGGCGCTGGAGGACCCGGCACGTCTGTTGTTTGACATCTGAGGCTTGCGCCTGGCACGTGTGCCAAGCGCAGTCGGGCCAGAGCGCCCGGCCTTACGCTGCCGGTTCAGCTGACCACCCATGGGCGCCAGCGGCTTGAGGCGCTTTCCTTCTGACCTTTCTACTTTTGCGGAAAAATCATGAGCAAATCATTTGACGTCATTGTGATCGGCGGTGGACCGGGTGGCTACATCGCGGCCATCCGTGCCGCTCAACTCGGCATGAATGTGGCCTGCATTGACGAGTGGAAAAACGCTGCGGGTGGCCCTGCCCCTGGCGGCACCTGCACCAATGTCGGCTGCATTCCATCCAAGGCCTTGCTGCAGTCGTCCGAGCACTTCGACCATGCCAACCATCATTTCGCAGACCACGGCATCACCGCCAGGGATGTCAAGATTGATGTGAACAAGATGCTCTCGCGCAAGGACATGGTGGTCAAGCAGAACAACGACGGAATCTTGTACCTTTTCAAAAAGAACAAAGTGGCTTTCTTCCATGGTCGTGGCGCCTTCGTCAAGGCCGCGGAGGGCGGCTACGAAATTCAGGTCACGGGCGCGGCCGAGGAGACCTTGCTGGGCAAACAGGTGATCGTCGCTACGGGGTCGAATGCGCGTGCGCTGCCCGGTGTCCCGTTTGACGAGGAGACCGTTCTGTCCAACGATGGCGCGCTCCGAATGGGTACGGTTCCCAAGAGGCTGGCCCTGATCGGTTCGGGGGTGATCGGCCTGGAAATGGGATCGGTCTGGCGACGGCTGGGCGCTGAGGTGACCATCCTGGAGGGACTGCCCACTTTTCTGGGCGCGGTCGATGAGCAGATCGCCAAGGAGGCCAAGAAATCCTTCGACAAGCAGGGCCTAAAGATAGAGCTGGGCGTCAAGGTGGGCGAGGTCAAGTCCAGCAAGAAGGGCGTGACCATCACCTACACCAATGCCAAAGCACAGGCCCAGACGCTTGAGGCCGACAAGCTGATCGTCTCCATTGGTCGGGTGCCCAATACCACGGGTCTGAATCCGCAAGCGGTGGGGCTGCAACTCGACGAGCGCGGCGCGATCGTGGTCGATGGTGATTGCAGGACCAACCTACCCGGTGTTTGGGCGGTGGGGGATGTGGTGCGCGGGCCCATGCTGGCGCACAAGGCAGAGGAAGAGGGCGTAGCGGTGGCCGAGCGCATCGCGGGTCAGCACGGCCATTTTTTTAATGATACGGCGACCACCGAGATCTACACCAGCCCCGAG
>CAYPSU010000160.1:0-4872 GCA_964413475.1 uncultured Polaromonas sp. | reverse complement strand
CTCAAGCGAGCGCCGCATCGCCGCGGGGGCGCGGCTCCCACAAAACTGCTGACCCGCCTCGATTAAATTTCGCAGGAGTGCCGCCGTCGGCGCGAGGGAGCCTTCGCAGGAGCGGCACCCTCAGCGCGAGGGGCCTCTTTGGAATCGTTAGACGGCCGATCGGATGCAAGATCCTCAGTTGTTCTGCGACAGCTGTTCCAAAATGGCCGGGTTTTCCAAGGTGGAGGTGTCCTGGGTGATCGCCTCGCCCTTGGCAATGCCACGCAAGAGCCGTCGCATGATCTTGCCCGAACGGGTCTTGGGCAGGTTGTCGCCAAAGCGGATGTCCTTGGGCTTGGCGATCGGGCCGATCTCCTTGCCCACCCAGTCACGCAACTGCTTGGCAATGACCTTGGCCTCCTCACCCGTGGGGCGGGCGCGCTTGAGCACGACAAAGGCGACGATGGCCTCGCCGGTGAGGTCATCTGGGCGTCCGACCACGGCGGCCTCGGCCACCAGATCGGTCTTGGCCACCAGCGCCGACTCAATCTCCATGGTGCCCATGCGGTGGCCCGACACATTGAGCACGTCGTCAATACGCCCGGTGATGCGAAAGTAACCCCGGTCGGCGCTGCGGACCGCACCGTCTCCGGCGAGGTAGTAGCCCTTGAGTTCGTCGGGGAAGTAGCTTTTCTTGAAGCGTTCCGGATCACCCCAGATGGTGCGAATCATCGACGGCCAGGGTTTCTTGACCACCAAAATGCCGCCGCTTCCGTTGGGCATGTCATTGCCCTGCTCATCGACAATGGCCGCTGCAATGCCAGGCAGCGCCAGCGTGCAAGAGCCGGGGACCAGCGGCGTGGCACCGGGTAGCGGTGTGATCATGTGACCGCCCGTCTCGGTCTGCCAGAAGGTATCAACAATGGGGCAACGCTCGCCACCCACATGCCGGTGGTACCACATCCAGGCTTCGGGGTTGATCGGCTCACCGACCGACCCCAGGATGCGCAGGCTCGAGAGATTCCAGTTCCTGGGATGCACCTTGGCATCGCCCTCGGCGGCCTTGATCAGGGAGCGAATGGCCGTCGGCGCGGTGTAGAAGATGGTGACCTTGTGGCGCTCGATCATCTGCCAGAAGCGACCGGCGTCCGGATAGGTGGGCACCCCCTCGAAGATGACCTGCGTTGCACCAGCCACCAGCGGACCGTAGGCCACGTAGCTGTGACCAGTGATCCAGCCGATGTCAGCGGTGCACCAGAAGATGTCGGTGGGCCGCACATCGAAGGTCCAGTCCATGGTCATCTTGGCCCACAGCAGATACCCCGCCGTGCTGTGCTGCACGCCCTTGGGCTTGCCGGTGGAGCCTGAGGTGTAGAGGATGAACAGAGGGTGCTCGGCCTCCACCATCTCAGCCGGGCAATCGCTGGACTGACCCTGCAGCACATCGGTCATGAATCGGTCGCGGCCAGCCACCATCTGGCAGGCCGTGGCAGTGCGCTGATAGACCACCACGTTCTTGATGCTGTCGCAGCCGCCAAGGCCCAGGGCCTCATCGACGATGGCCTTCAGGGGCAGCTCCTTGCCGCCGCGCATCTGGTAGTTGGCGGTGATCACCGCCACCGCGCCCGCATCCTGAATGCGCTCTTGCAGACTCTTGGCCGAAAAGCCACCAAAAACCACCGAGTGGGTGGCCCCTATGCGGGCACAGGCCTGCATGGCCACCACACCTTCGATGGTCATGGGCATGTAAATGACCACGCGGTCGCCCCTTTTGACCCCCAAGGACTTGAGCGCATTGGCAAACTGACAGACCTTGGCGTGCAGTTCCTTGAAGCTCACGTGCATGACCTTCCCGTCATCGCTCTCAAAGATGATGGCTTTGCGGTTTTCGGTCGGCGTGCCCAGGTGGCGGTCCAGGCAGTTGTAGGAGGCGTTGAGCTGACCATCGGCAAACCATTTGTAGAAGGGCTTGTTCGATTCATCGAGCACTTGGGTGAAGGGCCTGTGCCAGATCAGGTTGTCGCGCGCGCGCTGAGCCCAGAAGCCCTGGAAATCAGCCTCGGCCTGGCGGCACAGCTCTTCGTAGGCGGCCATGCCGCTCACGCGTGCGCCTTCGGTGGCGGCCTGCGGCGGCGGGAACACCCGGTTTTCAACCAGCACGGACTCGATGGCGGACGTATTCGTACTCATGGATCTTGTCTCCTTTGGGGCTGCACAGTGCGCTGCGAACTGTCAAGGAAAGCTCTTACAAGCTTCTGACGAAGGGCTGAGCTTACACAGGAGCCCCGGTGCATCGCCATAGGGGTGAGGCCCTAGAATCGGGCCTTTTGGCCACCCTGCTTGCCATGACCGACCCCACTTCACCCACGCGCGTTCAGATGCGGCCCCTGCCGCGCATGATCTTTGCCAGCCGCTGGCTGCAGTTACCGCTGTACATCGGCCTGATTGCCGCCCAGTGCGTCTACGTGTTCCATTTTCTGGTTGAGCTGGTTCACCTGATCGAAGCGGTGTTCGGCAGCCAGGCTGCGCTGCAGGCCCTGGTGACCAGCATCGGCTACAAGTCCGATGTGCCGCTGACGGCCCTCAACGAGACGGTCATCATGCTGGTGGTGCTGGCCCTGATCGATGTGGTCATGATCTCCAACCTCCTGATCATGGTCATCGTCGGTGGCTACGAAACCTTTGTCAGTCGCATGGAGCTTGAGGGTCATCCGGATCAGCCCGAGTGGCTCAGCCATGTCAATGCGTCGGTACTCAAGGTCAAGCTGGCCACCGCCATCATTGGCATCAGCTCGATCCACCTGCTCAAGACCTTCATCAACGCGGCCAACTACGACACCAAGGTCCTGCTGTGGCAAACCGTGATCCATGTCACCTTCCTGCTCAGCGCCATCGCCATCGCCCTGACAGATCGGCTGATGTCCCAAAGCAGCGCCGCCAAGCACTGATCGGACCCCACCCACCCCGCTCAGCCCAGCAGATGCCGAACCCAGGCCTCCTGCTGCGGCAGGCAGACCTTCTCCAGATCGTAATGGGCCACCGCCCGCTCCCGCGCGGCCGCGCCCAGTCGGGAACGCTCGCCACTGTCGGCCAGTAGACGAACCACCTCGGCAGCCAGGCCCCGAGGATCGAAGAAATCGACCAGCCGCCCCTGGCGGTCATGCTCGATCACCTCGCAGACCGGCCCTGTGCGGCTGGCCACGATGGCGCACCCCATGCTCATCGCCTCCAGCAGGCTCCAGCTGAGCACAAAGGGATAGGTCAGGTACACATGCACCGTGGAGAGCGCCAGCACGGCCCTGAAGTCGTTGTAGGGGATCCGCCCGAGGAAATGCACACGATCCCACTGCGCCTGCGTCATGCGCGGCCGCACTTCGTCGGCGTAAATCTGCTGCCAGCTGCGCCCGTCTGGGGGCGGAGCCCCATAGCTGACCCCCTCGGCGCCGACCACCAGAACCCGAGCATTGGGCCGTGCTGCCAGCATCTCGGGCAGACTGCGCATGAAGCTGTGGAAGCCGCGATAGGGCTCCAGGTGGCGGCTGACGAAGGTCACCACCTCATCGCCGCGCCCCAGCGTCAGGCCCAGACCCGGCACGGTCCAGCGCACGGCCGGGTCGGGCCGCAACAGCGCGGTCGAGACGCCTTCATGGATGACATCGATACGGTCACGCCAGGGCTGCGGGTAGGTCTGCGCCTGCCAGCGCGTGGGGGCGATCACCGCGTCGGCCGTCTCCAGCTGCAGCAGTTGCGGCGCATTGCGCAGTCGCAACCGGGCCATTGCCTCCGGCCCCACAGAGGCAAACTCGGGGTCGAAGTTCACATCGGCGCCCTCGAGGCGGTAGAAGAATTCTGCATAGACCGCCAGCCGCGTTCGGGGCCAAGCCTCCCGCACGAAGAGCGCCTCGCCCCAGCCGATGTGGGCGATCACCAGGTCCGGCTCGAAGCCTTGTGCGTGCAGGGCCCGCATCGCCGCCAGACAGCCTTGGCCGCGCAGCACCTTGGACTGCATGTCCTGCAGCCACGGATGCTGCCCTGGTACCGGCCCCTGCACGGGTTGGTAAAGGTGGCAGCTCACGCCCAGCCATGAGTCCGGGACCTGAGCGCGCATGTGCAGGGCCCGGACTTCGTGACCGGTCCGGACCAGAGCCGGTGCCAGATGCCTGAACTGGCCGGGGAAGTTCTGATGGATGAAAAGGATACGACTCATGGGCGGCACCCGACAGGCACCGCCCGATTATCGCCGCGAGCGCTTTTGTATTCAGCGCCGCGTGGCAGCCAGAGACGGCGGGTCGGCGGGCCTCGTCCGGGGGGCACGCAGACCCCACCCATGCTGTCGCGCTCCCGGCGCATGGTCGTGCGGCTTGAGAGGCTGGCCCTGTCAGGCTCGTGTCCGGTTCGCTGTCAAAATGGGGGTGCCCACGCCAGCAAAGGCCGCCGTGCCCGGGTAGCGGCGCCCCTTCCCTTTGACCCCCTCAAGCCATGTCCACGAACATCACGCCAGACGACCTGATCGAATCCGTCGCAGCCGCCCTGCAGTACATCAGCTACTACCACCCGGCCGACTACATCGCCCACCTGGCACGCGCCTACGAGCGCGAGCAGAGCCCGGCGGCCAAGGACGCCATTGCGCAGATCCTCACCAACTCCAAGATGAGCGCCACGGGGCACCGCCCGATCTGCCAGGACACCGGCATCGTCAACGTGTTCATCAAGATCGGCATGGACGTCCGGTTGACGGGCTTTTCCGGCAGCCTGGACGATGCCATCAACGAAGGCGTGCGCCGGGCCTACAACCACCCGGACAACACCCTGCGCGCCTCGGTCGTGGCCGACCCGCTGTTCGAGCGCAAGAACACCAAGGACAACACGCCGGCCGTCATCTTTACCGAACTG
>CAYPSU010000159.1:0-5008 GCA_964413475.1 uncultured Polaromonas sp. | reverse complement strand
CAGTTCAGAAATTTCTGCGGGATTGAGTTGCATGACTCTTTCCTTCTTTCAAGTTAGTTGGTGCCCTGCGCCCCGGATCAGGCAATCAGCGCCACTTTCATTTGTTCCAAACGGGCTTTGATCGAGGTGTCCAGCACCTCGTCACCCACCACGACGCGAATGCCGCCGATCAACTCCGGCTGCAGTTGCACCGTAAGCGACAACTTACGACCGAAGCGCTTCTCGAGCGTGGCCACCAGATCGGAGAGCGCCTGCCCCTCAATGGGGAAAGCGCTGTGTACCACCGCATCGGAGGTGCCGGTCTGGGTGTTGACCAGCACGCGGAACTGGCGAGCGACTTCGGGCAAGGCTGCCAAACGGCCGTTGTCGACCACGGTGCGGAGGAAATTGCGCGCCTTGTCGGTCAGCGGAGTCTTGCAGACCGCCGCGATGACCTCATAGGTCTGACCGGCGGTGACCTTGGGGTCGTCTGCGAGTTGCTGCAATTGCGGATCAGCCGCGATGGCAGCGAGCTCCTCCAACCAAGCGAGGCTGCCCTTGAGATCCGAGGCACTGCTCTTAAAGAGCGCTTCAGCGTAGGGGCGGGCGATGGTGGCAAGTTCGGCCATGGCTTCAGAGCTCAGCTTTCAGGCGAGTGAGAAGTTCGGCGTGAACGCTGGCGTTGACTTCACGGCGCAGAATCTGCTCGGCGCCCTTGACAGCCAAGCTGGCCACTTCTTCACGCAAAACCTGCCGCGCCTTGACCGACTGCTGATCAGCCTCGGCGCGCGCGGCCGCGATGATCTTGGCCGCCTCTTCCGACGCCCGGGCCTTGGCCTCTTCGATCATGCTCTGGGCGCGGCGCTCAGCCTCGGCCAGACGCACGGCCGACTCATTGCGGGACTTGGACAACTCTTCCTCGACACGCTTGTTGGCCGCAGACAGATCAGACTTGGCCTTGTCAGCCGCAGCCAAACCATCGGCGATCTTTCGCGCCCGCTCGTCAAGGGCCGCAGTGATCGGCGGCCAGACGAACTTCATCGTGAACCACACCAGAATCAGGAAGACAATGATCTGGATGATGAGGGTACCGGTAATGCTCACTTGGATTCCTTTCCCCGACGCCGCCCGCCATCAAGGCGGTGAAATCCGGGTCTGTGCACGAGGGCCAGCGAAAATTACTTAGGCAGGTTGGCGAGCTGACCCAGGAATGGGTTGGCAGTGGCGAACCACAGGGCAATACCCGTACCAATAATGAAGGCCGCATCAATCAGACCAGCCAGCAGGAACATCTTGGTTTGCAGTTCACCCATGAGCTCTGGCTGACGAGCCGCAGACTCCAGGTATTTGCTGCCCATGATGCCGATACCAATACAGGCACCGACGGCGCCAAGGCCGATGATGAGGCCGGCGGCCAGGGCAACAAAGCTGATAACTTCCATGATGTAACTCCTAAAGAGACAGGGTTGAGAGAAAAACGAAAACCAGTGCCTTGCTGAAAGAACCCAATCAGTGGGCGTCATGCGCCTGGCCGATATAGACCAGGGTCAGCATCATGAACACGAAAGCCTGCAGCGTGATGATCAGAATGTGAAATATCGCCCAGGCCGAACCGGCGATGATGTGGCCAATCGCCAGGCCGATGCCGGTGGCCGACAGCGACCAAGCACCGCCCATCAGGGCAATCAGCATAAAGATCAACTCGCCCGCGTACATATTGCCGAATAGTCGCATGCCGTGTGAAACCGTCTTGGCCACGAACTCGATGATCTGCATCAGGAAGTTGAAAGGCCACAGCAAGGGGTGGGAGCCAAAGGGGGCGGTGAAGAGTTCATGCACCCAGCCGCCGATCCCCTTGATCTTGACGTTGTAGTACAGACAGATCAGCAAGACCGCGACCGAAAGGCCCATGGTCACCGACAGGTCGGCCGTGGGCACCACCCGCATGTAATCCTTGGCTCCGAGGGCCGGCGCCACCCCATGCCAGATCGCCGGAATCAGGTCTACTGGCAACAGATCCATGGCATTCATCAGGAAAATCCAGACGAAGACCGTCAAGGCCAGCGGCGCTACGAATTTGCGGCTCTCGGCGCTGTGCACAATGCCCTTGGCCTGGTTCTCGACCATCTCGATCAAAATTTCGACCGCCGCCTGAAACCGCCCAGGAACGCCCGAGGTCGCCTTGCGAGCGGCCTTCCAGAGGAAGTAGGTGCCCACAACGCCCAGCAAAATCGCCCAGAACAGGGAGTCCAGGTTAAAGACCGAAAAGTCGAGAACGCTTTCGGGCTTCTTGTTTTGAAGATGGCCCAAGTGGTGAACGATGTATTCACCAGCGGTCAATTCCTTGTCTGCAGCCATGTTATTGCCTGTTCTTCCAATTCGCTCCAGAGACCTGACGACGGCGAGATTGCATCCACACCGACAGCCAGACCACCTTCATGGTCACCACCAGCCCGGCCAGCAGGGCTGGCCAATTCAAATCCGACAACAGCCTGGGCGCAGCCAGCAACATGGCCAGCGTCAGACCGATCTTGACGAACTCCCAAACGAAGAAGCCCGCCACTGCCGTCCCCGCATTGATCGAAGACAAGCGCCCGGTCAAGCCGCGCGCAAAAACCAAACCCGGCAGTACCACCGCCGCCGCACCGTACAGGGCCGACCCACCCCAGGATCGATCAACCCAAGCGAGCATCAGGGCCAAGCCCAGGCCCGCGCAAGCCTGCCACAACAACACCCGCCAGACCGACACCGTCGGCCTGTCCAAACCCATTTGCGCCACCTGCTCACGGGTCAGGGGCTGCACGGCCTCCTGCGCCTCATCGCCCCATGCGAGCCAGCCTGCCTTGTCCGCAGACCGCTGTTCACTGCCCTCCGGCACCTGTGATGCTGGGGGACTGGGATTCGAATTGGTTTTCAAGATGCCCTACGGAGCCTTTCGGGCTTGAAATCCGAACCTGATCATCCTTGCAAGACGACCCGGCCTGGCGAACCCGATGACCACCCAATTACAGCGCCGCTTGAAAACAGCGTCTTGTTCAAAATGGCTGCGCATTATAAGTAAAAACACCGAGGCTCTGTCAAACATTTCGGATTGGAGAGCCCACCGAACCCTGAGGCTACACTGAGTCCGACCCCACACTCAAGCGCCAATGGGCCATGACCCTGACACCGCCCCAAGAATCCCTGATCACTTATCCCAGCGCCTTCCCGATCAAGGTGATGGGCGAAAAGGTCGACGGCTTCGTGGCGGCCATGGTCAAGGTGGCGAAATCTCTTGACCCCCATTTTGATGAGAGCACCCTCGAGTTGCGCGAGAGCAAGACCGGACGTTATTTGGGCGTAACGCTGACCGTCACCGCCACCAGCCGCGAGCAGCTCGACGAGCTTTACCGAACCCTGTCCACCCACCCGATGGTCAAGGTTGTGCTCTGATCAGGCCATGCAAATCCGCACGCTCGGGCTGCAGCCCTTTGTGCCGACCGTGAAAGCCATGCAGGCCTTCACTGCCGCGCGGCAAGCCGACGCGCCCGATGAACTTTGGCTGTGTGAACACCCGCCGGTCTTTTCCCAGGGGCTGGCCGGGAAAGCCGAGCATGTGCTGGCGGCCGGCAGTATTGAGGTGGTGCAGACCAACCGAGGGGGACAAGTTACCTTCCATGGACCCGGCCAGGTGCTGGCCTACCCGCTGCTTGACCTCAGGCGGGCCGGCTACTTCGTCAAAGAGTACGTCTACCGCTTGGAAGAAGCCGTTATTCGAACCTTGGCCCACCTGGGCGTGACCGGTCACCGCGTGGCCGGCTCGCCGGGCATCTATGTGCGGCTGGACGATCCAGGCTCGCATGCCGCGCTCACCGGGCCCAGGCCTGCCGATGACCCATTTCGAGGCCTGGGCAAGATCTCGGCTCTGGGCATCAAGGTCAGCCGCCACTGCACTTATCACGGGGTTTCACTGAACGTCGATATGGATCTGTCCCCCTTCGAGCGTATCAACCCCTGCGGCCATGCCGGCTTGAAGACCATCGATCTTTCTACAATCGGGGTTCAAATCGGCTGGGAAGAAGCCGCTGGCCTGCTGGGCAGCAGGCTCGCCACCCGTCTGACACCTTGAGCAGGAATATGAGCAGCAACCCCGTCGTGCGTGAGGCGCAAAGCCCCGAAAGCTACAACCCGCTGGCCAAGCAGAAGGCCGCGGCCAAGCTCTCGCGCATCCCGGTGAAGGTCGAGCAGGGCCAGGTGCTGAAAAAGCCCGACTGGATCCGCGTCAAGGCCGCCAGCGCCGGCACCCGCTTCTATGAAATCAAAGACATCCTGCGCCAGAACAAACTGGTTACCGTCTGCGAGGAAGCGAGTTGTCCCAATATCGGGGAGTGCTTTGGCAAAGGCACCGCCACCTTCATGATCATGGGCGACAAATGCACCCGCCGCTGCCCGTTTTGCGATGTGGGCCATGGCCGGCCCGACCCGCTCGATGTGCAGGAGCCCGAAAATCTGGCCAAGACCATTGCGGCGCTCAAGCTCAATTACGTGGTCATCACCAGCGTCGACAGGGACGATCTGCGCGACGGGGGAGCGGCTCACTTTGTCGAATGCATACGCAAGACCCGCGAGCTGTCGCCGGGTACACAAATAGAAGTTCTGGTGCCTGACTTTCGCGGCCGCGACGACCGCGCCCTTGAAATCCTCAAGGCCGCGCCACCGGACGTGATGAATCACAACCTGGAAACCGTAGCGCGTCTTTACAAGCAGGCGCGACCGGGCTCAAACTACGCGTTCTCGCTGAACCTGCTGAAAAAATTCAAGGCCCTGTTCCCGAAGGTGCCCACCAAAAGCGGCCTGATGGTCGGACTGGGCGAGACTGACGAAGAAATCCTGGAGGTCATGCGCGACATGCGCGCGCACGACATCGACATGCTGACCATCGGGCAGTACCTGGCCCCGAGCAGCAGTCATTTGCCGGTACGCCGGTATGTCCACCCGGACACCTTCAAGATGTTTGAGGCGAAGGCCTACGAGCTGGGGTTTTCACACG